>JAEWKR010000110.1 GCA_023457715.1 Verrucomicrobiota bacterium
GCGTCTTGCCCACCGTAGGCTTGGCGAAGGAGGGAGCGGAGGGGTGCCCGCAGCGGGTGCCCACGCAGTGGGCGGCGAGGAGCACAACGCCCCGCTTTTCGTGAGTTTTCGGGCGAGGATTTCAGCGACCGAACGAGGCAAAATTGCGGCGATTTCAGGCAGGAATCCAGCGCCGGAATCGGCGCGCGGAGCGCAAAATCACGCGGCATTTTCCGCGAGCTCGAGGCGGCGACGTGCGACCGCCCAGCGCGTACGTACCCGGATTCCGGTACGGCCGCTTGCCCGAGTTCCAAATCGACGAAGTCGATCGGGTTTTGCGTCTCAAGGAAACAAGGGGCGGAAGCCGTCGCTCACCCCTGGGCTCGTCGCAGCCTCGGACTACCGCGCAAAGGGTACGCGCGCTCGATTGAGGGCAGACGGCTTCACGGCGCAGATTGCCGGCATGATCCTATTCCTTGGCTGCTGGCTTTGGTTCGCACGCCGGGCGAGGCGGCGGTGTTCGATAATCCTCCCCTCACTCGGGAGCGCGGCGCGGTCTACGCCCGCGGGCGGGATGGATTTCGCGTGTTCGGAAAAGGGTCGGTTATCGGCCGGCTAATCGGTTCTGCTCTCAATCGCTGGAGATTCTCCTCTGATTGCAGCCAGTAGGCGCACGTAGTCCTCTGCGGTCCGTAGAGGGAGCAACGAGGCGTACGACGACTTCCATACATCGGCTACCCCCAGGGTGCGACAGCGATTCTCGATGACGTCCGTGATGACTTCCGGCAAAAATCCGTGCGTCTTTTCGAGATCATCGAACCGATGAACCGGCAGTTTAGCGTTCGTAGAGAGATCTTCGTATACCATCTGCAAGACAACTCTACTCACGTGGGTGTCACCGAACTCAGCCACGAACATTTCAAGATCATGGCCGTCCCGCTGCGCCCGGATTCGCTTTCGGTGCATGTGCGACCAAAGCATTACGCCGCCGAGCGCGAGCATACCCAGAATTACAATCAGAAGACCAATATGGCTCGTGTTCATCAGAGACCACCTCCTGGATCGCGCCTAAACGGCTGGTTTCTACGAGACTCCGCTCTCGCCGCGTCAACGTCATAGACGGCAAGGCCACCGTTATAACCTGCATACCCACCCGCTATCGCGCCAGGGAGTCCACCAACCGCGCCGCCGGCCATACTGCCAAGGAACCCGAACCAGTTCCCGGTTGCGGCTCTCAACGGATTCCGATCATAGGCAACGTCGATCACCATCCCTGCAACACCAGCGTACGGAAGCAGCCGCCCAACCGCCACGCCGGCGTTTGGCGCCACCGCCGCGGGATTGGTGGGAATAGGCGTCGGAATCCTCGTCGGTGTGTTTGCCAGCGGACTGTTCCGGAAGTACGTAGACGCGGCCGACGTTGACGCGATACTCCCCGTGGCGAGCGGCTTGGGTATTACCGGCATCCCTGAGCCCGCGACTCCGCTGCTGACGCCACCGAGTAGTGTTGAATCTCCCCCTGTTGTGTTTGGGGCTACAGCGCAGCCTGACGCAAAATCGTAGGCCCAGACCCAAGTTGCCTGATGCGTTCCAGCGGTTTGCGTGACGCTCACCGGGCGCGTTTTCGGTGCCTGCCGCAAAAAAACCCTAGATGCGGTTTTGGCCCGCGCGGAGCGTTTTGCCGGGCGCGTGTTCTGCCAGCGCGACGAGCGGCGGCTCGGCGGCGTTCGCCGCCGCGAGCGCATCGAGCTGGGGCACGTCGTCGCGAGCATCGAACGCCGATCCTGAGCGGCTAAAGAAGGAGCGGCGAGGACGTTTTCCGTCGCGTTTAACGCGATCTGCGGCCCGTGCCGCGGCTCGCCTATGCCTCGGCGTCTTCGGCCGCTTCTGCGGCGAGTTCTGCGGCAAGCTCGGCGTTGTCCTGGGCGACTTCGGCAGCGTCGGCGTGCGCGGCCGTGAGCCGGGCCGGATGCGTGCGCGCGTGGACTTCCTTGAGCATCCGGATGCTCACCTGGGCGTAAATCTGCGTCGTCTCCAGTTTCTCATGACCGAGGAGCTGCTGGATGAACCGGATATCGGCGCCGTTCTCCAGCATGAGCGTGGCGCAGGTGTGGCGGAACAGGTGACAGGAGCCGGTTTTGCCGATTTCGGCGGCGTCCACGTAGTCGCGCACGAGTTGGGTCAGTCGGTTCGGCTCGAACGAGGTCCCGACGTTCGTCAGGAACACGAGCCCGTCATCGGGCGTGAGCGCGAGCGACGGCCGCGCCTCCTCCACGTAGCGCATGACCCAGGCGAACGCACGTTCGCCCATCGGGATCATTCGATCCTTCTTTCCTTTCCCCTGGCGCACGAAGACGGTCCCGCGCTCCTGGTCCAGGTCGTAGAGCTTGAGCCCCAAGAGTTCCATCCGACGCATCCCCGTCGAGTACAGCGCCTCCAGGATAGCGCGATCCCGCAAGCCCATCGGCTGTGTCACGTCGGGCATGCCAAGCACGCGCTCCGCTTCGCTCGCCGTGAGCACGTGACGCGGCAATCGCTTCTCCGCTCGCGGCAAGTCGAGGTCCGCGGCCGGGTTCGCAAGGAGGTGGTTCTGCCGGCAGAGCCACTTGAAGAACGCACGCACGGGGACAAGGCACCCGTGCTGCGAGCGGAACGAGAGCGGCTGGCCGTTCTTTTTCCGGTGGTGGTACAGGTGCCGCTGATACCGCTCCAGGATCGGCTTCGTCACGTCGGACGGCCGCGCCATCGAGCGCTCGTGCGCCCATTTCACAAACTCGCGCAGGTGATGCTCCCGGCTCTCGATCGTGCGCTCCGAGTAGTTCTGGATGCGCAGCGCCTCAAAGTACGCCGCGCAAAGGGCAACGAAGCCCGTTACGTCGCCTGGATCGCCGGGCCACACCTTCGCCTTGCGCTCGCCTTTCCTCGGCATGGGTACGGTGCGGCTACGCCTACGCCGCGACGGTTTCCGCAGCGACCCGTGGGCGTGAGTTTTCGGCCGATTCACCGCTCAGAGCCGGGCTTTCAGAGGAGGAACCAGCCGATTCACGGGGCCGGATCACCCCCGGAACCGGGCCGGATGGGGGCCGGACGGGGGCCGGATGGTCGCCGTTTACCCCCGGATGATTGGCCGCAAACCCCGGACGCTTGCCGTCGTAGCTGTGCCCGGCACGCAGTTTCTCCACGTCCAACAAGCCCGGCAGGAATCGCGCCCCGTCCTTGCCCGCTCCGTCGTAAACCAGCTCGTAAACGAAGCCTTGGCCGTAGTCGGCCCGATGCGTCAGGACGTATTCGAGTTCGACCAGGCGCCCCAGATGCAGGTGCAACTGCGAGTTGCCCCAGCCGGTAAACTCCCGCAGCTCGCGCGCCCGGAAGAGCACGTCCGCGCGCTCCATCTTTTTCTCCGTGCAGCGCTGCGCCACCATCCGTTCAATGAGCCCCAGGAGCCGCCGGGTCTGCGGGGGCATTTCATCGAGGCAGCGACCGAGGACGTGATGCGCCAGACGGTTCGCCGCGGCGATGTCATCCAGCGTCGCCTCGATGTATTCGATCCGCCGGCCAGCGTGCTCCACCGTCCGCACCGGCCGCTGGTGCTGGTGCAGGAGCGCCACGCAACGGATGAGCGCGAGATACTTTCCGTGATCGCGCCGCGTGCGCGTGCGGTCGTCCAGGAACGTGAGTTTTTCAGCAAACGGGTTCACGACCTGGAGCGGCCGCAGGAGCCGCTGCGCCGCCCGATGCGTCGCGAGCACCTGCGCGCGCGTCTCCTTCCGCAGCAGCCCGGCCAACGTCTCGCGCTCGCGCTGCAGCCGGTGGATTGCCGCCGTCTGCTCGCGGCCTTCGTCGACCGTGAGCACGAGACACCGGTTGAGGAGTTCCTCGTCGATGTCCACGGCCGTCGTCGTCAGGAAGATCATCACCGGGCCTTCAACGCGGTATTCCTGCGTCACCATCCGGCCCGTCTGCGGGTCCTTGCCGGTCGAGGCGATCGACAGTTCGCCCTCGGACTGCAGGAGCTTGAGGGCGTAGCTCGCACGCTCCGCGCCCTCCTCCTCCACGATGGCGAGGATCTTGTGTTTCAGGTTCGCTTCGCCGCCCAGGTAGTAGAGCGCCTGGCCCGTCAGCGCGGAGTATTTCACGCGCTCCTCCGGCGGCACGAACGCGAGCACCGCTTCCATGAGGGCGGATTTTCCGGCCGCACTCGTGCTCTGCACGATGACGGCAAGCGGGTTGTCGAGCTTGCGCGACACGGCCGCGAGATACCCCACGAGCTTGTTGGTCTCCTCGCCGACGACACCGCACGCGGCAAAGTCGGACAGGATGCGGTCGAGGAGCTTCGGATCGCGCAGCAGCGCAAGTGCCGCCTCGCGTTCCTGCGCCGTCATCGAGGGCTCCGCTTTCTTCGGCTCGGCCTCGGCCTTCATCCGCGCTTCCTGCAGCTCCTCGAGCTTTTGGAAGACGTGCCCCAGGTCGCGCTTCACGAGCTCCGGCTTGAGCACGGTTTCCGCCGCAGCCTGCGTCACAAAGTGCTCCCGCTGCCGCGCCACGCACAGGTCGAGCTGGTCCACGTGCCACCGCTCCGCGCACGTCAGGCGCAGCGTCACCTTGAGCGACTCGAAGCCCGTGTTCTTCTGCAGCCCACGCACGCGCCATTCCCGGTCGCCGATCCCGAGGACGATTTCGTCCGCCTCATATTTCGCGACGGTAACCGCCGATGTGGGCGCTTCGGCCGCAACGGATGCAGGCGGCAACGGCGCCCGGGCCGCGGCGGGTATTTCTTCTTTAGCCGCCTTCGCCGAGCCTACGGCGGCCACGGCCGCCTCCGATTGCTCGGCCGTCCTCACGTCGGCCGGCTTTTCCGCCGTAGCTTCAGCGAAGGCGGAAGCAGCTACAGCAGCTTTAGCAGCTATAGAAGAAGGAACCGGCGCGGGTGCGCGCGAAGGGAGTTTGCCTGTGTTCTCGATCGACACGGCGGAACGGAGCAGAAGCCCGAGGGACTTGTCCGAGGGAGTGACGGCCAGGGCGTAGGCGTTCGCATCCTGGCCATGAGGGAAGAGGACGCGGGCACACTCCACGCCGTGGGCCGCAAGCTGCGCCGCCACTTCGGCCGCTCCCTTGTCCCCGGCTTCATCACGGTCGAAGGCGATCAACACCCGCCGGACCTTCGCGGCGATGATCGCGTCGAGCAGCTCATCGGGCAGCGCCTTCGCGCTGTAGCCGGTCGTCACGTGGCGATACCCTGCCGACCAGAACGTGAGCGCGTCGATGATGCCCTCCGTCACGATCAGCTCCGAGGAACGCAGCGCGGCCGGGTTCCAGACGCCGCGCTGTGGTCCCGGCAGGAACAAGTGCCGGTCGTGCTTGCCGCCGTCGTCGATCGCGCGGCCGTAAACGGTCCCGATCTTCCCGTCCTCGGCGATCACCGGGAAGACGACCCGGCCGCGCAGGTGCTCGTGTCCGGTTTCGCGGAGGATGCCGAGCCGCTGCAGCCGTTCGCGGATCGCGGCGCCCTCCTTCCGGTTCGCCTGGGGCAGTCGCAGCCCGAGTGTGCGATCGACGAAGCCCAGCCGGAACGTGTCGACCGCCTCGGCGGCGATCCCTCGTTTCTGGAGATACGCGAGCGCCACCGGGTTCTGTTTCAGACGCTCGTGGTAGTAGTCGAGCACCTGGCGCAGCGCCGCCTGGTCGTCCGCGTCGACCGCGACCGGTGCCGGCAGCCGCGGCACTGTGCCCTTCTTCACCGGCTGACATGTCGGGGCACCGGTGAAGGCGGCGCCGTTCTTCAAAAGCTCGTAGGCGTGCCGGAACGAGACGCCGTCGAAGCGTTGCACGAACTGGATCACGTTACCCGTGGCGCCGCAGCTCATGCACCGCCACAAGCCTTTGCCCGGCGTGACGCGCAAACTCGGGTCGTGGTCCTCGTGGAAGGGACACAGGCCAACCAGGTC
>JAEWKR010000111.1 GCA_023457715.1 Verrucomicrobiota bacterium
CGCCCCCCCCCCCCCCCCGGCGGGGGGGGCCCCCCCCCCCGCAACCATCGCGATAGCGCTTTACACCTCTTCAGGTTTGTTCGGTGCCACTTTCACTCTCACTTTCACCTTCCCTTCGCCATGACCCGCCCCCAACGCGCTGCCTTCGTTCGACGCCGGCTCGCCGAGCTGTATCCAAACCCGGCGATACCGCTCGACCACCGGGACGCCTTCACGCTCTTGATTGCGGTGCTGTTGTCAGCGCACACGACGGACCGGTCGGTCAACCGCGCGACGCCCGAGCTGTTCGCGCTCGCCGACACACCCGAGAAAATGAGCCGGGTGCCGGTCGCCGAGATTCAGCGGATCATCCGACCGGTTGGGCTCTCTCCGACCAAGTCGAAGAACATTGCGGAGCTGTCCCGTCTGCTCGTCGACCGCCACGAGGGGAAAGTGCCTCGGACCTTCGACGAACTGGAGGCACTTCCGGGGGTGGGACACAAAACTGCCAGCGTCGTGATGGTGCAGGCCTTCGGAGTGCCCGCATTTCCGGTCGACACGCATATCCACCGGCTGGCGGAGCGCTGGGGGCTGAGTTCGGGGCGCAATGTCGAGCAGACCGAGGCCGACCTGAAGGCACTCTTCCCGCGCGAAGATTGGAGCAAGCTTCATCTGCAATTCATCTACTACGGCCGGGAACACTGCACCGCCCGCGGCTGCGACGGAACGCGGTGTGAGATCTGCCGAACCTTGTACCCTGTCCGCGCCGCCAAGGCCGATGCCCGGCGCGCCAAACCGGTGGCAAAATCGGCGCGAAAAGGGGATTGATTCGCGCGGCGGGTCCGTACACGTTTCGCCCCCACGTCGGACGCTTAGCTCAGTTGGTTAGAGCACTAGTATCACACACTAGGGGTCCCCGGTTCGAGTCCGGGAGCGTCCACCATCCTTCGCTCAGCTCGTGGAACTCGCCGAGCTACGGATGGCAGGCCATCCACACGCGAAGCGGACGGACTTCCGAACCCGGAAGCGAAGGCCACGTAGGCTTGGCGGAGGAGGGCCAAAGGGGCGAAGTACGGGAGGCTTCAATCACGCACTCAGTTCGTGCTCCCCGGGGAACATCCTGCGTACGCTCTGCGCCCCCGTCTATCTTCCGCGCCCCAGCCGGGCCTTCAGCTCGGGGCTGAGCGGCGCGGTGGTGAGCCAGGCACGGGCTTGCGTCGGGGCGTTGTCCAGCCAGCGGACGTAGGCCGCGGTGATCGCTGCGTCACGGGCTGCCGGATCGGGCAGGGTCTGCGCCCAGGCCAGCGTGGCCACGGGCTCGGTCTGCGCGAGCTGGGGCGCGACGAATTCCGCGGCGGCGGCCTGCGAGGCAGGTGGCAGGGTCGCCACGAACTCGCGGGCGGCGCTGGCGTCCTGTAAGATCCAATACGACAATGCGGCCCGCAGCGGCTCGGTGCCGCCACCTTGCGCGATGTCCGTCTGGGCGGCCACCCAGGCGGCGGCGGCCGCGGGCGACTGTCGGGCCCAGGCATCGGTCGCCGCACTCAGGGCCGCTCCCCTCGCCTCGCCTGGCGGCAGTTCCTGTGCCCAGCGCAGCGCCTGTTCGGGGTTGTTCGCCGCGAGCGCCGTCGCCACGGCCTGGGCGGCATGCCGCTGCGTCTCGCCGGGCGGCAGGGACAGGACTTCGCGTCCGGCTGCGGCGGGATCTGTCGCCGCCAGCGCCTCCACCGCGCGCGCGACTGCGACGTCGCGGGCCATCCCCTCCGCGAGCGTGCGTGCCCACGCGAGGGCCCCGGACGGATCCTTGGCCGCCAAGGCTCGCGCCACGTCCGCCGCCGCGAGGGTTTGCGCTTCCCCGCCGGGCAGATGCGGGACGAGCGCTGCCGCCGACGGGGGATCCGTGACGATGAGTTGATGGACCGCCTGCGCCATCAAGCGGTCAAAGCTGCCACCCGCCAGTGACTCCTGGGCCAGCTGAATGGCGCGCAACGGATCGGTGGGGAGAAGCTCGCTGATCGCAGACTGCAGCGCGATCTCCCGCTCCGGGCCGGTGATCGTGCGCGCCCAGGTGAGCGCCGCATTGAAGTCGTTGCGAGCCCAGCCTTCGGCCAACGCGCGCACCGCGTTCTCGCGCGCAGGTCCGGCCGGAACGGCGGCCAGCCGACGCACCGCCGTCGAAGGAACATCCGCGACGAACTGCGCAAAGAGTTCGCTGAAGATCAGCTGCTGTTCGCGCGTGGTCGCGAGTTCAGCGGCCAGGCGCACCGCGGCTTCGGGATCACGCTGCGCGGCGGCGAGCACGATAAGCCGCTGGCCGAGGGTGTATTCTGGCGATGAGCGCGGCAGATTCTTCACGTAGGCGAGCGCGGCCTCGGGATCCTGCGTCAACCACTCGCGCAAACGACGGCCAAATTCATGGCCGCGTTGCTGCGGGTCGGACAGCGTCCGGGCCGCGTTGAGCTCGGCGACGAAATCGGCGGGAGCGGAGACGTTGCCTGGGACCTTCTGCGTCGCCGCAGCGGTTTCAGCCCGGGAGCGAAGTCCCGGGGCTACCTCGCTTGATTCGGGCGGCCGGGTCGACGTTCGGCGCAACAGGACCGCGGCCACCAGGACCGCGACAGCGAGAGCAACGATGATCCAGACGACGAGGGAACCCTTGGTTTTCGAAGGAGGAGTCACGCGCCGTGAGAAGTAGCGGGGCCGCGGTGGCGGCGGCGAATGAAAAAGACGATCCATTCCCGCGGTGCCCTATGAGCTCAGCGTAGCGTAGGCGTCCCGCCTGCGCACTCGGAGCGTCCGCCACCCCGCTGGCACTCGAGGTCATGCGAACTCCTGAGGGCGCAGGATGAGCGTTCGCCAATCGCCGCCGTCCCTTCACACGAAGCCGCTGAGTGCGCAGGCGGGACGCCTACGCTACGCTGAGCAGGTGCGGCAGAATCGCGGACCAAAAAAAGGCGCCTCGGTGAGGAGGCGCCTTGAAGACGAGCGTGGTCGCGGGAGCGGTTACGGCTGCTCGAGGAGGCCGTTGCCGTTGACCGTTACTCCGCCGGAGGGTGAGCCGGTCGGGCGCGGTGGCGGCGGCGAATGAAAAAGACGATCCATTCCCACGGTGCATATGAGCTCAGCGTAGCGTAGGCGTCCCGCCTGCGCACTCGGAGCGTCCGCCACCCCGCTGGCACTCGAGGTCATGCGAAACTCCTGAGGGCGCAGGGTGAGCGTTCGCCAATCGCCGCCGTCCCTTCACACGAAGCCGCTGAGTGCGCAGGCGGGACGCCTACGCTACGCTGAGTAGGTGCGGCAGAATCCACGGACCAAAAAAAAGGCGCCTCGGTGAGGAGGCGCCTTGAAGACGAGCGTGGTCGCGGGAGCGGTTACGGCTGCTCGAGGAGGCCGTTGCCGTTGATCGTCAGCGCATCGGCGGTGACGGTGCCACGGACGGTGCCGTTGATAATCACGCTGCCGTTCGGCGCGACGATGGCGCCGCTGATGACGGCGTTGCCGTTGACCGTCACCCCGCCGGACGCGACCAGCAGGGTGAGCCGGTCGGGCGCGGTGGCCGAACCGACGACGCCGCTGAGCGACAGGCCGTTCGCGAGGTGAAGGATCACCGGGCCGTCGATCTGCACGGCGCCACCGTGATTCACGGTGAGGCTCTGCAGATGGTAGACCGCCGGCGCGGTCGCACCGGCCGTGCCGAGGACGAGCGTCGAACCGCTGTTCACGGTGAACGCGCCGTACGTGCCGGCGGGTACGACGTGCGTCCCCGCTTTGCCGTTGAGCGTGAGGTTGCGCACCGTCGTGTAGTCGCCCGCCGACTGACCGGCGCCAAGCACCACGGAGCGCGTGCCCACCGGAGCGGGCGGTGCACTCACAACCGGCAGCGCAATCGGATCGACGCGGCGAACCACGTGGCGGACCGCGGTGTTGCCGTTGAGTGCGATCGTGTAGTTCGCCGGCGCCGCGGCGCCGGTGGCATCGATGACGCCGCCGAAGGTGACGCGACGGTCCGCGTTCACGACCGGCGTGCCCGGCACGAGCAGATCACCCGCCACCCAGGCATTGCTGTTCACGACGAAGCTCTGGCCTGAGAGCACCTGGAGCGAGCCATCCAGCCCGCCGTTCAGCACCGGCGCGCGGCGGACGAGAGCGGTCACCGTGATCCGCAGTTCGCCCGTCACGGTGGCTTCGTAGTTGTCGTCCACGAGCGTGGCGGAGACGGCGTATGTGCCCGGATAGGTCGGGGCCTGCGTGGACCCATTGTAGGTCACGATCACATCGAGCGCGGCCGGGCTGGTCACCACCGTCACCGGCTTCGGCTGCCCGTCATAGGCCTGCGTCAGACCGGAGAGGCTGAGCTGGGCCGTCGCACGCGAGATCACGAGCGTGCCCGTGGCGGTCCCGCTGAAGTTCAGATCCGCCACCGTCGCGATGACGGCGTAGGAACCCGCCGCCGCGGGAGCGGTGGTGGCGCCGTCATAGGTGAGGTGAACGTCCAAGCCGGCGGGAGCTGTGGTCGCGCTGACAGGGACCGGCGAACCGGTGTACGTGGCGTTCAGGCCGCCGAGCGTCACGGTGGCCGGCGCCTGGGCGATGACGAGCGTGCCGGTGGCTGAGCCGGTGTAATCCGGATCGTCGATCGTGGCTACGATCGCGTAGGACCCGGCGCTGACCGGAGCCTCCGCGAGGCCGTCATACGTGAGGACCACGTTGTACGCGCCGGGCGCGGTGGTCGCGGTGACGACCTTCGGCGTGCCGTCGTACACGACGTTCAGCGCGCCGAGTTCCACCGAGGCCGCGGCCTTGTTGACCGTGAGCGTCGCCGCCGCGGAGGTGGCGGAGGAGGCGACGTTGGTCACCACGCAGTCGTAGCTCCCCGCGTCGGCACTCGTGATGGCGGTGAGGACGAGGGTCGAACCGGTGGCTTCCGGAATCGCGACGCCGTTTTTGCGCCAGACGTAGCTGAACGGAGCCGTGCCCGTGGCGGCGACGCTGAAGGTGACCGAGTCACCCACCGTGGCTGTGCGCGAAACCGGATCGGTCGTGATCGTCGGCGGCAGCGGCACCGCGAGGAGACCAGCGGTGAGCCGCACGTCGTCGATGCGCCAATTGGCAGTGTTAACACCCGCGCCGCCCGCACCGTTGTAGGCATAAATCCGGAACGTCACGGGCACTCCCGCGGCACCGGTTGCGCCGGCAAAGGAAGGGGTGATCATCCGCCAGGTGCTGTCCGAAAGCAGCACGCCTGAAGCGACGGGCGTCGCGAAATTATCAACGCTGGTGAAGAGGGCGTACGCCTTGGGCCCGGTTCCCGTTGAGCGGGAGCCGAAACTCAGCGAGGTCGCGACAAATTGGCGACCGGCGTCCGGCGTGAAGGTGAATTCAAAATACGCCGAGCCGTTCGCGCCTTGGTTCAAGGCCCCGATCCGAGCGGCAGCCCCCGCGTTGTTGCCACCGGACGCGCCGGCATAGGCACCGGACGCCGACGAGGACGTGAGCAACGCGGTCGTGCCGTTGTTGTTGCCCTGCGTTACGGTGCCGCCCGTGATTCCCACCGGGACGCCACTCGTCGGCGCGGCCGTGGCGAAGTCCCAGTACACGACGGACGCGCCACCGGACGTGACTGCCAGCGGAACGGCGACGCTCGTCGCCGAGCCCACCGCATTCGTGACCACGACGTCGATCTTCGAGCTGTCCAGATAGGTCAGGTTCGAAAGCGTCAGCGTGGACGTGGCCGCACCTGTGACCGTGGGACCGTCGATCAGCGCAGTGCCGTCCTGGCGCCAGACGTACGTGAACGGAGCGGTGCCGCCCGCCACGACGCTGAAGCTGACGCTGTCCCCCACGGCGGCCATCTGAGCGACCGGCGCGACCGCAATCGTCGGCGGGACTTCGAGGACCGTGAGGCTGGCGGCGGCGCTGACATCGCTGCCGGCGACATTCGTGACCACGCAGTCGTAGGCGCCGATGTCCGTGAGCTGTGCGTTGACCAGGGTCAGCGTGGCGGTGGTCGCCGCAATTGGCTGACCGGCCTTGCGCCATTGGTACGTGAGCGGGGCCGTGCCGCTGGCAGCGACCGTGAACGACGCCGTGTCACCGACATTGACCGTCGTGGAGACCGGCTGGGTCGTGACTGACGGCGGGGTCGGCGGCACATACGAGGCCGTGGTGAACGTCACCGTCGTCGTGTCCGTGCCGGGGATGGAACCGCTCGCCTGATCGACGACGGCGGCGCCGTGAATGGTCACGGTGACCGTGTCATTATACGAGAAGAACGAGGGCGGAGTGAGCGAGAACGTCGTGGGTCCGCCCGTCACCGTCGCAGCGACGGGACCATTGGCCGCGCTCACGATGGAGAACCACGAACCGGTGAAACTCACCGCCTCGTTGAAGGTGACGGTGATGGGCGCCGTGATCGCCACTCCCGTTGCCCCGTTGGCCGGGGAAACGTCGGTCACCACCGGCGCGACCGGCGGCGGGAACAGGGTGGTCGCCAGGACGGAGAGGTCGTCGATGCGCCAGTTCGCTGTGTTCGCCGAGGCGCCGCCTGCACCATTGTAGCCGTAGATTCGGAATGTGACCGACTGGCCTGGGTCGCTCGTGACCGGTGAGAGCGTCGCCGTCTTCAGCGCCCAGCTGCTATTGTTCGCAATCAAACCCGTCGCAACCGCCGCTGAATAGCCGTCGAGGCTGGTATAGATCGCATAGGCCTGCGGTCCGGTGCCCGTGCTGCGGGTGCCGAACGAGAGGCCACTGACGTAAAGCCGCTTCCCCGCGACCGGCGCGAGGGTGAACTCAAAGTAGGCCGATCCACTCGCGGTCTGAACCAGCGCCCCGGTGCGGGCGGCGGCGCCGGCATTCATGCCACCCGAGAACCCGCCCGACGTCGGGGACGCCGACGTGGTGGTCAGGAGCGGTGTCGTGCCGTTGTTATTGCCCTGGGTGAGCACACCGCCGGTGATGTCGGCCGGGAGTCCGGCGGGGGCGGCGGACTCGGCGCCGGTCGTGCCAAAACTCCAGGACAGGCTGGCCGGCGCGGGTGGGTTGATCGTCAGCGTGGCGAGCGCGCTGGTCGCAAAGCCAAGCGCATTCGTAACCACCACGTCGTAAGTGCCGCCGTGGACCACCGCCACATTGCTGATCGCCAGCGTAGGCGAAGTGGCGCCGGAGTAGGCGCCGCCGTTCGCGAGCGGCATTCCGTCCTTGCGCCACTGGTACTGGAGCGGCGCGGTGCCGGTGGCCGCGACGCTGAAGCTCGTGGTGCTGCCGGTGATGGCGGCCTTGGAGAGCGGCGAGGTGAGGATGCTCGGAGCCACATCGACCACGCTGAGGAGGGCGGCGGCACTCGGGGCCGAGCCGGAGCCATTGCTCACCACGACGTCGTACGCGCCGATCGCGGCGGACTGCACATTGCCAAGGGTCAGCGTGCTGCCGGTGGCGCCCGGGATCGCGAGGGTATCCTTGCGCCACTGATACGTCAGCGTCGGCGAGCCGGAGGCCACGACGGCGAAGGTCACGGTTGTGCCGGCATTCACCGTCTGCGATGTCGGCGAGCTGGTGATGGACGGAGCCACGCCCATGACCACGAGCGGGGCCGAACTGCTGGTCGCCGAGCCAATGTCATTCGTCACGACAACATAATAACTGCCGAGGTCGGACGCCTTCACCGGGTTGAGGACGAGGGTCGCGGACGTGGCGCCGGCGATCGGCGCGTCATCGTCGCGATACCACTGGTAGGAGAGCGGCGCATCGCCGGTCGCCGTCACGGCGAAGGAGGCGGAACCGCCGACGACGGTCGTCTGGGCGGCGGGATGCGAGGCAATGACCGGGGCGCCGGAGGTGGTCTGGCCGTCGATCACGGTGCGCAGGGCTTCGCGAGTGGACGCCGGCAGCTGGGTCAGGAAGGTGAATCCGGTATCGGCCTCGAGCTGGGCCACGGAAGTCACGAAGCTCTGCCAGGGCGTGCTGCGGACGCCGGCAATGTTCGGCACCTTGAGGGCGATGATCCGAGTTGACGCCGTGATCCGCGAAACCGCCGAGCCGGGGCCGAACGGCACGACGACGACGATCTTCCAGGTGTAGCCCGGGATCGCCACGCCGCTGGCGATGGTGGAACCGCTGAAGCCACCGGGACCCGTGATGATCAGGACCTCGTTGCCGGCCGAAGCGAGCGAGCGGCAATAGGTTTCAAAACTCGCCCACACGCCCTGATTATTGTCGGGCGTCTGCGGCATCATGTTCGTCATGTAGAACACCTGCATGTTGTCCGCCACGGTGACCGTGCGGTCGGCCGACGGACACAGGTGGCCACGATCGTAGCCTGACCCGGAGTAATCCGACGTGAGCACCTGATAGAAGCCGGCGGGGAGGGTTGTGTCCTGCTGGAATTCGGAACGTCCGCTGCCCCCCACGTCCGTCGTGGTGAGGTGCCAGCTCACCCAGTTGCCCTGCCGGGTGGTGTCGTTGTAATCCAACGAGTACTGGGGCCGTTCAATCAGGTAGCGCGTGTGATTGGCCGGATCGGTGGTGGCATTGCTCGGATTGCCGAGCTGCATCTGCAGACCGGCACCGATGGTGCCGTACGCCGCGACATTGAGGAGCAGGACGCTGACGAACGTCAGCAGGGTACGCACAAGGCGACCCGTCCGAGGGGGGTTGGTGGAAGACATGTGATGACCGAACAGGGGAGTCCGCCCGAAGGCGGGGTGAGTAAGACCGGCCGGCGCGGGTGAGAACGCCGGTTTATGACAAACGTGTTCACCCGCGCATTACGCGTCAACGCCGCAGGGGTCACAAAACGGTGACAAAGGGGAAGTGAGACGGAGATCGCGGCCGAAAAGCGCCCTCGCTCCGCCTAACCCATTCGATGGCGGGCTGAAGCACCGCCGGAGTTCCGGACCGCGCCAAATCGCCATTGCGCGAGCGCGGGGGAGCCCTAGCCTGCGCGAAGCCCATGTCTTCCGTACGCGATCTCCTCGCTCCCGCTGACACTTTTGCCCGCCGCCACCTCGGCGACGCCGCCGCTGATACCCGAGCGATGCTCGACCTCCTTGGGTACGACTCGGTTACCACGCTGGTGGACACCGCGGTCCCATCCGCGATCCGCCGCCCGGCGCTCAACCTGCCGGCGGCCGTCGGCGAGAGTGCGGCGCTCGCGGAACTTCGGAGTCTGGCCGCGGAAAATCGCGTCTATCGCAGTTTCATCGGCTTGGGCTATTACGACACGCACACCCCCCCGGTCATCCAGCGAAACATCCTGGAAAACCCGGCTTGGTACACGGCCTACACCCCTTACCAGGCGGAAATTTCGCAGGGCCGGCTCGAGGCGTGCCTGAATTTCCAGACGATGGTGACGGAGTTGACGGGGATGGAGATCGCGAATGCCTCGATGCTCGATGAAGGCACAGCGGCCGCCGAGGCGATGATGATGTGCCACCGACTGAAGGACGGCTTCGACGGCGAACGCCGGTTCTTCGTTTCTGAATTCTGTCACCCGCAGACGATCGACATCGTCAAGACTCGCGCGACGCCGCTGGGGATCACCGTCGTCGTGGGCGATCCTCGCACCTTCCAGCCGACCGCCGATGTCTTCGGGGTGCTGGTGCAGTACCCGGACACCACCGGCTCGATCCACGACTTCGAGGCCTTCTTCACCGCTGCGCATGCCGCCGGCGCCTACACCATCGTCGCCACGGACCTCCTCGCGCTGACCTTGCTGCGGGCCCCGGGGACCTTCGGCGCCGACGTGGCGGTCGGATCGGCGCAACGTTTTGGCGTGCCACTCGGCTTTGGTGGTCCGCACGCCGGCTTCCTCGCCACGAAGGACGCGTTCAAACGCCAGATGCCGGGCCGGCTCGTGGGCGTGTCGAAGGACGCCCAAGGCGATCCTGCGATGCGCCTGGCGCTCGGGACGCGCGAGCAGCACATCCGCCGCGACAAAGCCACGTCGAACATCTGCACCGCGCAGGTGCTGCTGGCGGTCATGGCGTCGATGTACGCCGTGTACCACGGGCCCGAGGGGCTGCGCCGCATCGCGAAACGCGTCAAACTTCTGACAGAGGTGCTGGCTGCGGCGCTGCGGTCAGCCGGGGCGACGGTCAATGCCGAGCCGGTCTTCGACACGCTGACGGTGAGAAACGTCTCCGCCGCCCGGGTGCACGCGAACGCCGAGGCGAAAAAGCTGAACCTGCGGCACGTCGACGAGACCACGGTGGGCATATCGCTCGACGAAACCACCACGTTGGAAGAGGTGCAGACGTTGCTGACCTGCTTCCGTGAAGGCGCGGACCTCCGCGCGAGCGTCGAGCAGGTCCGGCCGGGCCAGGCGGAATTCGAGGCGGTGCACGCCCGGACCACCTCGTTCCTCGCCCACCCCACCTTCAATCGTTATCATACCGAGCACGAGATGCTGCGGTACATCCGCCGGCTCGAAGCCAAGGATTTGTCGCTCGTGCACAGCATGATCTCGCTGGGTTCGTGCACGATGAAGCTCAACGCGACGAGCGAGATGTTCCCGGTTTCGTGGCCGGAGTTCAGCAAGCTGCATCCGTTTGTGCCGCCGGAGCAGGCGCGCGGGTATCACCGGCTCTTCCGCGACCTGGAAACGTGGCTGGCGGAGTGCACCGGCTTCGCAGCGGTTTCATTGCAGCCCAACGCCGGCTCGCAAGGCGAATATGCCGGCCTGCTCGCCATCCGCGGGTATCATGCCTCGCGCGGCGAAGGCCACCGCAGCGTGTGTCTGATCCCGACCAGCGCCCACGGCACCAATCCGGCCAGCGCGGCGATGTGCGGGTACAAAGTCGTCGCGGTCGCGTGCGACGCCAACGGCAACATCGACGTGGACGATCTGCGCGCCAAGGCCGCCCAGCACGCCCGCGACCTGGCGGCGCTGATGGTCACCTACCCGAGCACGCACGGGGTGTTCGAACCCGGCATCAAGGAGATCTGCGCGATCGTTCACGCGCAGGGCGGCCAGGTTTACATGGACGGCGCGAACATGAATGCCCAGGTGGGGTTGACCTCCCCGGGGCATGTGGGCGCCGACGTCTGTCATCTCAACCTGCACAAGACCTTCTGCATCCCGCATGGCGGCGGCGGCCCCGGAATGGGCCCCATCGGCGTGGCGAAGCACCTGATTCCATTTCTGCCCGGGCACGTGTTCAGCCGTCAGCTCTCAGTGGTCAGCGGCCTGCTGCCGACCCCGCAAGCCCCAGCCGGCGCCCCCCTCCGCCCTGACAGCGCGGTGTCCGCGGCGCCGTGGGGCTCCGCCTCCATTTTGGTCATCTCCTGGATGTACATCCGGATGATGGGGGCCGAAGGCCTGACGGACGCCACCAAGGTGGCGATCCTGAACGCGAACTACGTTGCCAAGCGCCTGGACCCCTATTTTCCCGTGCTCTACCGCGGGGCGTCCGGGCTGGTGGCGCACGAGTGCATCGTGGACTTCCGCAGCTGGAAGAAGCACGGGCTCGAAGTCGAGGACGCGGCGAAGCGGCTCATGGACTACGGTTACCACGCGCCGACGATGTCGTTTCCCGTGCCCGGCACCCTGATGATCGAGCCGACGGAGAGCGAATCGAAGGCGGAACTCGACCGCTTCTGCGATGCGATGGTCTCGATCCATGGCGAGATGCAGGCCGTGGCCAACGGCGAATCCGACAAGGCGAACAACCCGCTCAAGCACGCGCCCCACACGGCCAAGGTGATTTGCGCTGACGAATGGACCCGGCCGTACTCGCGGGAAAGCGCGGCGTTTCCGGACCGGTTCACCCGGGCGAGCAAGTTCTGGCCCGCCGTGGGACGCGTCGACAATGTGTACGGCGACCGGAATCTGGTGTGTTCCTGCGTGGGCATGGAGGCGTACGCGGAGAGTTGAGGTTCCGCAGACGAGCTCGGCGGAGAGTGCCGCAAAAATGCGCAGAAGGCGCAAAAAGGAGACCTCTCTTTTTTGCGGTGCTATCCCTGCATTTCGTGTTTTTTGAGCACGATTCTCCGGTTCGTTGAGCGCCGTCCCAATCATTGAACATAAGGTAACGAAGGAAACGAAGGCCGCTGAGTGAATTGGAGCAGTTCCTCCAAATCAGATTTCCCAAAAATCGAGCTACAGCCCCGAGGGATCCCGCAATCCTTCGTTTCCTTCGTTACCTTCTGTTGAAAGGATTTGGTTCCGGCGAAGCCGCTCTCGGCCTTTTGCGCTTTCTTGCGGCGAGTCACCGGGTATGCGGGGGGCCTCCGCTCCCCGTGAATCGCCCTTCCATAAGGTTTTCTACGGAAGGCTTGAACGGGTCCTTTTCGCGTTCTTGATTCGGATCAAGCAGGTTCGCAATTCGTTGGGAACCGACTACTTTCTGCTTTGACGGTGTCCCCATAAACTTGCCTTTTGCCGCCGCATGCCTGTGACCCAGCTTAGCAAAAGAACCCGCCTCCTCCTGCTTCTCGCAATCGCGAGCACGGTGGGTCTTTTCGCGGGCGTCGGCTCCTACACCTTTTATTACGCACAGGGGCTGTCGTACTTCTCGAACGACCCCAAAGCCTGTGTGAACTGCCACATCATGCGCGAGCAGTACGATGGCTGGCTCAAGTCGCCCCATCACGCCGTGGCGACGTGCAACGACTGTCACACGCCGCACGACTTCATCGGCAAGTACCTGACCAAGGCGGAGAATGGCTACTGGCACTCGAAGGGGTTCACGCTCCAGGATTTCCACGAGCCGATCATGATCCGGCCGAAGAACTCGACCGTGCTGCAGAAGAACTGCGTCTCCTGCCACGACCAGATCGTTTCCGGGATCAACGTCCACGCGGGCAACAAGCGGGAAATGCTCGACTGCATCCACTGCCACCGCGACGTCGGCCACGGCCCCATCCACTAAGCTTTTCTTCCTATGCACTCCCCTTCCTCCTCCCGACGCGGTGCCGCCCTCTGGGTTTACATCGCCGTGATCGCCGGTGTGGCCGCTGCCACCTTCCTGGTGCTGCTGCTGTACCAGAACGTGGTGGACCGGCAGGCGGAAGCCACCCAGCACGTCTTTCGCGTCGTCGACGTGAACGACAAGACGACCGATCCGGTGCTGTGGGGAAAAAACTTCCCGCGCCAGTACGACAGCTACAAGCGCACCGTCGACAAGGTGTTCACCAAGTACGGCGGGAGTGAGGCGTTTTCCCACCTCGAGAAGAACCCCGAGTGGAAGCGCATCTTCAATGGTTACGCCTTCGCCGTCGATTACCGCGAAGAGCGCGGCCATGCGTTCATGCTCATCGATCAGCGCGAGACGGAGCGCGTCAAACAGTTCAAGCAGCCGGGCGCCTGTCTCCAGTGCCACGCCTCCGTGATCCCCGCGTACATCGAAGCCGGCATCAAGGCGGGCGTGCCGGAAGGTCCGGAACACCGCGAAGCGCAGATCCAGAAGGGCTTCGAGATCATCAGCCCGCAGTCGTATCACGAAGTCACCAAGCTGGTGGAGCACCCGGTCTCCTGCATCGACTGCCATGAGGCGGATACGATGAACCTCCGCGTCTCGCGCCCGGCGTTCCTGACGGGCATCCGCGAACTCGCCAAGTCCGACTACGCCACGCCGCATCTGCCCAGCATCGAGCGCTGGCGCCGCGAGGGGAAGCAGGGGCTTTACGATCCGAACAAGGAGGCCTCCCGTCAGGAGATGCGCTCCATGGTCTGCGCGCAGTGTCACAATGAGTACTACTTCAAGGGCGAGCAGAAATTGGTCACCCACCCGTGGCGCAACGGCCTCCGCGTCGAGCAGGCCGAGCAGTATTACAACGAGGAAAAGTACCGCGACTGGGTTCACAAGGAGTCCGGCGCGCCCGTGCTCAAGGCGCAGCACCCCGAGTTCGAACTCTGGAGCCAGGGGGTGCACGCCCGCGCCGGGGTCTCGTGTGCCGATTGCCACATGCCGTACATGCGCGAGGGTGCGATCAAGGTGAGCAGCCACCACGTCCGCTCTCCGCTCATGAACCTCGCCGCCTCGTGCCAGACGTGCCATCGCGTCGACGAGAAGGAACTGCGCGCCCGCGTCGAAGTGATCCAGGATCGCAACCGGGCGCTCCTCAACCGCGGCCAGGAGGCGGTCGTGGAGCTGATCGACGCAATCATCAAGGCCAAGGAAGCCGGCGCCACCGACGCCCAGCTGGTCGAAGCCCGCGAGATGCAGCGCAAGGCGCAATGGCGCGTCGACTACGTGTACGCGGAGAATTCGATGGGATTCCACGCCTCGCAGGAAGCCGCCCGAATCCTGGCCGAAGGCATCGATTACGCCCGCCAGGGTCAGCTGCAGGCCACTGTGCTGGCGACGCAACCGCAGCAGAAGCCGGCGGCGACGGCGTCGAACCCGTAAGAGGGGGAGCGGGAACTTCCCATCCGGATCGTCTCGCTGGCGCTCCCCGCTACATCCAATCGCAGTGCAATCTCAGCCCGGTGCCTTGGCGGTATCGGGCTTTTTTGCGGCAGGCCGCAAAGACGGTTCAGAGGCTCAGGCGTAGCATAAGCGTCCCGCTTGTGCATGGAGGTGGGTTCGCCCGCGGCCGCACGTGAATTCGCAACCGTTTAGTGCGCAGGCGGGACGCCTACGCTACGGCGGGCATCCCAAGTACGCAGGCGGGACGCCTACGCTACGCTGAGCCCATAGGGTGCGCAGCCACACCTTCCTCCTCCCCTTTTTTGCGCCTTCTGCGCGTTCTTGCGGCCATCACCCTACCCGCCGGACTGTCATTCACCACCAGAGTCTTGCCCGGCGGGGCAGGCGGGTGACGATTGCAGCCCCAAATGGCCTCCTCCCTTTCGTCCGGTGACTTCACCCTGCCTGGTGAAGCAGGTTTCGAACAGCTCACGCTCCGCCTCGCGAAGAAATGGGGCGCCGACACGATCCGCGACTCCGACGGGACCCAGCTCTCGCCGGAAATCGTCCGCTCGGGCTACGACATCTACTCGACAGTCTGCCTCGTGCGCTCGATCCAGCCGTGGGCGCGTACCCACCGGAACAAGCTCCAGCAGAATTTCCTCATGAGCCAGCCGGTCGTGGCCGAAAAGGGCACGACGCGGATCACGCTGCTCGCCGGCTACTTCACCGAGCAGTTCGTCGTGAACACCGAGGACGACCCGAAGAAATGGTGGCAGGTGTTCGACCGCACCACGGGCGAGGAAGTCCCGGCGCGCCATTGGAGCGCTCACGCCCCCTCCGGCACCGTCACCGTCCGCGGCACGCTCCCCGGCCACGCCTACACCGTGAACTTCCTCGCCTTCCGGATCTGGGAGGAGATCTCGATGTACAACCACATCACGAACAACTGGGGCGACCGCGAGCACCTCGCCGCCGTGGATCCGATGCATCCGGAGACCCAGAAGGAGATCCTCGCTTTTCTCGACGGCTGGCTGCGCGACCACCCCGACACGCGCGTGGTGCGGTTCACGTCGATGTTCTACAACTTCTCGTGGTTCTGGGGCGCGGACCAGCAGCGCCTGCGCGATGTGTATTCGGATTGGGCGGACTACGCCATGACCGTCAGCCCGCGCGCGCTGACCGCGTTCAAGAAGCAGTACGGCTACGCCCTCACCTCGGAGGACTTCGTCAAGGGAGGGCTCTACAACTCCACCCACAACGCGCCGTCACGCCGGTACCGCGACTACATGGCGTTCATCCACGACTTCGTGATTGGGTTCGGCCGCCGCTGCATCGACCGCGTCCACGCCGCCGGCAAGAAGGCGTATGTGTTCTATGACGACCATTGGGTGGGCGTGGAGCCGAACAGTCCACGGTTCGCCGAGTTTGGTTTCGATGGCCTGATCAAATGCGTGTTCAACGCCTTCGAGGTGCGGCTGTGCGCCCACGCAAAGGGCGTCGCCACCCACGAATTGCGGCTGCACCCCTACCTCTTCCCGACGGGCCTGAAGGGCGAGCCGACCTTCAAGACGGGCGGCAATCCCACGCTCGACGCGAAGAACTTCTGGATCGATGCGCGCCGCGGCATCCTGCGGGCGCCGATCGATCGGATTGGGCTGGGCGGCTACCTGTCGCTCGTCGAGCCCTTCCCGGATTTTCAGGACTACATCGAACAGCTGGCGCGGGAGTTCCGGCTGCTCAAATCCTTCCACGCCGCCGGCAAGCCGTACACGGCGCCGTTCAAGGTGGCCGTGCTCACGGCGTGGGGCGACCTGCGCGCCTGGACCTGCTCCGGTCACTTCATGGCCAACGTCGAGCTCTACCACGTGCTGGAAGCGCTCGCCGGCCTCCCGGTCGACGTGCAGTTCATCAGCTTCGACGATCTGAAGGATGGAGGCGTGCCGAAGGGTGTGAAGGTCATCATCAACTGCGGCCGCGACGGCAGCGCCTGGAGCGGGGGCCACTACTGGAACGATCCGGAGCTGGTCGCCCTGCTCACCACCTGGGTGGCCAAGGGCGGGGCCTTCGTCGGACTCGCGGAGCCGTCCGCCTTTGCCGCGCCGGGACAGGTCTTCCGTCTCGCGCCCGTGCTCGGCGTGGACCGAGACCGCGGCGAGCGCCTCGCGAATGGGAAATACAAATACACGCCGCCGGACAGCCGGCGGTTGCCGGGCGTGGCCGACCACTTCATCACAGCCGACCTGACCGGGCCGGTGGACTTCGGCCGCGACGTCGAAGGCACGTTTGTGCTGGGTGCGGACACAACGGTCCTGGCCGAGCGCGACGGCACGCCGCGGCTGACGACGCGCGCGTTTGGGCGGGGACGGGCGGTTTATGCGTCGGGCTTCAAGTTCACCCCCGAGAACACCCGGTTGCTGCACCGCGCCTTGTTCTGGGCGGCGGCGCAGGAGGCCGCGTGGTCGGTGTGGAACACCACCAATGTGCGCACCGAATGCGCCTGGTTTGCCGCGGAGAAGAAGCTCGTCGTGATCAACAACGACGGCCAGCCGCAGCAGACCGTGGTCACGCTGGGCGACGGCAAGGCAAAGAAGCGGGTCTCGCTCAAGGCCCACGATATTGCGATCCTGGATCTGAAGTAAGTCGGACCCTGAAACGAGAATTGCCCCTTGTCGTCTCGCTGGCGCTCCCCGCTACCTTCAAACCTACAGTCGTCTCGCGGGCGCTCCCGCTACGCGAGGCTGGCGCACTCACGACCCCGGGACTTGGTGTAGCGGGGAGCGCCAGCGAGACGACCGAGCCCTCCCAGACGCCCCTTTGTCCCCCGTTTATCCCATGAAACGTCGCTTGATCCTCCGTCTCGCCCTCGCCCTTGCGGTTTCCGCGTCTGCTCTCCCGGCCGCTGACGTAGGGCACGGTCTCCGCACCCCGCAGCCGCCGGCGGACCGCTACCAGTTCGCCCCCGCCGACCTGATGAACCTCGGGGTGTACTACTATCCCGAAGCCTGGCCGCAGGAGGATTGGGCGCGAGACTTCGCCAACATCAGGAAGCTTCGCATGGAGTTCGTCCACATAGGCGAATTCGCCTGGGCGTTCATGGAACCGGAGGAGGGCAGGTTCGACTTCGCCTGGCTGGACAAGGCCGTCGAACTCGCCGCCGCCCAGGGACTCAAGGTCGTGCTCTGCACGCCCTCCCCGACGCCGCCGGTCTGGCTCACGGAAAAGCATCCGGACGTGCTCGTGGTCGATGCGAACGGCCGTCGGATGGTGCACGGCTCGCGCCAGCACGCGAGCTGGAGCTCCGAGGTCTACCGGAAGTACGTCGGCCGCATCACCGAGGAACTCGGCCGCCGCTACGGGCAGGACCCCCGGGTCTGGGGCTGGCAGCTCGACAACGAGCTCTCCCACTACGGCAAGGAGCCCGAGTACAGCGAGGCGGCGCAGCAGAAATTCCGTATCTGGCTGGAACGGAAATACAAAACGATCGCCGCGCTGAATCGGGACTGGGCCAATTCGTTCTGGTCGCAGATGTACCAGCGTTTCGACCAGATCCGGATTCCGAACAAGCTCGAGAACGTCGCCGCGATCAACCCGCACGCCGTCCTCGACGCGCAGCGCTGGTTCGCCGACAACGCCGCGGACTACCTGCGCTTTCAGACGGAGATCCTGCGCCGCCACTGCGGTCACCGGCAATGGATCACAACCAATTACATGCATTCGTTCGCCGCGATCGACCCGACGCTCAGCCGCGCGGACTTCGATGTGATTTCGTGGACGATCTATCCGGCGCACGGCATCCCGAACCGTGGACCGCTGGGCTTCCGGCTCGGGGATCCGTACGTGATCTCGTTCGCGGGCGACTTCATGCGGACGATCAACGGCCAGGCGGGCATCATGGAGTTGCAGCCGGGGCAGGTGAACTGGGGCGAGTATAATCCCCAGCCCCATCCCGGCGCGGCGCGCCTCTGGCTGATGCGGGTCTTCGCCACCGGGTCCCGCTTCGCGTGCACCTACCGCTACCGCCAGCCACGGGGCGGCAACGAGCTGTATCACTATGGACTCGCGGGTACCGACGGAGTCACGCCCTCCAGCGGCGGTCGCCAATGGGCACAGGTGGCGGACGAGCTGCAGCAGCTGCGAAAGGTCGCGCGGGTCGGCGCGGCGAAACCCACCGCGTACGCCGCCCGTCAGGCCGCAATTCTTTACACCTACGATAATCGGTGGGACATGGATCACCACAAGCAGCACAAGGGCTGGAACACCTACGCCCACCTGCTGAAGTACTATGCCGGCCTCAAGCAGGCGGGGGCGCCCGTCGACATCATCACCGAGGAACGCGATTTCTCCGCCTACCCCTTCCTGATCGCACCGGCGTACCAGTTGCTCGACGCGCAGCTGGTGGCGCGTTGGAAAACCTATGTGGAAAACGGCGGCCACCTGATCTTGTCCGCGCGGACCGGACACAAGGATCGCCGCGGCCAGCTGTGGGAAGGTCCCTGGGCCGCTCCGATCCTGGACCTGATTGGCGCCGACATTGCGTTCTATGATGTGCTGCCGCCGCCGAACACGGGGATGGTCCGGCTGGGCGAGAAGAGCCATCCATGGAGCACCTGGGGCGATGTGCTCGAGCCCCGCGAGAACGCCGGCGTCACCACGCTTGGCACCTACGCCGATCAGTACTACGCCGGCTCCGCCGCGGTCATCACCCGTTCAATCGGAAAGGGCTCGGTCACGTATGTGGGCGCCGATTCCGACGGGGGCGAGCTGGAGTCCGAGGTCGTGCGCGAGGTCATGAAACGCGCGGGGGCGTCTCCCCTGGCCCTTCCCGAAGGGGTGCTCGTGGACTGGCGCGACGGCCTGTGGATCGCGACCAACTTCACCGAGAAGCCGCAGCGCGCGCCCGTGCCGGAACGGGCGAAGCTGCTGGTCGGGGAACGCATGCTGCCAGTCGCGGGCGTGACCGTTTGGCAGGAGTGACGGGGTCGTAGAGGTAGCGAGGAGCGCCAGCGAGTCGATCCGTGGTCGTCCTTCGCCAGCCACCGGGTTTCAAGTCGCTATCGCCCTCCCAGCCACACCCAAGCACCTTCTCCGCTGCCTCGTGAAGGGCATCGGCCGCGGGCGGGGTTGACCATAACATCTAATGGTGCACAATCCAACTTAACCCCTGAAGCCGATGAACCCGCGCGCCCTCCTTGTCGCCTGCGCCAGTCTGATTTTCGCCGGCCCCGCGTCCGCCGGCGGTTTATTCGACCTGTTCCTCCCGAAGAACGATCTGGAAACCTTCACGGTCACCGACTTCACGCCCGAAGGCCGCACCCGCCGGCAACCCACCCCGGACAATCCGGTGTATTACGTGGCGGTCAGCGCCGGCTATGTCGATCTCGGCGGCATCAAGGCGGGCGAAAAGCCCATGCCGCGAGACCTGATGAATTCGACCGTGATGAAAGCCCTCGCAAAACAAGGCTTTCTTCCCGTCCCGCCCGGCAAGACGCCCGACGTCATAGTCGTCTGGAAATGGGGAACGATGAACACGATCATCACCCCGTTGAACCTCGGGATGGGAGGGTCGGTGTCGATTCAGGTCAATGAGGCCGCGATCCAGCGATTCCTGGGCGGCAAAAAGCTTGGTCTGGTCGGGAGCAATGCCAACGATTTCCACGAATATAGTCTGAGCCCGGGCCTCCGTTTCGCGAGCGGACCGGCGGGGGCGCTTTTGAGCGCCGCGCGCGACGATCTTTATGTGGCCGCCATCTCGGCGTACGACTGGAAGCCCGATGCCCAGGGCCGCCCGGTGGCGCTTTGGAACACGCGGGTTGGTGCCCCCTCACGCGGTTTCTGGATGCCGACGGCGCTGCCGGCCATGGTGGCGATCGCCACCCCGTTCATCGGTCGCGAAACCGATCGGCCGATGTGGATCAAGGCGGCGGAGCACTACAAGCCCGACATCAAGATCGGCGACCCCGAGGTGATTGCGTACCTCGAGCGCGGCAAGTCGGTCGTCGAGAACGTCGGGACCGGAGAATAGCCCGTAAACGGCGCCGGCCCGCCCGCATCCTTGAAAGCCCCGGCCGCAGGGTCGAATTGCGCTCGGCGGGGATCGTGCCTAGATTCCTGGTGTGGCCGGCCTCCGTCGCATTCCCCCACTCATCTGGTTTGTGCTCGGTGCCTTTGCTGCCGGAGCCATTGGAAGTCTCGCGACGTTTCCAAACAATACGACGTGGTACCCAACCCTGGCGAAGCCCAGCTGGACTCCGCCCAACGCCGTCTTCGGACCTGTCTGGACGTTTCTTTATGTGACGATGGGAGTCGCAGTCTGGCGGGCCTGGCGCCGCGCCGATGCGACCGAGCGCAAGACGCTGGTCCGCCTGTACGTCGCGCAACTGGCGCTGAACGCCGCGTGGTCCGTCCTGTTTTTCGCGCTGCACAGTCCTCTGCTCGGCGTGGTCGATATCGTTCCCCTCTGGTGCCTGCTCGTGATCCTCCTGGTTCGCATCGGCCGCATCGACCGCTTCGGCGGAGCCTTGTGGTTCCTGTACGTGCTCTGGGTAAGCTACGCCGCCGCGCTCACCCTCGCGATCTGGCGCATGAATTAGTTTCTAGTTTCTGGTTTCTCGTTTCTAGTTAGGCCACCCGAGACTAGAAACTAGAAACTCGAAACCAGAAATGTGAAGGGCCTCACCCGCGCGCTGTATCCGGCTCGGGGCTCACCTGCTCGGCGCGGATTTCGCGCTGCTGTCGGGCGACGATGCGCTCGGCGTAGGCCCGGAGATCGCGAAGTTCCTGTGCCCCCATCGGGTGCGAGTCCTGATGCACGTCGTCGGGAGCCTTGCCCCCGCTGAGACTGACGACGCGTCGCACGACCGACCGCCAGTTGGCGCGCTGCATCGGCCCGCCGATGGTCTTCATGGCAATCCAGTCGATCACGTTCGCCGGCTGCGAGGCGATGTGGACGTTGAAGCGGACGGCATCCGGAAGATCCTCCGCATGCAGCTGCATCACGCCCGCCAGCGGATGGCCTTCCAGCGTCACAAAGGTCGCGCGTGTGGCTGTTTTCTCCTCGAGCCGCACCTGGATGTTGCCGCGGCCGGTGATGGCGCCGGTCAAGGTCTGTCCCTCTTCCTTCGCCGCGCGCGGCACCCCGGGCTCGGCCGCAAACTCGATCGGCATGACGTCCTGGATCCGTTGGCACACCAGATCGAGGAGTTCGCCCGCACCGTAGGTGGAGCCCTTGATCTCGGCCCAATAGGTCGACTGCTGCACCTCGCCTACCCCGTCGCCGGGGAGCTGCTCCGGCAGGAGGTCAGCGAGCATCCGCAACCCGTCATCAAGCGAGGTCGGATTGGGAACGAAATCGGTGAGCGCGTTGTGGCCCGACTCGGAGAGGGTGTTTTCTTCGAGCAGCATTTCGAGTTTGGCCGGATTCAGCGGCGATCCCAGGCCCGCGCTGCGGAGCAGCCGCTTACCCGTGGAACCGAACGCCTCGAGCGCCTGCACCCCCACTTCGGTCAGCCACACCGGGATGGTCATGCGCGGGACCTGGCGGCCCGTGATCTCCGTCAGCTTGCGGAGGATCTCATCCGTATTCGTGGTTTCAATGCCTGCCACTTCGAGGGTGCTGCCGGCCAGTTCGGGTCGTTCGAAAACGCGGACAATCACTTCGCCGAAATCTGCGTACCAGAGCGGTTGAAAGGCCTGGTCCCCGAAAGACACCATCGGCACCGCCGGCAGCGTGCGGATCATCTTGAGCAGCGTGGAGAGGGTTTCGTCGCCGGGACCGTACACATTGCCAGGCCGAAGAATGACCCATTTTCCCGGATACGTGCGCACGATGTCCTCACTCTGGCGTTTGGACTGGTGATAGTCGGACTTTCCGCGGTCGGCCCCGAGCGAGGAGATATGCACAAAGAGCGGCGCCCCTGCCGCGGCGGCCGCGTCGACGAGGTGGCGCGTGCCGTGAACGTTGACTTTTTCGAACGTCACCTCCGGCGGATCCTCCTCCACGATGCCCGCGATGTGAAGGACCGCGTCGCATCCCTGCAGGGCGGCATCCAGGGTCTCCGGACGGCCCACGTCGGCTTCAAAGGGCTCCACGCCGGCCGGGAAGGAACGCGCGTCCCGATCGGCGTGCCGTGACAAAAGCCGCACCGTGTGGCCGGCGCGAATCAGTGCGGGGATGGCGGCAGTGCCCACCACCCCGGTTCCTCCAGTGACCAATACGTTCATAGATCGTCTCCAGACCCGCGAATCGTAGTTGCGTCCGGGGCGGAACGACCGGTCACATTGCGGGACGAAGCATCAGCGTATTTCCCCATGAGCACGGCAGCCGGCGGCAAACTCGATGTAGCGGTGGTGGGCGCGGGTCCGAACGGTCTCACCGCGGCGGTGCTGCTCGCCCGCAAAGGGCTCACCGTGCATGTGTTTGAGGCCAATGCCGCCCCCGGGGGGGGCTGCCGTTCGGGAGAGCTGACATTGCCGGGTTTCATCCACGACATCTGTGCCGCGGTGCATCCGATGGGTGTCCTGTCTCCGGCGTTTCGTGAGCTGAGGCTGGAGCAATTCGGCCTGGAGTGGGTGAAGTCAACCTGCCCCCTCGCCCACCCCCTCCCCGACGGGGACGTGGCGGTCCTGCATCGTTCCATCGAGGCGACGGGCGCGACGCTGGGGGCGGACGCCGGGGCGTGGCGGTCCCTCATGGCCCCGTTCGTGAGCCAGCCCTTCGTCGACTCATTGCTGCAGCCCGTGTGGCGGCTCGGGGGTGGCATGCTCACGAAGGCCCGGTTCGGGCTGCTCGGCCTGCGTTCGTGTGAAGGACTGGCGCGCAGTCGGTTCAAGACGGAGGCGGCGCGCGCGCTTTTCGCCGGCTGCGCCGCGCACTCCGTCGTTTCGTTGGATCGGGCCGGCACCGCCTCGTTCGGCCTGGTGCTCGCCGCGGCGGCCCATCTGATCGACTGGCCCGTGGCGCGCGGCGGTTCGCGCGCCATCATTGGAGCGCTCGTCCGCGCACTGGAAGCCGCCGGTGGCCGGCTGCATCTGGGACACAACGTGGCGAAGCTCTCCGACCTCCCGGACGCCCGCGCCGTCGTGTTCGATCTCAGTCCGCGGCAGGTGGCTGCCATCGCAGGCGACGCGCTCCCGTCAGGTTTTCGCAGCCGGTATGCGCGCTATCGTCACGGACCGGCGGTCTTCAAGGTCGACTGGGCGCTGCGTGAGGCCATTCCGTGGACCCGACCGGAGTGCCGCCAGGCGACAACGGTGCATGTCGGCGGGAGCTTCGAGGAGGTGCTCCGTTCGGAGGCCGAAATGATGGCCGGGAGGGTCCCGGAAAAACCGTTCGTCCTGGTCGCCCAGCAATCGCTCGTCGATGCGACTCGCGCGCCCCAGGGCCAGCACACCGGGTGGGCCTACTGCCACGTTCCCGCGGGATGCACGATCGACATGACGGCGCGGATCGAGGCGCAAATCGAGCGGTTCGCGCCCGGGTTCGGCGACACGATTCTCGCCCGGCACTCGATCAACCCGAAGCAGCTGAGCGAACACAACCAGACGATGATTGGCGGCGACATGGCCGGCGGGCAGAACGACCTGCTGAATTTCCTCCTCCGGCCCGTGGCTCGGCTGAACCCCTACACCACGCCCAACCCACGGCTCTTTCTGTGCTCCAGTTCCACGCCCCCGGGCGGCGGCGTCCACGGCATGTGTGGCTACCATGCCGCAATGACCGTCGCCCGCCGCCTGCGACGCTAGCTCGCGCCGAGGGCGGGGGCCGCTCGACAACGGGGCGGAGGAACGTAGGGTGGCGCGACCCTTTTGCCTATGCGCTTTGTCTCCTCCTGCCTGCTTGGCTTCGGCGTCGCGTTGCTGTCTGGTTCCTGGGTGCACGCGGCCTCGACACCTGCCCCGACTCTGACGGTCATGCCTGCGCCGGCCTCGGTCACGTGGCGGGGTGGCGGTTTGCGGGTCGGGCAGGATTTCAAGGTTCACGTTGCGGCCGGCAACGATTCCCGGGTGCTGGGGGCCCTGCACCGCCTGCTGGTCGCCTGGCAGGAGCGGACCGGGTTCACCTTTGCGCGGGAAGCGGACGGCCGTTTCTCCCTCGATCCAGGCACCCTGCGCGGCAGCCCTGATCTGACGATTGCTGTCGGAGCCAGCCCGGGCCCCGGTGAACGTTTTTCCGGCATCCCACTCCCGCGACTGGGCGACGAGGAGCGCTACACGCTGGAGGTGAACGCGACCGGCGCATCCCTCAAGGCCCCCGGCGCCCTCGGTCTGGTCAGGGGCCTGGCGACGCTCCGTCAACTACTCCAGCCCGGTGGCGACGGCTGGATCCTTCCGGCGGTGACGATCGATGACAGCCCGCGGTTTCCCTGGCGGGGCCTGATGATCGACGTCTGCCGGCATTGGATGCCGATGGAGGTCATCAAGCGGAATCTCGAGGCGATGGCGCTCGTGAAGCTCAACGTGCTGCACCTTCACCTCACGGAGGACCAGGGATTCCGCATCGAAAGCAAGAAACTGCCCCAACTGCACCAGCAGGGATCCGACGGCCTCTACTTCACCCAGGAGCAGATGCGGGAGATTATCGCCTACGCGGCCGAACGGGGGATCCGCGTGGTGCCGGAGTTCGACATTCCGGGACATGCGACGAGCTGGCTGGTGTCGATGCCGGAGCTGGGCAGCGCGCCGGGGCCGTACGTGATCGAGCGCAAGTGGGGCATCTTCGACCCGGTGCTGGATCCGACCAACGAGGCCACGTACGCCATGCTGGATACGTTTCTCGGCGAAATGGCCGCGCTGTTTCCGGACCCGTACCTCCACATCGGCGGCGACGAAAACAACGGCAAGCACTGGAACGCGAATGCACGCATCCAGGCGTTCATCAAGGAGCACGATCTGCACGACAACGAGGGACTGCACGCGTACTTCAACCGCCGCGTGCGCGACATCCTCGTCAAGCACGGCAAGAAGCTGGTCGGCTGGGATGAGATCCTCCATCCCGACCTGCCGAAAGACAGCGTGATCCACTCGTGGCGGGGCGCCGAGGGTCTGGCAAAGGCGGCGCGCGAGGGGTACGCCTCGATTCTTTCCAACGGCTACTACATCGATCTGAACCATCCGGCGTCGGATCACTACCGCAACGACCCGTTGCCCGCGGAAAATGGCCTCACGCCGGAACAGCAAAAGCTTGTCCTCGGCGGCGAGGCGACGATGTGGGCGGAATGGGTGAGCCCCGAGATCATCGACTCGCGGATCTGGCCCCGCACCGCGGCGGTCGCCGAGCGGCTGTGGTCGCCCCGTGAGGTGAATGACGTCGCCGACATGTACCGCCGGCTCGCGATCGTCAGCCAGCGTCTCGCCGAGGCCGGCGCGCAGCATGAACGCAATCGGCCTTCGATGGTCTGGCGCTTCGCCGGTGACCTCGCGTCGCCGGAGCTGATCTCGGCCGTAAGCGTGCTGGTCGATGCGGTCGAGCCCGTGAAGCAGTACACGCGCGGGGGCCAGCAGCCGAACATGACGCAGCACTCGCCTCTGACGGGGCTGATCGACATGGCGCGGCCGGAAAGCGACGTGTCGCGGAACTTTGGTGACGCGGTGAAGGCGGTGGCGGCGGGAGGATCCTCGCCGGGTCCGGCCGCGGACGACGTGCACGAGCAGCTGGCGCAATGGCGCAGCGCGGCGGAGATCATCCTGGGTAGCGCGGCGGAAATGTCGCCCCGCGTGGTCGCGGAAGCGCGACCGGCGGCGAAAGCGCTGCTCCGGCTTTGTGAGATCGGCCTGCAGGCATTGGAACTCAAAGCGAGCGGCGGCGCCGTGCCGGCGGTATCTGACGACGAGTGGAAGCAGCTGACGATGCCCGGCAACGGGGTGTACCTGCCCATGGCGACGCATGTGCGGGAGTTGGGGAAGTAGCGGGGGGTGGGTGCGGGATGGCCGTGCCGCGGTTCAATCGTCCGAGATACGCAGGCGGGGCCCCAAACCAA
>JAEWKR010000112.1 GCA_023457715.1 Verrucomicrobiota bacterium
CCGTTGCGCCTCCTCCGCGCCGGTCTCAGCCTGCGCCGCCGCGGCCTCCGCGCGCTGCCGGGCCAGCTCGGCGGCCGCGGCACTCTGCTGGGCTTCGAGTTCGGAGTCGGGAGGAAGAATCGGATCGGCCATGGGGGAAAGGGACGTCAGGCTTTGCCTTGGTTGAAGCGCTCGATCCAGGCGGCGAGCCACTGGCGGTGGACCTTGCGCAGGTCCGCGTGCCGGGCCTTCAGCGACGCCGTCTGCTGCGCGAGCTGACGCAGCCGCGCGACGCGTTGCTCGAGCGCCCGCTGCTGGTCGGCGTAGCGCTTGCGCTGCTCGTCGGCCTCGCGCTGCCGGAGCGCCTGCGTCCGGGCGAGCGCGCCGTCGATCTGTTGCTGCACGGCCCGCACCGCCTTTTGCACCGCCGACGCCAGCGCGGACTGCTGCTCCCGGAGGAGTTCCTGCTGCGCCCGGCGGAGTTCCTGCTGCACTCCCTCCCGCAGCCGCTCCACCTCCTTGTCGAGCGCAACGCGCTCGCGCCGGCGGAAGCTCACGTAGGTCCAGAGGAATCCCACCACCAACAGCGGCAGCATCAGGGCGTACAGCGTCGTGCGCACCCCGCTGTCCTCATCGCCGGTCAGCGAGGCGATGCCGCCCAGCAGCGTGCCCAGGATCATGACGCCCATGATCGTCTGCCGCGCCGACTGGAAGCGGGACCCGAGGGTGGGGCGGGGCAGTTCGCCGCGGTAGCGGACATCCGGCTTGGAGGCCGTGAACATGGTCTGCCAGACCGTCTCTTCGTCCGGCAGATCAAGGGTGAGGCGGTGGCGGAGCCCCGTGCGCTTTTCCAGCGCCGCCTCCGCATCGCGCACCGAACACTCGAGCCCCTCGCGGATCTGCTGGAGGTCCGTATTCAACCGGCGGCGACCGAGTTCGGCCACCAGGCCCGCCATGCGCCGCTGCGGTTCCGTGCCGAGGGTCAGCCGGATGGAGGTCTCGCCGACCGTCTGGTCGATGTCGTCGGTGGTGATGCCCTCGGCCGCGGCCTTCAGCTGCTGGTGGATCGCACCGTCCACCGCCAGGGCGGTGCGCGCGTCGTTCTCCACCGCCTTCGCGATGCGATCCGCCTCTTCCGCGAGACGCACGCGCAGCATTTCGGCCTGCTCGCGTCCTTCCTCGCGTGGGGCGCTGCCCAGGAGGCCGTCCCGCCCCAGCTGCAGACGGTTGGTCGCGACTTGCTGCGCCTGTTGCACTTCGTCCTCGAGCAGCAGGAACACGGTTTCGAGCTGCCGGCTCAGCCGCGCTTCCACCAGGTACTGCCGCAGTTCGCTCGTGGGACTGGTGAGCAGCGCCAGGCGACTGCGCAGCAGGTCGGTGCCATGGGAGACGAGTCCGAGGCTGAGCGTCACCTTCCAGCCCTTCCACCATTCCTCGCGCGCCTCCGCCGCGGCGCCGGCGCCGGGGACAAGCACGTTCTGAAGCCCGGTCACATGGTCCAGGAGCACCTGCAGGGTCTGCCGCTGCGCGGCGGCGAGCCGGGTCTCGGGGCCGCCCACCAGGAAAACCCAGTCGGCCTGGTCGGTGAACGTGGAAAGCAGCGCCGGCTTCTGGGCGAGCGCGTCCAGGCTCTGGGGCACGAGCAGGCAGAGTCCGCTGACATGCGCCGCCCCCTTCAGCTGGACCCGCAGGGGGGCGAGCACCGCGGCGTCGCCGTCGGTGCGCAGCGCCTGCGACTGCTCGAGCGCCTGGACAAAGCTGGCGGCATCGCCGAACTCGGTCGGCCCCGCGCCCGTATCCAGGAGAAAACCACGCTCCTGGAGCAGCACCTCGCTGTAGCCGAGCCGGGACGGCACCACCACCTTGCAGACGTTGTAGTCGGGGCCGACGATGTCCGACAGCAGCTGATGCACCGCGGAGGGATCCGCCGCGATGACGGCCGCCCGCACGGGCAGGGTCGGGTCCGGCACCGTCAGCAGCGCGAGTTTCGCCTGCAGCGGGGCCGCGGCGCGGCCGGCTTCAAGCTCGCGGGCGAGAGGCAGGCAGGCTTCGGCCAGCAGGCAGCGCTGCCGTTGGGCTTCGGTGCGGGAATCCATCGCGTCGTGTGGGTGCCGCCCTGGCTCCGGGCGCAGGCGGCGTCGGGGGAGTGCAATGGATTCTCCGGGCGAGGCAATGGTAATTGGCCCTATAAGGGCACCTGCATCGCCGTCGGCGTTCGCGGAGCCCTGCTTGTAGCAGGAATTCAATGACATCCGGCAGGAGGCAGCCACCCTGCCGGTTTCTGGTCCCCGCATCCCGCGGGTCTCCGGCGTATCCATTTACCCAGTGCAGGGTGAATCGGTGACCGGCGACCCACACGTCGCTCTCCGGCGGACGGCGGCTCTGAGCCGGAACCATGCAGACGGATTAACCACGAATGCACACGAATGAACACGAACAGGAGAGGAAACTCGAATGCAGCCCGTCCGTAGTCCCGCTCACAGTTTTGTGCCTTGCGCGGGAGGGCAATGGGCGCAGGGCGGCGAACCGGTCTGGAGGCGAAGACTACATTGCTGGCGCGGGGGGCGCGGCCAGCATCCGCCGGGCGCGGAGGACCGCGAGGGCCGTCTCCAGCTGCCGGTCGGGGATCGGATCGAAGCCGAAGCGGGCCTTGAACTGCTGCGGATCGGTCATGTCGGGCCGGGCCCGCTGTCGCGCGAGCTTGTTGTCCTCCTCGGGGGTCATCACCACCTCCACGTGGGGCACGATTCCGCGCTCGTGGATGACGGCGCCACCGGGGGTGAAATATCGGGCCGTGGTGAGACGCAACCCCTCCCCGTGTTCCAACTTGAAGACCGACTGCACCGAGCCCTTGCCGAATGAACGCTCACCGACCACCATCGCCCGGCCGGTGTCCTTGAGCGCCCCCGCGACGATTTCGGCCGCGCTGGCGCTGCCGGCGTTGATCAGGACCACGAGGGGAAGCGTCAGGGGCTCACCGTCGGCCTCCGCCCGGTATTCCTCATGGTCGACCTTTTTCCGGCCTTCGGTGTACACCACCAGTTCGCCCTTCCGGAAAAACGGCTCGACCACCGCAACGGCGGCATCGAGCAGTCCGCCCGGATTGTTGCGCACGTCGATCACCAGGCTTTCCGCACCCTGTTGCTGCAGACGCTCGAGGGCGCGGTCGAACTGGGAGGCCGTCTGATCGGAAAATTCCGTGATCTGCAGGTAGCCCACGCCCGGCTCGAGCAGGCGCACGCCCCGGACGCTGTCGACCCGGATCACTTCCCGGGTGAGCGTCAGCGTGAGGGTCTGCTCGGTCGTGGGACGCAGCAGCCCGACCATCACCTTCGTGCCCGGTTTTCCGCGGAGCTTCGCCACCACGTCGTCCAAGTCGACCTCCGCCCCGATGCTCTTGCCATCGATGCTTACGATTTCGTCGCCTCGCTGGATGCCCGCCCGTTCTCCGGGCGTCCCCGCCATCGGCGCAATGACGATCACCCGGCTCTGCCGCGTCTCGACCTGCAGTCCCACTCCACCGAACTCTCCGGTCAGATCCTCCTCGAACTCCTGGTGGTGTTTCGCCTCCAGAAACTCCGAATGCGGGTCGAGCGCCTCGACCATCCCGTGGATCGCATTGCGCGCCAGCGCGGGGTAACCGGCCGCGTTCTCGTCGACATAATTGTCGCCCACGAGTTTCATGACCTCCCGCACATAGCTGCTGGCGCGGGCATGGTCGCGGCTGGGGAACAGATTCCACGCCGATGCCACCCGGACGGCGCCCAGGGAGAGCACCATTCCCAGGATGACCCCGGTCACGAGAATCAGAATCCGTTTCAACATCGCCGCCACTGTGTCCAACCTCCGCCGGCTGTCTAGACCGGGCTAGACACACCGCCCACCCGCCGCACGATTGGGCGTGATGACCGAACTGTCGCCCGAATTCTCCGCGGCGTTTCTGGCCCGCGCCGGAGCCCGCCGGCAGTTGCGCTTTGATGCGTTTGTGGACCTGGCCCTCTATGACCCGCGCGTCGGTTATTACCGGCGCGAGCGGGCGAGGGTGGGGTATGGGCCCGGGACCGATTTCTTCACCGCGTCGACCAGCGGACCGGTCTTCGGTGAATTGATCGCAGCGGCGGCGATCCAACTGCTCGGCGGCGAAGACCCGCGCGCGTATACCTTCATCGAGGTCGGCGCGGAATCCGAAGGGGGAATTCTGCGTGGCGTTTCCCATCCCTTTGGTGCCGCCCGAACCATCCGGGTGGGCGAAACGTTGGAGGTGGACTCGCGCTCCGTGCTGTTTTCCAACGAGTTGCTGGATGCGCAGCCGTTCCGGCGCGTCCGTTTCCTCGAGGGTGTCTGGCAGGAACTCGGCGTGGAGTGGCACGACGGCAAGCTGCGCGAATGCCTGTTCGGCGCCTTTGACCCGCCGTCCTCCGGCCCGGTGCCGGCGCTACCCGCCTCCGTTGCCACCGGTTACACGGTGGACCTTCCGCTCGCGGCGGCGCGGATGACCGATCTCCTCGTGCGAGGACACTGGACCGGCCTGTTTCTCGCGTTCGATTATGGCAAAAGCTGGCGGGAGCTGGTCGAAGCGGCGCCGGCGGGCACCGCTCGCGCCTACCACCGGCACCAGCAGAGCAATGATCTGCTCGCCCAGCCGGGAGAGCAGGATCTGACCTGCCACGTCTGTTGGGACTGGATCAGTGCCGCACTCCAAACCCATGGCTTCCACGACATCACCCTGGAAACCCAGGAGAGCTTTTTCGTGCGCCACGCCGAAGCGTATCTGGCACCTGCCATCGCAGCCGACGCCGGCCGACTCACTCCACGCAAGCAATCCCTGCTGCAACTGCTCCACGGCGGTCACTTGGGACAGAAATTCCAGGTGGTGTGGGGGAGAAGGGAGGGACGGGAGCGAGGGTGAAAGGTGGCGGGGGCGAACACGGTTGACGCGTACGCAATGTGATGGCCGATCAATGGCTTGGCCCCGGACCGACCTGCCCCCTGCTCCCTCATTCCCTCACTCCCTCACTCCCTTCCCCAAGTTTCCCCTTGCATAGCCAATTAGCGGGCCTTTACTCCCGACCCTTTAACCAATTCGAAAGCACCATGGCCAGAATCTGTGCAGTCACCGGTCGTCGTCCCGTCAAGGGCTCGATCATCAATCGCAAGGGTCAGTCGAAGAAGAGCGGCGGCATCGGCACGCACGTGACCAGCATCACGAAGCGCAAGTTTCGGCCGAACCTGCAGCGCATTCGCATCAAGACCGCCAACGGCGGCACGAAGCGCGTGTGGGTGTCCGTGAAAGCCATCAAGGGCGGCCTGGTCGAGAAGGCCTGACGCCACTGCAGTGACCTTTTTCAGCCCGCGGACCTGTTCCGCGGGCTTTTCTTTTTGCCCGCGACGCGCAGCGTTGTGGCGCCGCCGCGGGTTTGGCCCGGATCTGGCGGCCTTTTGTGTCCCCTTTGTCCTCTTCCGCCACCGCGTCCCCCATCGACCTGAAGGTCGAGGCGGAGATGACGCGTCTGTTGTACCGGTCCGCAGGCTTCGGGCTCTTCTCGAATTTCGCCCTCGCCCTCATCCTCGTCGCGGGTACCGCCCCCGTTTATCCGGCCTCGGTTCACGTTCCCTGGCTGGCGACGATCATCGCCGTCTCCGTCGCGCGGCTGGTGCTGAATCGCGCCTTTGTCCGGGCGGCCCCCGCCAATGCTGAGCTGCCGCGGTGGCGCGGCGCCTTTTTTGCCGGGCTGACCCTGGCCGGGGCGGCCTGGGGTGCCGCCGGCTGGGTGTACTTCTCCGACGCGGCGCTGATGCCCCGGCTGCTGGTGGTGGTGATCCTCGCGGGCCTGAACGCGGGCGCCGCGCGGTCGCTCGCGTCCATGCCCATCGGATACGCGCTGTACCTCACCGCCACGCTGCTGCCCCTGCTGGCGCGGGTGCTCGCCACCAACGAGCCGGGCAGCGGGGTGCTGGCGCTCGTCATCGTCACCTACGCCGCCTTCCTCGTGAACACGGCGCGGCTGCACCACGGCGACCTGCGCCGGCTCTGGACGCTCATTTTCGAGAACGAGGCGCTGGTGGTCACGCTCAGTGACGCCAAGACGCAGGCCGAGGCCGCCAGCCATGCCAAGAGCGAGTTCCTCGCCACCATGAGCCATGAAATCCGCACCCCCATGAATGGCATCATGGGGATGCTGCAGCTGCTCCAGCGGGCGCAAGTCGATGCGGTCCAGCGGCAGCAGATCGACATCGCGGCGTCCTCGGCCGACACGCTGATGCGGCTGCTCAACGACATCCTCGACTTCTCGAAGATCGAGAGCGGGAAGCTGCAGTTTGAATCCGTCCCCTTCGCGTTGAAGTCGGCGGTCACGGAGGTCGTGTCGCTGCTCCAGACGCGCGCGGCCGACAAGCGCCTGCACGTCCAGCTCGAGCTGGATGCGCGCCTGCCGGCCCACGTGGTGGGCGACGTCGTGCGGTTGAAGCAGGTCCTGCTCAACCTGCTCGGCAACGCGATCAAGTTCACCGAACGGGGGCATGTCGTCGTCTGCGCCCGCGTGTTGTCCTGCGCCGAGGGCCTGGCGCGGCTGCGGTTCGCGGTGTCCGACACGGGCATCGGCATCGACGCCGAAACGCGGTCCAAGCTGTTCCAGGTTTTCTCGCAGGGCGACAGCTCCACGACGCGACGCTTCGGCGGCACCGGCCTCGGGCTGGCCATCTCGCAGCGCCTCGTGAACCAGATGGGCGGCACCATCGAGGTCGAAAGCACGCCGGGCGTCGGTTCCGAGTTCTCCTTCGAACTCGTGTTCACGCTCGCGGCGCCCCCTCCGCCCGCCCCTTCGGCCGCCACCCTGCGGCGGCTGCACGGCAAACTGCTGGTAGCGGAGGACGACCGGGTGAACCAGCGGGTCATCGAGATGCTGCTCCAGCACATGGGCCTGAGCGCGACCATCGTCACCGACGGCGAAGCCGTGGTCGAGGTGGCCGTCCTCGAACCTTGGGATGCGGTGCTGATGGATTGCCAGATGCCCGGCATCGATGGCTACGAGGCCACGCGCCGGATTCGCGCCCGGCTCGGTGGGCGCAAGCTCCCCATCATCGCTCTGACGGCAAACGCGATGGCGGACGTCCGCGAGGCCTGCCTTGCCGCAGGGATGGACGATTTCGTCGCGAAGCCGATCCGCCACGACGAACTCCGCGCCGCCCTCGAACGCTGGCTGCCGCACTCCGAGGGCACCTAACCGCATTCCTACCTCCACTTTCACTTTCACTTTCACTTTCACCTTCACCTTCACTTTCACCTTCACCTTCACTTTCTCCTCCCCGTGATTCTCGCCCTCGAAAGTTCCTGCGATGAAAGCGCCGCGGCGATCTTCGCACCGGCGCGTGGGCTCGTCGGCGAATGGGTGCACAGCCAGATCGCAATTCACGAACGTCATGGCGGGGTGGTGCCCGATCTCGCCACCCGGGAGCATCTGCGCACGTTCGGACCGCTGCTGCAGCGCGCGCGCGACGAGGTGGGATTCTCGGGGGTGACCGAGATCGCAGTCACCCACGGCCCCGGTCTGGCCGCCTGCCTTGCCATCGGCGCCGCCGCGGCCAAGGCGCTCGCGCTCGCCCTCGCTGTGCCGGTGGTGGGAGTGAACCACCTGCGGGCCCACGCCTGGTCGCCGTTCCTCGAGCTCCACGCCGGGTCCCCCTCCACCTTCGACGCGAGCCTCGGCACGCTGCTCCCTCACCTTGGCTTGATCGTGTCCGGCGGAAACACCCTGCTGTTTTCCCTGGAGGCGGACCGGCGCATCGTCGGTCTGTCCAGCACGCGCGACGACGCTGCGGGCGAGGCGCTCGACAAAGGCGCCAAGCTGCTGGGCCTCGGGTATCCCGGCGGTCCGCAGGTCGAGAAGCTGGCGGCCTCCGGTTCGGCGGCCGCCTACGATTTCCCCCGCGGAATCGGGCGGCGGGACGAACTGGACTTCAGCTTCTCGGGGCTGAAGACGAGCCTGCGGTATACCTTGGAAAAGATGCCGCCGGTTGAAGTGGAGGCGCGCCGGCCGGACCTGTGTGCCAGTTATCAGCAGGCGGTGGTCGACGCGCTGGTGCGGAAAAGCCAGGCGGCCCTGCGGCAGGGCGAGGGGCGTTATCGTAGCGTCGGCCTTTCGGGAGGCGTGGCGAACAACCGCACCCTGCGCGACGCCCTCGGCGGTCTCGCCCGTCGTGAGCGCCTGCCGTTTCTCGCTGCCGAACCGCGGCACACCGGCGATAATGCCGGCATGATCGCGTTCGCCGCGTGGGCGGACCAGCCCGGCGTGGACCGGGTTTCCGGGCTTGCCCTGCCGGTGCAGCCCAGCGCCCCGCTTGCCTGACCCCGGGCAGCGCACGGCCGGGCGGGCCTTCAGCCGGCCGACGGAGTGATCGTTTAGAGGCGGGCTGAAGCACCGCCGTCCTCAAACCCGAGTCGGGAGCCGGGCTTTTCCCTAACTTGTGGCAAATGCCCGTGGCGAATAGGTTTTGGCCTTTCCATCGAATCAGCCCTCGCCCACGCTGCCTCCCCTCTCGACGGGCCCGGCGGCCCGTCTCGCGCCCGCACCTTCAACCGGCGAGTGAGTCGACAGGACCATGGCGGATGTTGGCATGACTCAGCGGCCCTCCCTTGACGCTGCTTCCCCGGCTGCCTCGCGCACCGTCGACGTTTCGCCGCCCGCGGAACCCCACCTCACGCAGTTCGGGGCGCAACTGCTGCATCTGGTCGGGCTGTCGCCGGTGGCGATGTGTCTCTGCAATCCCGACGGCACCGTCGCCTACCACAATGCAGCGGCGGCGGAACTGTGGCGCTGGACGCAGCCCACCCCGGGCTGGTTCACCGTGGCGGGCGGCGCGGCCGATCCGCTGGCCTCCGTCCTCGCGGGCGGCCCGCCCGTGCGTGACCTCGAACTCGCGCTCGTTCGCGCCGATGGCTCCCGTTTCATCGCCCGGCTGCGGATCGAGGCGGTGAGCGGCGCGGCCGGCGGCATCGCCGGCGCCGCGCTGACGGCGGAACCGCGGACCGATGAACGGATGCTCGTCGCCAGTGCCACCGGCCGGCTGGGACTGTGGGATTGGGATATCGTTCACGATCAGATCAGCTGGACGGAGTCGCTTTATGCGATCCACGGGGTGTCTCCGGAAAACTTTCAGCCATCGCTCACCGGCTTCACCGCCCTGGTCCATCCGGAGGACGTCGCCCGCGTTACGGCCCGGGTCCAGGCGGCATTGGACGGGACTCAGCCATTTGAGCTCGAACTGCGGATTCTCCGGCCCGACGGCGAGACCGTCTGGTTGTTCACCAACGCCACCGTGGCGAGGGAGGGCGGGCGTCCGGTGCGCATGGTCGGCGCGACCTTCGACATCACCGAACGGAAGCGCGCCGAGCTGCGGCTGCTCGAGAGCGAGGAGCGGTTTCGCGCGCTGGCGCAGCATGCACCGGTGGGGATCTTTCAGACGGACCCGAACGGTTCGTGCATTTTCGTCAACGATTACTGGAGCCGGATGGCCGGGATGTCGCCGCGGCAGGCCCTGGGCGCGGGCTGGACGCAGGCGCTTTTCCCCGGCGACCGCGACCGGGTGCTGGAGGCCTGGGAAGTCGCGCGGCGGGAGCGCAAGCCCCTGGCCATCGAGCACCGGCTGATTGGGGCCCACGACGCGCTGCTGTGGGTGCAGGCCAGTGCCGTGGAGGTGCGCGACGCGGCCGGCGCCTCGCTGGGGTTCATTGGCACCGCGATCGACGTGACTGAGCGCAAGGCGGCGGACTTCGCGCTCCGCGAGAGCGAGAAACGCTTCCGGGTCGTCGCGAGCCGGGCGCCGGTCGGCATCTTCATGACCGACCCGCTCGGGCAGAACATCTATGTCAACGCCGCCTGGTGCAACCTCGCGGGCCTGGCTCCCCCCGAGGCCTGCGGCGACGGCTGGCTGGGCGCGATCCATCCGGACGACCGCGAGCGGGTGCGGGACGGCTGGGCCGCCGCGGTCCTGGGCGGCTTGTCTTCGAAAACCGAATACCGCTTCCTCAAGCCCGACGGCAGCATCACCTGGGTCAGCGGCACCGCGGTGCAGCTCCGGGACGCGACCGGCCGGCTCACCGGGTATATCGGCACGATCGCGGATTTCACCGAGCGCAAGCAAGCCGAGCTCGCGCTGCGGGAGAGCGAGGAGAAGCTGCGGCGGGCGCAGGAGGAACTTCTCGCCCACGCGAGCGACCTCGAGCGGAAGGTCGAAGCCCGCACGGCCTCGTTGCGCGAGGCGATCGTGCAGATGGAGGAGTTCTCGTACAGCGTCTCCCACGATCTGCGCGCCCCGCTGCGCGCGATGAATGGGTACGCCGAGGTCCTGCTGGAGGATTACGGCGCGCGGCTCGACGACCTGGGGCGCGATTACCTGCGCCGGATCCTGCGCAGCAGCGAGCGCATGGAGAAGATGACCCACGACGTGCTGACCTACAGTCGCATCGCGCGGGCCGACGTGGTGCCGGCGACCGTCGACGTTGCCGCCGTCGTGCGCGACCTCGTCACGCAGTTCTCGGAACTGCAGCAGGGGAAGGCGGAGCTGGTGATGGAGGAGCCGCTGCTGCCGGTCACCGGGCATGAATTATCGCTCAGCCAGTGTCTCGGCAACCTGCTGACCAACGCGGTCAAATTTGTGCCGCCGGGCGTGAAGCCCCGCATCCGGGTTTTCACGACCCGGTGCGGTCCGTGGGTGCGGCTCTGGGTGGAGGACAATGGCATTGGCGTCGCGCCGGAGCTGCAGTCGAAATTGTTCCAGGTGTTCGAGCGTCTGCCCACGGCCACCCCGTACGAGGGCACCGGTATCGGGCTGGCCATTGTGCGCAAGGCGGTCGAGCGCATGGGCGGCCGTTACGGCGTCGAGTCCGACGGGCGGCAGGGCTCGCGGTTCTGGATCGAGCTGCCCGGCGTGGGCCCTTGAGGTCCCGTGGGCGGCGGCGCTGGCCGGACGGCCGTCAACCAAACACGTGCTCGAGGTTGAACAACTCGATGATGCCCTTGAGCAGCAGAAACGCCAGCAGGCCCACGAGAGTGAGCACCGCTGCGGCGACGAACGCGACCGTCAGGCCCACCCGGCGGAACGAGCGGGGCTTCACCTCGGGGCGGTGATGCTGACGGATCAGGGCCATGTTTCGGGTATTGGCCTGCCAGGCGAAGTCGAACAGATCGCCGAGCACGGGAATCGCGCCGACGATCGTCTCCACGAGGATGTTGCCGGTCATCTTCATCAGCACCGGTCCGCGCACCCCGAGCCGGGCGCCTTCATACAGCACGTAGAGTGACAGCATCGCACCGATCCAGTCACCGGCGCCGGGGATCAGCCCGATGATCGGATCGAGGCCGAACCGCCATTTTCCGACCGGGATGGAACGGTCGAGCGCCCAGGAAAGCCGGTCCAGTCGCTGCAGCCGGCGGGCCGCGTCTCCCGTGGCGACCGGACGGGGGATTGCCCGGGCAACGCCATGCACGGTTTCGCGCCGCGGCTTCTGACGGAAGGACCCGTCGCCCAATGATCCAAAAAAGCCCCCTGTGTCGCGTGTGCCGGCCATGGTGCTCGCATGGACCCGGGGAGCCCCTGCCGGTTCGGCGCCCGAAGCAGGCGTTTGCGAACATTAGCGCATCTTTTGCAGCATAAATTGTAAGACCTTGCGGCAGATCGACAAGCGTTGGATTCGGGCGAGCCGCTCTGATTTGGTCGTAGTAGCCAGACGCACGAGGGGCATGAGCCGGGCGCAATTCCATCGCGGCCTTGGCGATTCCAGGTGCGGAGTGGCACCTTCCGGGCACGTTGGCGTTGAATCACTCTCGTTATGTTGAATTCGATCAAGGACACCACGAAGCACGTCTACTGGAACAGCCGCGAGCATTGCTACGTGGCCGTGATGTCTGAGCACCCCATGTGCCGGGCCGAGGGCTCCACGCCGGCCGAGGCGCTCCAGAATGTCGATCGCGCGTTTGCGCAGGACACCTACCCGCAGGCCGATGCCAGGCCGGCGGTGGCCCGACGTCCCGGCTACATGGTTGTGGGCTAGCGGGAATCCGGAGGGCCAGAGGGCCAGAGGGCCGGAGCGCCGGAGGGTCGGAGGGCCAGGGGCCGGACCTTGGTCCACCGCCGCGCCCGGCTTGCGTTCGTGGCGCCTTTGCGGCGGAATCGACGCACGCCGGATCGTACATACCTCTTGGCGACCGGCCCCTCAAAGATGATCACCACCTCATTCCTGCGCCGACTCGTCTGCTTCAGCGCCGCTGCCGCGCTTGCCGTCCTCTCCGTTCCCGTGCTTCGCGCCGACCACCATGAGGGTGCGGGCGACCATAAGAAGCAGCTCCCGCTGGAGACCTCCTTCGGGCGCGGCACCCCCGGCGAACATGGCGGCCCGTTTGCCGTGACGCTCAAGAATACCGGCAGCGCCGACCTCAAGGTGAAGGCGACCGTGATCCAGAGTGTCGCGTCGCACAACAAGCCGAGGAACATCGATCTCGAGGAGAAGACGATCGCCGCGGGCCAATCCTGGACCATCAACGATCTGGCCGTGCAGGACCGCGTGGTCGTAAAGTCCCCCGGCTACGAAAAGCTCGAGCTGACCGTTCCCGCCGCCGACCAGCAGGACCAGGCACCTGCCGGCAAGAAGAAGGGCAAAGGCGCCGACAAGCAGAAATAAGCGCGCCAATCCGGTTAGCCACAGAGCACACAGAGCTCCGACAAGGAGGACACGGAGGCCGCGTCCTCGCGCCAGACCGGTTTATTTGTCGGGGCTTTGGAGGTCAGCCGTCGAATCGCTGGCGCTCCTCGCTACACGAAGGCGCTTGGGCGTAGCGAAGAGCGCCAGCGATTCGAAATCCGGGGAGGGACGTGGCGAAAACGCGGGCTCCGCCGATCGAATCGCTGGCGCTCTTCGCTACATTTCTGGTAGCCGCCCATCGGTTCGACGTTCGACGTTCGATGTTCGATGTTCGATGTTCGATGTTCAGGTTCGATGTTCACCCTCCGCTCGGCCACCACTGGTAGAGGAACAGGTACACCAGCACGCCGGTGATGCTCACGTAGAGCCAGATGGGAAAGGTCCACCGCGCCCACGCCCGGTGCCGCTCGATCTCTCCGCGCAGGGCCAGCAGGAAAGTCCGTGGGACGAGGAACGCGATCAGCGCCGCCAGCGGGATGTGCGTCCATAGGATGATCAGGTAAACGGTGCGGATCGCGCCGGTGCCGCCAAACGGCGTGTGCATGCCCTGGCGCATCCCGTGGTAGGTGACGTATCCAACCAGAAACAGCGTCGACGCCACTCCCGACAGCAGCATGAGCGTGCGGTGGACGCGGGCCAGCTCGGCGCGGCGCACCGGATCGCTCTGCCGCTGGGCCCGCTTCACCACCACGAAGCCGGAGCAGATCAGCAGGGTCGCGATCCCATTCATGGTCGCGTTGAGGGCCGGAATGTCTTGGGCGGTCATGGGACAAGGAAGACGCGGTCAACCACCAGGACCCCGAGCACGATCGGCAGGTAGATGATGGAGGCGAAGAAGAGCTTGCGCGCGGCCTGGTCGCGCCCTTCGGGGCGCAGGAAGACGATCGCCCGCCAGAGGAAGGCGCTGCCGCCGAGTGCGGCCACCGTGCCATAGACCCACGTCGCAAGCCCGAGCACCGGAGGCAGCAGGCTGACGATCAGCAGCACCACGGCGTTGATCAGCGACCACACCGCGACTTTTCCGCCGGCCTCATCCCGCACGGGGAGCATGGGGAAATGCACCGCCGAATAATCGCGCCGGTAGACCCATGCGATGGCCATGAAATGGGGGATCTGCCAGAAGAGCAGCACGCCGAACAGGATCCATCCCAGGGCGGTCACGTCGCCTTCGCCCGCCGCCCAGCCGATGAGCGGCGGAAACGCCCCGGCCACCGCGCCGATTTCCGTGCTCCAGCGCGACGTGCGCTTGGCGGGCGTGTACCAGCCGAGGTAGGACACGATCGTGAGCAGCGTGAACAACGCCGCCAGTTTGCCGACCAGCGCGAAGATCAGGAACAGGGCGGCGATGCACATGACCCAGCCCAGCACGAAGGCGGACCCGGTTGGAATCTTGCCCGTCGGGATGGGCCGGGCCGCCGTGCGCTTCATCTTCGCATCGGTGTCGTGCTCCATCCACTGGTTCAGCGCCGCGACCCCGCCCGCAGCCAGGGAGGTGCCGAGCACCACGAGGCCCAGCTGGGTCCCATTCGCCGGGGGCTTGGCCGCGAGATAGCCGACCAGCGCGGTGATGACGGAGAGGAGGCTGAGGCGCGGCTTCGTGAGCTCGAGGTAGTCGCCGAATCTTGCCGCCGGTGCTGGCTGGCTCATGGGCGGCTTTCGATCGCGTCGCGGTGCGCCATCCAGGTGATCCAGAAGGTCGTCGCCAGCGTCACCGCCCCCACCACCACGTGCGCCGTGGTCATATCGGCCTGCCGGCCGGTCCAGATGATCATCGCCCCGAGCAGGACCTGCAGCACGATCAGGCTGAGCATGGCCGAGGCGCCCGCGCGCATCGCCAGACTGGTCCCCGGACTGCGCCGCACCGCGAAAGCGAAGACGGGAATGGCGATCACGAGCACGGCCGCCATCGCGCGGTGGGCGAAATGGATGCCGACGCGGAAATCCCAGTCCGCCGGCAGCCACTGCCCCGCTGCGGTGGAGTAGGGGAACGTCGGAATCGCCAGCCCGGCGCCGCTGTGCCGCATCACGGCCGCGATCCCCAGCTGCGCAAACAGCAGCGCACAACAGATCACCCCGATCCGGCGCACGCGCTCGTCGACCGCCACCCGGTGCGCGCGCCAGCTCCGGGTGCAGCTCACCGCGATCGCGATCAGCGTGCAGACGAACAACTGGGCCAGGACCGCGTGGGCCATGGCAAACAGCCGCCCGACCGACGTCTCGATGGCCTCGAGATGAAAGCGGTCAAGCAGCACCCGCAGGCCGCCGACCAGCGCCTGCGCGAGGACCAGCCCGACGCCGAACCACGCCAGTTTCCTCAGCCAAAGCCGCTGTTCCCGCCGCCACAACCAGATCGCCAGGGCCACGGTGATCGCGCTCATCACCGCGGCACTCAGCCGGTGCGAGTGCTCGGCGAACATCGCGACGTTCTGCAGCCACCCCTGCGGGTTCAACGACCCGTTCGAGAGCGGCCAGTCCGGGAAAATCATCCCCGCGCCAATGCTGGTCGTGAACGCGCCGAGCGTGACGAGGACGAAGACCCAGGTCGTGCCGATGGCAGCGAAAAAGGCGAGTCCTGGATTGTACTCAGGACTCCGTTTGGGAGTGGGCGTGGGGGCCATGAGGAGAACAGCGGGACAGCAGAAACTCCCATGCTGGAGCCCGCAAACCCTTTGACAATTCTTTCGGGCGGCGAATCGGTATCGACATGTCAACTAATAGGCCGCGCGTGACCGCCGCCTTGTTCGAGAGAGCAAGGTCCCTGTGCCGCGCATGGCCGCTTCCCGTCGCGCTCGCCTCGGCGGTCCTGCTGATCGGTTGCAATCGCACCGAAGGCGAGTCGGCCGCCCGCCGTCAGGCGCCTCACTGGCCTCTCACCGGCGAGGTGCTGTCGGTCGATGCCGGGAATCAGACGATCCGGGTGCGGCACGATGAGATCAAGGACTTCATGCCGGCGATGACGATGGACTTCGCCATCTCCGCCGGAGAGGCCTCCATCGTGAAGGCCGGCGATCGCATCCGCGCCGATCTGGTGCAGGCGGGCGAAGCCGAGTACCGGCTCGAACGGGTGTTTCGGGACGACAAGGTGGCGGATCAAACCGTGCAGGCGGTCAACCACCAGCTGCGCCAGGACACGAGTGCCCGCGGCCGGAGCGTGTACCGCGAGGTGGGCGAGGCGGCCCCGGATTTTGCGCTGTACGACCAGAACGGGCGGGTCGTGCAGCTCTCCCGCTACCGGGGCAAGCAGATCATGCTGAACTTCATCTACACGCGGTGTCCGATCGCCACGATGTGTCCCGCGGCGACCGCCAAGATGATCAACACCCAGGCCCTCGCCCAGGAGGCCCGCGTGCCGAACCTGGAGCTGGTGTCCATCACGCTGGATCCTGCCTACGACAGCCCGGGCGTCCTGCATCAGTACGCGTCCGCCCGCGGCATCGACACGACCAACTTTACCTTCCTCACGGGGCCGGAGTCGGCGGTCAAGGACCTGCTGGCCCAGTTCGGCGTGATTGCCGAATTCGAGGGCGACCTGATCAAGCACACGCTCACCACGCTGCTGATCGATCCGAACGGGAAGATCATCCATCGGGCCGACGGCAGTGTGTGGGAGCCGAAGGACTTCATCGCGAAGATGAAGAAGTCATGAACGGCGCACTCGAATCCGCTGCGGCGACGGGCGGTCGGGCCCGGGCCGCCTTTGGCCGCCGCGAATGGCGGCAGCTGGCGATCATTTCCGCCGCCGCCGCCGCCATTTACCTGGGGCTGCGCTGGATGCCGACCGGCACGAACCTCAGCCACATGGACTTCCGGGTGGAGGGGAAGGGTGCGCTCGATTTCTGCGACCCGCTGAATCCGCAGTTCATTTCCGTTGTCGCCGCCCGCTCGCCCGTGAGTCTGAAGGTGACCACCGGGCAGCCCGCGCGCGCGGGCGAGAGGGTCACCGGCGTGGTGACGCTCACGACCGCGGCCGGCAAGTCGATCACGCCCCGGGACCTCCTCGTCGTGCACGAGCGGCCGCTGCACCTGATGCTGGTCGATCCCTCGCTGACGGATTATCAGCACGTCCACCCCGAGCCCGGGGCCCAGCCCGGCACGTGGGCGTTCTCGTTCACGCCACGGCACGGCGGCACGTATCGGCTTTTTGCGGACTTCACGCCCGTCGCCACCGCGCGGGGCCTCTACGCCAACGTCGATCTTCCCGTCCAGGGGGCCGAGGTCGCCCGGGGACCCCGCTCCCCCGGGGAGCCCGAGTTCGCTGCCGTCGAACAGCAAGGTATCCGCTTCCAACTCACGCCTGCGCAGCCCGTCAAAGCCGGAGCCGCCGTGGATTACACGTTCAGCATGACGGCCCTGTCCGGCGGCTCTGTCCCGTTGCAGCCGGTGATGGGTGCCTACGCGCACCTCGTCGCGTTTGATCCCGAACGCACCGGTTTCGCCCACCTGCATCCCGCCCAAGAGGATCCTTCCGCGGCCCCGGATGCCCAACGTCCTTCGCTTTCCTTCAAGCTGACGATCCCGAAACCCGGCCGCTACGTCACCTGGGCCCAGGTCAACCTCGCCGGCCAGGACACCTTCGTCCCCTTCTGGTTCACCGTTACGGAGTGAAAGTGAAAGTGAAAGTGAAAGTGAGAGTGAGAGTGAAAGTGGGAGTGGCCAAACCGGACCCTCGCCCCTCACTCCCTCATTCCCTCATTCCCTCACTCCCTTCAGAAATGCAGATGCTTCACCGTGAGCCCCTTGTTGATCAGCTGCTTCAGGGAATCGATGCCGATTCGCAGATGATCCTGGACGTACTTGTCGTTCACCACCCGGTCGCTGTCGGCCGTCTTCACGCCCTCGGGGGTCATGGGCTGGTCTGACACGAGCAGCAGCGCGCCGGTCGGGATTTCGTTGTAGAAGCCGGTCATGAAGATCGTCGCCGTCTCCATGTCGATGCAGAGGGTGCGGATCTTCTGCAGGTACTTCTTGAACTCCTCGTCGTGCTCCCAGACACGGCGATTCGTGGTGTACACCGTGCCGGTCCAGTAATCGCGCGCGTGATCGCGAATCGTGGTGGAGATGGCCTTTTGCAGCGCGAAGGCGGGGAGCGCCGGGACCTCGGGCGGGAAATAGTCATTGCTCGTGCCTTCGCCGCGGATCGCCGCAATGGGCAGGATGAGGTCGCCGACGGAGGCCCGATGTTTGACTCCGCCGCATTTGCCCAGGAAGAGCACCGCTTTGGGCGAGATGGCGCTGAGCAGGTCCATCACCGTGGCCGCCGTTGCGCTGCCCATGCCGAAGTTGATGATCGAGATGTCGCCCGAGGTCGCGTTGGGCATCGGTTTCTCGCGACCTCGCACCGTCACCTTGTGCCACTTGGCAAAGGTCTCGACGTAGTAGTCGAAGTTCGTGAGCAGAATGTACTCACCGAACTTGTTCAGCGGGGTGCCCGTGTAGCGGGGAAGCCAGTTTTCGACGATCTCCCGACGCGTTTTCATGCGGAACTTTGGCGGAGCCGCCCGCTTATGACACGCCAAAAAACCACGCACGGTTTGGCGTCCCGCGGGGTGGGGACCTTCACTTTCCCGGCTCCCACCGCCCCAGCACGAATCCGGCGTCCCGGTACTGCCTGATCACCTCGGCGTCCGCCTTCGCGTCCAGCCGCCTTGACCCCTGCCGCCTTTGCGATGTGTCCACCGGTTGTCCCTGTTCGTCGCGGCTGTTGAACTCCCAAAAACGCACCTGCGCCGGATCGTTCTCGTTTCCCTCCCGGCCGCCCGAGTACAGCCATCCGACCGGGTGGACGGCGGCGCCGAGCGTGCAATCGACCAACACCACCTCGCTGTGCGGAAAACGTCCCGTGCCGATGCGCGACAGATAATTGCCGGTCACTCCCGGCGCGCCCACGAAGGCACAATGGACGAATACGAAGCCGTGGTGGTCCTGCGGGTTCCTGACCTGCGTGTAGTACGCGTCGCTGCGCAGCGCGCGGAAAGTGCAGTCGCGAAAGAAGGCCGGGCCCTTGCCCCACAGGAAGTCGACATCCCCTTCGACGTAGCAGTCTTCCACATACGCCTGACCGTTCACCTGCAGCGTGTCCTGTGTGCTGAAGAGATCCAGGTGCAGGAGCCGCGCGCGGGCGTCCACCGTGCCATTCAGGATGATCGTCTCCGCCTGGGATCCGCCCGGGGGGGTGGTGTTGCGAACGGTCAGCGTCGTCACGGTCAGATCGCTCGCGCGGTGCGCGAGGAAGACGCCGCGATGATAGATATTGCCGCCGGGCCGCGCGGCTACGGGGTTCGGCTGCGTCCCGCCGAAGGGATTGCCGTTCGACGGATTGAACCAGTCGTTGTTCGGGTACTCGAGCACCGTGGCTTTCCGATCTTCGCCGCGAATCGTGAGCGCGTGCTTGTCGGTGAAGAACACCACTTCGCGATACACACCCCGCCGCAGCGTGATCGTGGTGGGGACGGTGTTGCCCGTCGGCACGTAGTCCAGCGCGCCCTGCAGGGTCGCGAAGTCGCCGCCGCCATCCGCCGCCACCACCAGGTGGGTTTTGCCGCCGGGGACCGGTTTGGCGCGCGTGGTGAAGGTCCAGGGCTGGGCGGGCGCCCCCGTCACGGCCGGGTCAATTTCGACTCGATAGGTTTTGCCGTGCCCGAGAGTACCGGGGGCCGGGGTGACCGTGATCTCGTCGCCTGCGACCAGGAACGCGTGATAGCGGTAGTTGGGTTCGCCGCCCAGCGTGCGCAGTTTCACCGGCGCCGCCACGTCGATGGTTTCCACGATCGCCCCGCTGTCGGCCTCCACGATGCGAATCTCGCCGCTCATGCCGGGCCTCGGCGCGGTGTTGAGCGTCAGCCGCAGCGGCGTGTCCGGCGGAACGTCTTTGGCGCCAGGCGCCGGGTACGTCACCCGGTGTCCCGGGGCCTCCGATGCGGGAGCCGCATGCCCGAGCGTACCAAGCGTGATTGCGAACAGGACCAACAATTGGCGGGGTAGGACCATGCCCGAGGCTACGTGCCCGAGGGTTCTCCGGCAAGCAGCGGGCACCCCGGCGAATCGATGGACCGCGGGCGGCCCGCGCGCATCAGCCCGCAGACATCGATGGACCGCGGGCGGCCCGCCCGCATCAGCCCGCAGACACCCGTGGACCGCGGGCGGCTCGCCCGCAAGTTCGGCGCGCAGGCACAAAAAAGCACCGGCCAAAATTCCGGTGCTCAGAGACTACCGCCTAAAGCCTGCCGCCTTAAGCTTCATAAAATGGTCGGGGCGGTGAGATTCGAACTCACGACCTCTACGTCCCGAACGTAGCGCTCTACCAGGCTAAGCTACGCCCCGACAAAAACTTGCTCGGTCCGGAGGACCACGCTTCCCAAAGAACTTTCCGCGCTGCCTGCCGCGGGAAGGTCCATGGATGGTTCGATGTGCCTGCCGCGGCAAGGAGAAAGTGAGCGTGAGCGAGAAACCTCAGCCTCAGTCCCTCTCACTTTCACCCTCACCTTCACTCTCACTTTCACTCCTCCAGGACAAACGTCGCCGTCATGGTTGCATGGGCGTTGCCACCGACGAACACGTCGAAGTCCCCCGGTTCGAAGCCAAAGGTCATATCCGCGCGCCAGAACGAAAGATCGGCCGTCGTCAGCTGGAATTCGACCGTCTGCGTTTCGCCGGGCGCGAGCCGTACCTTCCGGAAGCCCTTCAATTCGCGCACGGGGCGCGTCACGGAGCCAACGCGGTCGCGCACGTACAGCTGCACCACGGTTTCGCCGGCGACTTTGCCCGTGTTGCGGACCTGCGCGGTCACCACGAGCGGAGCGCCGCCCGCCGTCATTTTCGCGGTGCTGAGGGCGAGGCCTTCGTAGGCGAAATCGGTGTAGCTCAAGCCGTATCCAAACGGGTATTGCGGGTCGTTCGGTACGTCGACGTACCGCGACCAGTAGCGATCCGTCGGCTTCCCGCTGGTGGGGCGGCCGGAATTCTTGTGGTTATAGAAGATCGGCACCTGGCCGAGCGTCCGGGGCCACGTGATCGTCAGCCGGCCCGCGGGATTGTACGCGCCGGTCACGACGTCGGCCACGGCCGGACCGCCCATCGTGCCCGGATGCCAGGCGACCAGAATGGCGTCCACCATCGGCTCCACGTTCTCGAGCGTGATCGGGCGTCCGGCCATGAGGATCATGACGATCGGTTTCCCGGCCTGGCGCACCGCCTGGATCAGCTCCGCCTGCGAGCCTGAAAGATCAATGTAGGCGCGGCTGCCGGCTTCGCCGCTCTGGTCTTCGCCTTCGCCGACCACGGCCACGACCACGTCGGACTGCTGCGCAGCCTGCACCGCCGCCGCAAACCCGCTGGTGTCCCTGCGCTTCAAATCCGCCCCCGGCGCATACGCGACCTTGTCCGCACCGAAGACCTGCTGGAATGCCTGCCGGACGGTGAGGGTGTCGCGCTCGTCGCCGCGGCCCTTCCAGGCGCCAAGCTGCTGCAACGGGTTGTCCGCCATCGGACCGATGAGCGCCACCTTCACGCCGTGCTTCAGCGGGAGCGTCGCGCGTTCGTTCTTCAGCAGGACGAAGCTGCGACGCGCCAGGTCGCGCGCGCCTTCGCGGAGATCCGCGCGCAGGAGGGTGTCCTTTTCGCGCGCCTCATTGCTGTACCGGTAGGGGTCGTCAAGCAGCCCCAGCTGCGCCTTGGCCAGCAGCACGGCTCCCGCCGCCTCGTCGAGGCGCTGCAGGGGAACCACACCGCTCTTCACCAGCGCGGCGAGATGTGTGCCGTACGCCTGGTTTTCCATGTCCATGTCCACGCCGGCAACGAAGGCCTTGTGCGTGGCCTCCCGCAGATCCGCCACCGACCCGTGTGCGATCATTTCCTTGATGGAGCCCCAGTCCGAGACCACGAAACCCTTGAAGCCCCACTCCTGACGCAGCACGCGCTGCAGGAGAAACGCGTTCATCGAGGCGGGCGTGCCGTCCAGGTCGTTGAACCCCGCCATGAATGAACCCACTCCGGCGTCCACGGCGGCACGGAACGGAGGCAGGTAGACCTCGCGCAGTGCGCGTTCCGATACATCCGTGGTCCAGTAGTCGCGTCCTGCCTGGGCTGCCCCATACGCGGCGAAATGTTTCGCGCAGGCGAGAATGGTATCGAGCGCCGCCAGGTCCGTGCCCTGGAAGCCGCGCACCCGGGCTGCGGCGATGAGCGAACCAAGATAAGGATCCTCGCCGGAGCCTTCCGAGATGCGACCCCACCGCGGATCCCGCGCCACGTCCATCATGGGGGCGAACGTCCAGTGCAGGCCGGCGGCTGAGGCTTCAATCGCCGCGATCCGTTCACCGCGCTCGATGGCCGCGAGGTCCCAGCTGGAGGCTGTCGCCAGTGGGATCGGCAGCACGGTGCGATAGCCGTGAATCACGTCGTACCCAAACAGGAGCGGAATCCCCAGCCGGTGCGCCTCGACCGCTTCCTTCTGCCATTTCCGCGTGTCCGCCGCGCCGGTGATGTTGAGCAGGCTCCCGATCGCGCCGGCCTTGATCAGCGGCGCGAGGCTGGCCTCCGACGGCGGGCCGGTCATGTCGTCGCGGGACGAATACTGCACGAGCTGGCCGGCTTTTTCCTCCACGGTCATTTCCGCCAGCAGCTGCCGGACGCGCGCCTCATGCGCGCCGCCGGCAGGGGAGGGGGCGGCGAAGGACAGCGTGGTCGCAAGCAGGGACAGCGCGGCCAGCACGGCGCGCCGCGGAACCAGGGGTCGGATTGAAGACATCATAGGAGAACGAAAAGGAAGGGAGAGTGAAAGTGAGGGTGAGGGTGAAAGTGAGGGTGAAAGTGAGGCACTTTCACTTTCACTTTCACTTTCACTCTCACTTTCACTCTCCCCCTCCCTTCACCGGATCCCAGCCATAGCGGCTCGACCACGCCTCGCGCAACCGCCCCAGCAGCGGCGGCGCCACTTGGAAGGCCCGGTTGTCGACGCGTTTAACCGGCCTGATCCCAATCAGGGAGTTGGTGACCCACAGGGCTTCGGCCTGCTCGACCTCCTCGCGGGCGCACCGTCGTTCCCGCACGACGAGCCCGGCCTCGTGCGCGGACCCGATCACGCGCTGGCGCATGACGCCGGGGAGGGGGCGCACCGACAGTGCCGGGGTGTGCAGCTCGTCGCCGAAGACCAGGAATACGTTCGACGTCCCCGCTTCCAGGACGGCGCCGGATTCGTCCAGCACGAGCGCGTCATCGTAACCCGCGCGCCGTGCGTGCTCCGTTGCATCCCGCCACGCGGCCCGCGACCAATGCTTGAAGCGATGGAGCGTGGGGTCTCCGGCCACGGTCGTGACCGTTCGGAGGGCCCAGGTCAGCTCGAAGGCCGGCTTCGCCATGTGGGGCCGCGGGGGTGTCAGGTCGATCCGGGAATGCCACGTGGGCGGGGGCGCGCCGGCCCCGCGGGGGTCGGAGAGGGCCGGCAGCTCTCCCTCCCGCCAGACCATATACCGCAGGACGCCATCGGAAATGCCGTTCACGCGGGCGAGCGTATCGATCGCGTCGCGCAGCCGCGGCTCGGTCCACGGCGATTCCCCCGCGAAATAGCGGAGGGCGACGGCGAACCGCTGCCAGTGGTCCTCCCAGAAGACCGGCTCGTTGCGTCGCCACCACAGGGTCTCGTACGCGCCGGGCCGGTCAAGGGGCAGCGCCGGCGCATCCGCGGCGGCAATCAGCTGGTGGTCGAGCAGAAGTTTCACGTGGTGTCCGGGGTTGCGCCGAGCGCCGCGAACAGTGCCCGGCCTTTCGCGAGGGTCTCGGCATATTCCGCCGCCGGTTCGGAATCCCACACGATGCCGGCGCCAACCGAGACGTGGGCGTGGCCCGCGGCGCAAACGACGGTCCGGATGGCGATCGATAAATCCATGCGGCCGTGGGCGCTCAGATAACCGATCGAGCCCATCGCGATGCCACGGCGGTGCGGTTCGAGCCGCTCGATGGCTCCCATCGCGCTGACCTTCGGCGCCCCGGTGATGGAGCCGCCCGGAAAGACCGCGCGCAGCAGATCGGTCAACCCGACCTTCGCGCGCAGCTGGCCCGTGACCTCGGCCACCAGATGGTGGACCGTCGCGAAACTTTCGACGGTGCGCCGTTGCGGCACCTCCACCGACCCGGGAGCGCACACGCGACCCAGGTCGTTGCGCAGGAGATCGACGATCATCAGCAGCTCCGCGTTTTCCTTCGCCGACGTGAGCAGCTCGTGGCGCAGCCGGGCGTCTTCCTCGGGCGTCGGCCCGCGGGGACGTGTCCCCTTGATGGGAAACGTGCGAATCCGCCCGTCGGGGGTGACCTCGAGGAAACGCTCCGGAGAACTGCTCAGGACCGTCAGGTTTTCGGCGTCGAGATACGCCGCGAACGGGGCCGGGTTGCGCTCCCGCAGCCGGAGGTAGGTGAGGGGCGCCGGCTCCGGATGCTCGCACGTGAACCGCTGCACCAGGTTGAGCTGGTAATAGTCGCCACGCGCAATCCCCGCGCGGACGGCCTCCACGGCAGCCAGATACTGCGCCTGCGTGAAATTGCTCCTGGCCAGCTGGGCGGAGCCCGGGGTTGCCGACGCCGGCACCGGAAGCCCCGCCCCTCGCAGCCAGGCTTGTTGGCTGATGCCCGGCTCCCGTTCGTCGTCGCTCCGCTTCAAACCCACCGCCCAGAGCTCGTTCGCGGCGTGATCCCACACCAGGGCGTGGTCATACCATGCGAAGTGCGCGTCCGGGGCGCGGACGTCGTCGAGCGCGACGTTCGGCAGCTGCTCAAACCGTCGCCCCAGATCGTAACCCAGCCAACCGATGGCTCCTCCGAGGAAGGGAAGGTGTCCGGCCCCCTCCGGCAGCCGGTTTACGGACGGTTGCGCGACCAGCTGCTCCAGAGCCGCGAGGCCGTCGGAAGGGAGAACCGCTCGCTCCGCCAGTCCGTCGACGGTCCAAACGTCCCCGCGCAGCACAAAGATCCACCTGGGCTCTGCGGCCAGGATGGAGAACTGGCCGTCGCGCGAACGCGGCAGGCTGCTGTCGAGCCACGCGACGCCGGGACGGTCACTCATCCGCAGGAAAACGTCGGCCGGCTTCGCGAAGGGCAGGCGGAAAGCGTAGGGGGTGGGGCCCACAGGCCCGAAGTGGCGCAAAGCCTGAAGGCTCGCAAGAACGGACACAGCGCGGGTGGGCCCACCCCGAGCATCGGCTTCCCGCGAACGCAGCCAAAGCCGGGTTCGGGTGAATGCGCCCTTGGGGTTCGTTTGGAAAGAACGCGGACGGGAGCCACCCCTGAGCGCGCGCGGACCCCACCGAAGCGTGTAACTCCGCGACCCGCGTCCAGCTTCCGTTTGCGCCCCTTGCGGGCCGCGTGTTCCCGCGCCGGTTCCGCTCGGACTGTTCGCGACGAATACCTGTGCGCCGGGACGAAATCGCAGTTGACAACCCGCCCCCGTTCCGGAGTTTTTTCGCCCTCTTGTCCTTGGCTTCCTAGCTCAATGGTAGAGCAGCTGACTCTTAATCAGTAGGTTCGGGGTTCGAGTCCCCGGGGAGCCACCATCTTCGCCACTTCCGGCGTAATGGCGCAGGGCAGGGCTCTTTCTTGGTGTTCCTTCCCTTTGCGGACCGGCCCCTTCGGGGAATCCGGTCCCAGTTGTTTCACAGTCCAGCTTGGCAACGTGTCACTCGGTTTGCCGGTGTAGCTCAACGGTAGAGCACCTGTTTTGTAAACAGGCGGTTGCGGGTTCGAATCCAGTCGCCGGCTCCACCCTTTGGTCGGGACCGCGGCTCCGCCGCCATCCGAGACAATTTTCCACTGCCCGATAGTGTAATGGTAGCACAACAGATTCTGACTCTGTTTGTCTAGGTTCGAGTCCTAGTCGGGCAGCCACTTTGTTTCCTAGGCACGGAGACTGCAGTATCCTTAGGCAAGTCCCCCTCCCGGAGATTTGCTCTCCGGCGCGGGTGGTTCTACTGGTGGGGATGGCAAATTCCTCCCCCGAAAAGACCCGTGCGACAAAGTAGGTTGACACCCAAGTTGGCATCGAACCGTATTCCGCTCCTCTTTTACCCTCCCCCCAACCCTCAGCTCTCCATGCTGAATTCGCCCCCCTCCTCCCGTCAGCTGTCGTGCCGCGTTTGCGCCAATGTTTGCGCAGAACACGCCACGGAGTGCGTTGAGGACTTTCGCGAAATTTTCTAAGATTTCCCTTCGTGCCGCGTAGTCCAGTCTGGCGCGGTCCGGCGACTCACCCCTTTACCTCTCTTAACTCGCAGAACAGACCATCAAAAAGTTCCTCCTATGATTAACAACGTAGTCATTGCGTTTTTGCTGAAGAATCCGGACGGCAGCGATATGTCCGCCATGGACATGTTCCTCGCCGGCAAAGAGATCATGTGGCCGCTGCTGCTGCTGTCGTTCATTCTGATCACCGTCGTGATCGAGCGACTGCTCTTCATTCTCCGCGAGAACGCGAACCGTGAGCCGGAAGTCGTCGAGAAGATGCTCGAGAGCGTCGAGCGCGGCGACATCGACGCGGCCCTGGCCGTCGGCAAGAAGAGCAAGGACTACCTCGCCAAGATTCTCGTCTACTCGCTCAGCAACCGCGAGTACTCCCTGTCGAACGCCTTCGTGCGCGCGTCCGGCCAGGAACTGGCCCGCTTTCAGCAGGGTATGGCCACGCTCGACACCTGCATCACCGCCGCTCCCCTCCTCGGTCTTCTGGGTACGGTCACGGGCATGATGCGCACCTTCGGCAGCTTGAGCGGTGGTGACATCGCCGCGGCCGCGGGTCAGATCACCGGTGGTGTCGCCGAGGCGCTCATCGCCACCATGTGCGGTCTGGCCATCGCCATCCTGGGCCTCCTGCCGTACAACTACCTGAACGCCCGCGGTGAGCAGGCGAAGCAGGAAGTGTCCGACGTGTCGCACGCCCTCGAGATCCTCCTGAAGAAGTCCGAGACCCGCGTTTGATCGGGTCTGCGATTCTGCGATGCCGGGCGGACCTGATCGGGTCCGCCCCACGGCATCGCTCCTCACTCTGGCTCAGCAACATTCGAGCTCTCTAATCATATGGCTGGAAGTAGCGGTGGAAGCAGCGGCGGCAAAAAGAAGGCGCGCATCGAGATCATCCCTCTGATCGACGTCATCTTCTTCCTGCTCGCAACGTTCGTGTTGTTCACGCTTTCGCTGAACAAGACCGCCGGCGTGCCGGTGAAGCTCCCGTTGGCGGACACGTCTGTACCCCGCCAGACGCAGGGTGCCCATACCATCTCGGTGACCGAGCAGGGCACGCTCGCGTGGGATCAGGAATATGTGAGCCTGGACGAGTTCCTGAAGCGGCTGCAGACCTTCAAGGCGAGCAATCCGGACGGCAAGATCCTGATCAACGGCGACGAAAACGCGACGTTCAATGCCGCCATTTACGTGTTCGACGAAGCGCGCAAGGCCGGCTTCGGCGAAGTTCTAATCGAGACGAAGGTCCGCACCGCCGGCAAGTAGGCGCGCGCGACATTCTCCAATCTTAACCAATCTCTCCCATGGCTGGTGGTGGTGCACAAAAAGCGGACGGCAAAAAGAAGGCGCGTATCGAGATCATCCCTCTGATCGACGTCATCTTCTTCCTGCTCGCTACCTTCGTTCTGTTCACGCTGTCACTCGATCGCATTGCGTCGGTGCCGGTGACGCTGCCCAAGGCATCGCCGTCGACCCCCAGCAACGCGATCGACGAGACGACCGTGAACATCCAGGTGTCCGAATCCGGTACGTTCTACTGGAAGGTCGGCGCCCGCGGCTCGCCCGAGATCGTCTCGGCGACCGAAATCGGCCCGCGCCTCCAGAGCCTCCGCGCCCGCGAGGCGAACCCGCGCGTCCTGGTCCGCGGTGACAACCGCGCGAAGTTCGGCCCGGCGGTCATGGTCCTGGACGAGGTCCGGAAGGCCGGCATCGAGCAGGTCTCGATGGAAACGATCACCAGCCCGACGGGCAAATAACCCGCTCTTCAATGCGCCGAGATCTCATCATTGGCCTTATCCTCTCCGCCGGCATCCACGTCGGCTTGTTCTTCGGCGATCGGCTGATCCCGGAAAAAAAGGTGGTCGTCGCGAAGGCGAAGGAAGCCCCGACCATCCTGATCCAGGAAATGCCGCCGATCGAGCCCGAGGAGCCGGAGGTGGTTGAAACCACGACCGAGGAAGTGAAGCCCATGGACTTCGCTCCCCCGATGCAGACGGACGTTCCGCAGGTCGTTACCGATACGTCGTTCGTCCAGCGCATCCAGCCGCCGCCGCCGGAAAACGTCCGGCCGGCCACCGGCATCGTCGCCATTCCCGAGAACCGCGACATGTCGCAGTTCCGCGGCATGAAGGTGTTCGACCTGGCGAGCCTCGATCAACGTCCGGTTGCCCGCGTGCAGGGACCGCCGCAGTATCCCTTTGAAATGCGCCGGGCCGGCGTCACGGGCGAGGTCGTCGTCGACTTCATCGTTGATGCCAACGGCGACGTGCAGAACGCCTACGCCATCCGCTCCTCGCAGCGCGAGTTCGAGCAGCCGGCCGTGCAGGCTGTCAGTAAATGGAAATTCAAGCCGGGTCGCAAGGGCGGTCGCAACGTTCCGACCCGCATGCAGGTCCCGATCGTATTCAGCCTTAACGAGGATTAATCGTTTACCGTGACTACCACACGAAAAATTTTCCGCCGCTTCGCCTGGGTCGGCTTCGCCACCGCCCTGGTGCTCGCCGCGCCGTTCGCCTCCGCCCAGGAGGGTGAGGACGAGGGCAAGCAGCAGCACCAGCTGAGCGAGAAGGTCGGCGAGGCCCTGCAGAAGCTGAAGCCGCTGCAGGATACCAAGAACTACGCGGGGATGCTGGAGCTGGTGAACGCCCAGCTCAAGACCGTGGCCCCGACCAGCTACGACGCCGCCTACCTGCTCGACCTCAAGGCGAAGATTTACCTCCAGCTCGACCAGTTCGGCAACGCGATCGAACCGTGGGAGCAGGCCCTTCGCCTCGCCGAACAGCACGGTTACAAGGACAAGAAGGAGCAGCTGGATATCATGAAGTTCCTGTCGCAGCTGATCTTCAGCGAGGCGACGAACACGAAGGACAAGGCCCGCCAGCAGGAATTGGTCGTGCGCGCCTCGTCCTACCTGAAGCGCTATCTGGACGGCACCTCGAAGCCGGAGCCGGACGTGCAGATGCTGTACGCCCAGATTCTCTTCTACCAGGCGACGTTCGACCAGAATAACGTCAACCAGCAGATGCTCCAGGAAGCGCGCCAGATCGTCGAGCAGGGCATGCTGGGCTCGATCCGGCCGCGTGAAGGCTTCTACCTGCTGCTCCTCGCGATCCTCCAGCAGCAGAACGACTACGTTCGTTCGGCGGAGATCATGGAGCTGCTGGTCAAGCAGTACCCGAACAAGAAGGACGTCTGGCCGATGCTCTTCGGCACCTACGTCAACCTCGCCGGTGCGGCGAAGCCCGAAAGCACCGAGCAGCGTGATCTGTATGTTCGCGCCATCAACACCATCGAGCGGGCCCAGTCGCTGGGCTTCATGAACACCCAGCGCGACAACTACAATCTCTTCACCCTGTACCTGAATGCCAATGCGGTCGGTCTCGCGACCGAGCTCCTGCACAATGGCATGAAGAAGAACACGATCGAGTCGACCCCTGCCAACTGGAAGGTACTGGGCGCCTATCTTCAGCAGAACAATCAGGAACTCCAGGCCATCTCTGCCCTGCAGGAAGCCACCAAGTTATTCCCCGAAGACGGCAGCATCGATTTCATGATCGGGCAGATCAACCAGCAGCTCGAGCGCACCAAGGAGGCAAACCAGGCCTACCAGCGCGCCGTGAAGAAGGGCAATCTGGGCGACAAGCCGCACCAGGCCTGGCTCTTCCTCGCGTACACCTCGCTCGAACTCGGGAACTTCGAGGGCGCGCTCAAAGCCATCACCGAAGCGGAAAAGCTGCCCGGCGGTGCCCGTGATCCGCAGGTTGCCAACGTCAAGGCCGGCATCGAAGCCACGATCGCCGAGCGCGAAGCCGCCAAGAAGAAGCAATAACTCTCTACTCTAATGAAGAAAAGCTACCTCTATTTCGTCATTCCCCTGGTGCTGACGGCAATCTTCGCCGTCTTCTACTTCCAGTATGCGTCGGAGTATGAGCACCGGATCGCGCAGATGGAAGAGAACCAGCGCCTGGCGCGGCAGCAGAAGCTCGAGGCCGAGGCCAAGCAGCGTGAAAAGGCGATCGCCGACGCCGTCGCGCAGACCGAGAAGCGCAAGAAGGAGAAGGCGGAGCGCGAGCAGCGTGAACAGGCGGAGCGCGAACAGCGCGAACTCGCCGGCCAGGAACTGCGCAAGGCGCAGGAGGACGCCCGCAAGTTCGAAGACCAGGCCAAGCGTCTCAAGAAGGATGTCGAGGAAGCCAAGGCCGCCATCGCCAAGGTCGAGGCCGACCGCAAGACCCTCACCGACGAACAGAAATTCCTGCGCGATTTCGTGAAGCAGGCTGAGGCCAACACCCAGCAGCTGACCGGCGTGCTGGAGAAGATCGAAGCCGCCGACAAGGCCCGCGCCGCCGCCGCGGCCGCAGCCAAGAAGTCCTAATCCCTACTCAACTTACCAATGAAAAAGTGGATGTACGTCATTTTCCCGGGCGTGATGCTTGGGTTGTTCTTGGTGGTGTATTTCACGCACGTCGAAGAAGCGCACGCGCGTGAAGAGGCACTGATCAAGAAGGTCGCCGACGAGCGCGCGGCCGAGCTGCAGAAGAAGAAGGAAGCCGAAGCGCGCGCCGCCGAAGACGCCGCCAAGCGCGCCGCAGAACGCGAGGCCGAGGACAAGAAGAAGGAGGAGGATCGTCGCAAGAAGCAGGAGGCCGCCGACAAGGATCTCCGCGATCGCATGGCGGAAGCCACCGGCCGCGCCGACAAGTCCTCCAAGGAAGTCAACGACCTGACCGTCGAACTCGACCGACTCTACAAGCAGCGCGAAACGCTGATCCGTGAGAGCTTCGAGATGGCCAAGCAGGTCGAGGCCGCCCGCGTCGCCAAGCGCAACGCCGAGCTCCAGCAGCAGCACCTCACCCGCATGATCGCCTCTCGCGCCGACACCAGCATGATGGCTCAGGTGCCGCCGCCTCCGGTCAAGCGCTGAGCCCGAATTTTGGTTTTCGAGCCCCGGTCCCAAAGACCGGGGCTTTTTTCTAGGCGGAAAGGGGAGGAAAGGGACGTAAGGGAAGAAAGGGACCCAAAGGACGTAAGGGACCAAAAGGGGAACCACGAGCAGGTATGTCTGGCGGGCCGGAGTGGCCGGCTCCCAGCGCTCCCAAGGCGCTTTCCTTTTAGGTCCTTTCGGTCCCTTAGGTCCTTTTGCTCCCTTACGTCCCTTTCCCTCACTTTCACTTTCACTTTCACTCTTCCGCCCTCTTTTCCCCTTGCCATCCTCGTCCGCGATCCCTGTTTTCGAACACTCTTTCCATGCAAAAGACCAAGAAGTCCGTTGCCAAGCGGTTCAAATTGACCGCCAAGGGCAAGCTCGTGCGCCGCACGCCTGGCTTCCGTCACCTGCTTGGCGCGAAGAGCACGAAGTCCAAACGTCGTGCCAGTCGTGACAAGCTGGTGGCCGATGGCCACGCCGAGTCGCTCAAGCGCGCTCTGCCGTTCGGCCTGTAACCCAGGCTCGACGCGCATCGTCCCCAACCTCGCACCGCGGGTGAAATCTTAAGCCGACCCACGGGCGATCAACCAAAAGGAATAACACAACATGGCTCGTGCAACCAACTCCCCCGCGTCGCGCAAGCGTCGCAAGAAAGTACTGAAGTACGCCAAGGGCTACTTCGGCAATAAATCGAAGCTCTTTCGCTATGCGAAGGAAGCCGTCCAGCACGCCTGGCAATACGCCTACGCGGCTCGCAAGAAGAAGAAGGCTGACTTCCGCGGCCTCTGGATCGTCCGCATCAATGCGGCCTGCCGCAACGCCGGCATCAGCTACAGCCGGTTCGTGGAAGGCATGAAGGCGGCCAACATCGTTCTCGACCGCAAGGTCCTGAGCGACCTCGCCATTCGTGACGAGGTGGCGTTTAACGCCCTGGTGCAGAAAGCCCAGGACGCGTTGAAGGCCAAGGCCGCGACGGCAAAGAAGGCCTGACGACCAACGCGAGCCCCGGACGGGCTCGCCCCAGTAGGGCGCGTTACCTGTGACGCGCCACTCCATTTCAGGGACGGGCCTCAACCGAGGCACCCGTCCCTTTTTCTTTTCTCGGCAGAGTAATGAACCACGAATGGACACGAATGAACGCGAATGCTCCGGTACCCTGATAGGTGCGGTAATTCGTGTCGATTCGTGTCCATTCGTGGTTCATCCCTGGCCCGACGAAAGAAGCCCCGCACTGTTGCATTGCTCCGTGCTCTCTGTGCCTCTGTGGTTCTCCTGATTTTCCATGCAAGACCAACTTTCCGCCCTGGTTGCGAAAGCCGCTGCTGAACTCGCCGCGCTGATATCCCGGCCCGAATTTGAGGCGGCGAAGGCTCGCTTTGTCGGCCCGAATGGAGAGCTGACTGCGCTGATGAAGCAGATGGGCACCGTGCCCAAGGAACAGCGGCCTGCGATGGGCAAGCTCATCAATGAGGCCAAGGGCCAGATTCAGGCCCAGCTCGATGCGGCCCTCGCCCGGATCGAAAACATCGAGTTGCAGGCGCAGCTTGGGCCGGCGGTCGACCCGACCTTGCCCAGCCCGGACGTCGGTCCCGGCACCTACCACCCGCTCACGCTCGTCCGCGAGGAAATGTGCCGGATCCTCCGCAAGGTGGGCTTCGTCGTCGCCGACGGCCCCGAGGTCGAAACCGAGTACTATTGTTTCGATGCGTTGAACACCCCGGCCGACCATCCGGCGCGCGACGCCCAGGACACGTTCTATTTCCCCGGCGCGGCGCGCTTTGGCAACGTGTCCAAGAAGACGCCCGAGGAAAAGTATCTCCTGCGCACGCACACGTCGTCGGTCCAGATCCGCACGATGCTCAAGGGCGAGCCGCCCATCCGCATCGTGTCCCCCGGGCGGGTGTACCGCCGCGACACGACGGACGCCACCCACAGCGCGAACTTTCATCAGTTGGAATGCCTTTACGTGGACAGGAACGTCACGGTGCGCGACCTCAAGGCCCTCCTCGATTACATCTTCGCCTCGCTGCTGGGCAAGGACACCAAGACGCGGTTCCGGCCGCACTACTTCGGCTACACCGAGCCGAGCTTCGAGGTGGACTTGAGCGCGAAGCATCTGCCCAAGGTGAAGAAGGAATGGATCGAGATCGGTGGCTGCGGGATGGTGGACCCGGTCGTGTTCGAAACCGTCGGCTACGATCCCGAGGTCTGGAGCGGGTACGCCTTTGGCATGGGCCTCGAGCGACTCGCGATGCTGCTCTACGGCATCGATGATATCCGGTACTTCTACCAGAACGACCTCCGCTTCCTGAAACAATTCGCCTGAGCCCGATCTCGCTAAATTCGGTCCATGAAAATTTCCCTGAATTGGCTTCGTGATTACGTCCAGCTCGACGCGTCGGTCGAAGAGATCTCGCGCGCGATCACGTTTCTCGGCTTCGAGGTCGAGGGGGTCGTCACCACCGGGGCTCCGAAGCTCGAACACGTCGTCGTGGGCGAGATTCTGACCCGCAACAAGCATCCCAATGCGGACAAGCTCTCCGTCTGCACGGTGGACGTTGGCCCCGCTGGCGGCGTCAAGACCATCGTCTGCGGGGCGCCCAACTGCGACGCCGGCAACCGGGTGCCGGTCGCGCTGCCGGGCGCCGTCCTGCCGGGTAATTTCCAGATCAAACAATCGAAGATCCGCGGCCAGTCGTCGGACGGCATGATGTGCGCCCCCGACGAGCTTGGGATGGGCGCCGACCATGCGGGCCTCCTGCTGCTGCCGGGCCGGCCGGAGCTCGGCACGCCGATCAACCAGGTGCTGCCTCCGGGCGACACCGTGATCGACGTCGAGATCACGCCCAACCGGCCGGATTGCCTGTCCCATCTCGGCATCGCGCGCGAACTCTCCGCGTGGTTCAAGGTGCCCCTCCGGTATCCCGAGGAGCGCTTCACGGGTGGGTTCGCGGGCGACGCGGCCCCGCGTCCCGATCTGCTCAAGGCCGTCCGGGTCGAGGCCCCGGAAGACTGCCCCCTCTACACCGCGCACATCATCACGGGCATCAAGATCGGGCCCAGCCCGGCGTGGATGCAGGAGCGGTTGCGCGCCATCGGGCTCCGGCCGATCAACAACGTCGTCGATGTCGGCAACTACGTGATGCTCGAGACCGGCCAGCCGCTGCACGCGTTCGATGCGCGGAAGCTCGGCGGCCAGGAGATCGTCGTGCGCCGCGCCCGCGAAGGGGAGAAGATCACCACGCTCGATGGCAGGGAACGGGTGCTCACCGACCGGATGCTCGTCATTGCGGACGCGACGCGGCCGGTGGTCGTCGCCGGAATCATGGGCGGCGAGAATTCGGGCGTCAGCGAGGACACCACCGACCTCGTGCTGGAATGCGCCTACTTCAAGCGTCAGTCCATCCGCGCGACCTCGCGCAAGCTCTCGCTGTCCTCCGACTCCTCCTACCGTTATGAGCGTGGCGTTGATCCCCACACCTCCCTCGAGGCGGCGTATCGGGCGATCGATCTCATCCTGGAAACGGCGGGCGGCCGGGTGGTCGGCCCGGCGTATCGGGTGGGCGGCGACGTGCCGTGGGAACGCGAGATCGTGGTCACCCACGATTACATCACCGACAAGGTTGGTTTCGATATTCCAGCGGCCGACATGCGCGCAGCCTTCGAGGCGCTCGAGCTCGCCATCGTGCGCGAGGAACCCACGGTCGAGCCCGCCCGCGGGCCGGCCTGGACCGTGCGCATCCCGAGCTGGCGCGACGACCTGGACCGCCCGATCGATCTGGTGGAGGAGGTCCTGCGCGTGTATGGCACGGAACGGATTCCGCCGGCCGTCGTCAGCGCGCCCGGGCTCCTCGCCGAGGACGATCCGATTGTGCAGTTCAACCGGCGGGTGACTGACTACCTGGTGGGGCACGATTTCCACGAGTGCGTGAACTACACCCTTCGTCCGGCCCGGGAGATCGCGGCCTGGGTGTCCGCCCCCACCGCCGCGGAGCTGGCGCTGGCCAATCCCTTCGTCGAAGACCAGTCGCACCTGCGCCCGACGCTGCTGACGGGTTTGCTCGAGTCGTTGAAGCTCAACCAGGCCCGGGGCGTGCCCGCGCAGCGTCTGTTTGAAACCGGCCGGGTGTTCATCGAACGCAATGGGCAGCAGCACGAGTGCGTCGCCGTGGGCTTCGTCATCGCCGAGACCGACGACCGCGGCTGGCTGAAGCGCGAACCAGCCGATTTCTACGCCGTGAAGCATCTGGTGGCCGCGCTGGCCACCGCCGCGGGGATCGATCTCGCGCGCCAGCCCTTGCTGCCGGTGGGTGCGGCTCACGCGGGCTGGCAGGAAGGACAAGCCGCCGCGGTCGGCGAGATGCTCAACGGCTGGTCCGCGCGCTTCGGGCTGCTCAACCTCGCGCTGGTCAAGGCGGTGGGAATCGAGGGCAAGGTCTACGGTGGTACGTTCGCCATCCTGCCGGAGAAACTGACGGCCGAGCAGACGCGTCGTCGGTACAGCGACTTCAGCCTCTTTCCGGCCGCGCTCCGCGATCTCGCACTGGTGGTCGACGCCGGAAGTTCCGCCGGCGAAGTCCAAAAGGCGGTCACCAAGGCCGCGCGCGCCGTCGTCGGCACCGCCTTCGCCCTGGAAAGCGTCGCGATCTTCGACGTCTACCAGGGGGCGGGCCTGCCGGAAGGGAAGAAGAGCCTCGCCTTCACCCTGAGCTTCCGCTCCGCCGAGCGCACGTTGACGGACGACGAAGTGAACGCCGTCTTCCAGAAGCTCCAGGACGAACTCGCCAAATCCACCCCGTACACCGTCCGAAAGTAAAATATGGGCCACAGAGGACACAGAGCTCGGAGACAGAGAGCACAGAGCCAATCCCATTGGTATTTCTCCGTGTCCTCGGTGTCGGAGCTCCGTGATCCCTGTGGCTGAAATCTGAAATGTCCTCTGTTCCCCAACTCAACATCGACCACGTGGCCAAGCTGGCTCGACTGGCGCTCACGCCGGAAGAGGAGGCCAGGTTCTCGCAGCAACTGGGTGATGTGCTCCACCACATCGAGCAGCTCGGCAAGGTGGACGTGAGCGGCGTGGAGCCGACGGCTCATGCGTTCGCCGTGCACAATGTCTGGCAGGACGACATCGCCCGTCCCGGGCTCTCCGTCGAAGCCGCCCTCCAGAACGCCCCCGCCCAGCGCGACAACATGATCGCCGTGCCCAAGGTCGTCGAATGATCCAATCTTTCGCCACAGAGATCACAGAGCTCCGACACAGAGGACACAGAGCCAAGATGCCGGCCAGATCCTCCGTGTTCTCTGTGTCCGAGCTCCGTGTCCTCGGTGGCTAATTCCGATTCCCGCATGTCCCATCCGCTTCATTACCAGACGATCGTTGAACTTTCCGCGGCACTTGAGGCGAAGACCGTTTCCGCGACGGAGCTGACGCAGGCGGTGATTGCCCGCACGAAGGCGGTCGAGCCGCAGGTGCATGCGTTCAACTCGTTCGACGAGGCGGACGCGCTGGCGCAGGCGGCGGCGTCCGACGCCCGCCGCGCCGCGGGACAGGCGAGGGGACCGCTCGACGGTATCCCGATTGCCTTCAAGGACGTCATCGCGGTCACGGGCCAGCCGCTCACCGCGTCCAGCAGGATGCTCGCGAAGTTCGTCTCGCCCTACGATGCGGCGGTTACGACCAGGTTGAAGCATGCCGGGGCGGTCCTCTGGGGCCGGTTGAACTGCGATGAGTTCGCGATGGGGTCGTCGACCGAGAATTCGGCTTTTGGACCGACGGGTAATCCGTGGGATGTCACCCGCGTCCCGGGCGGTTCCTCCGGTGGCAGTGCGGCGGCGATGGCCGCCGGCGAGGCCATTGCCACGCTCGGGTCCGATACGGGTGGTTCCATTCGGCAGCCCGCCGCGCTCTGCGGTGTCGTCGGTCTGAAGCCGACGTACGGGCTCGTTTCCCGTTATGGCCTGATTGCCTTCGCCTCGTCGCTCGATCAGATCGGTCCGTTCACGCGGACCGTGGAGGATGCGGCGGTGGTGCTGCAGGCGATTGCCGGCCACGACGAACTGGATTCCACCTCCTACCGCGCGGAGATCCCGGATTATCGCGCGGCCCTCGGCTCGCCGCGCCCCTGGCGCCTGGGCATCCCGAAGGAATATTTTGCCGAAGGCCTGGATCCCGGGATCGCCGCGGCGGTGGAGAGGGCGATCGCCTATTACAAGTCGCAGGGCTGCGAGATCCGCGAGGTGTCGCTGCCGCACACGCAGTACTGCCTCGACACCTATTACATCATCGCGACGGCGGAGGCCTCTTCGAACCTGGCGCGCTATGATGGGATTCGCTATGGCCATCGCGCCGCCGGGGCGAAGGACGTCGTCGATCTCTATTTTCAGTCGCGCGCCGAAGGCTTTGGCGCCGAGGTGAAGCGGCGCATCATTCTCGGCACCTATGTGCTCTCCAGCGGCTACTACGACGCCTATTACCTGCGCGCGCAGAAGGTCCGCACGCTCATCCGCAACGATTTCCTCAAGGCCTACCAGGAGGTGGACGCGCTGATCACGCCCACGTCACCGATGCCGGCCTTCAAGATCGGCGAGAAGAGCGATCCGCTGGCGATGTACCTCTGCGACATCTACACGATCGGCGTGAACCTCGCCGGGCTCCCCGCCATCAGCGTCCCCTGCGGCTTCACGCCGTCGGGCCTTCCCATCGGCTTCCAACTCATCGGCCAGCCCTTCCAGGAATCGAACCTCCTCGCCATCGCGCACCGGTACGACGCCGCCCATTCCTTCGGCCGCCAGACCCCGAACCTTTGAGCCACAGAGGACACGGAGCTCGGACACAGAGAACACGGAGGCCCAGATGACCAACGACATTAACCAGGTTACGGAGCAGGTCATTGGTGCTGCGATCGAAGTCCATCGTGTCCTGGGCCCAGGGCTCTTGGAGTCAGCTTATCAGCGGGCGTTGGCACACGAACTCAGACTTCGGGGCCTCCAATTCGAGGAACAGAAGCTCTGCTCAGTCCAGTACAAGGACCTGCTGATCGAGGATGCGTACCGGCTGGACTTCCTGGTGAGTGGCCTCGTCGTGGTCGAGTTGAAGGCGATCGATGAACTCCTCCCAGTCCATGAAGCACAGGTATTGACGTATCTTCGCTTCACCCGCTGCCACATCGGTCTTCTCTTTAACTTCAGGACCACCGTGCTCGCCAAGCATGGGCTGCGTCGTCTCGCGCTATGATCACCGGTCACCCCAATCTCTCTGTGTCCTCCGTGTCAGAGCTCTGTGTACTCTGTGGCTAAAATGAATTACGAAGCAGTCATCGGTCTTGAGGTTCATGTTCAGATCAAGACGCGGTCGAAGATGTTCACCCGCGTCGCGACGGGCTATGGCCACGAGCCGAATACGCTGACCGATCCGGTCGTGCTCGCCCTGCCGGGCGTGCTGCCGGTGATGAACAAGGCCGCGCTCGACGCGATCATCAAGGCGGGGCTTCTGCTCGGGTGCGAGATCGCCCCGGTCTGCAAATGGGACCGCAAGAACTACTTTTATCCGGATTCCCCGAAGAACTACCAGATCTCCCAGTACGACCAGCCCATCTGCCTCGGTGGGGCCGTGGAGATCGAGCTTCCGGGTTCGGCGCGCAATGTGATGGGCGAGCACAAGAAGATCCCGCTCACCCGCATCCATCTCGAGGAGGACGTCGGCAAGCTGAACCATCACGGGACGGATTCGCTGGTGGACTACAACCGGGCCGGCACGCCCCTGATGGAGATCGTCTCGGAGCCGGCGCTGCACTCCGCGGAGGAGGCCTACGCCTACCTGCAGTCGCTGCGGGCCACGATCATCTACGGCGGGATCTCCGACTGCGACATGGAGAAGGGCCAGCTGCGTTGCGACGCGAACATCTCCATTCGTCCGGTGGGCGAGACGAAACTCGGCACGAAGGTCGAGTTGAAGAATCTCAATTCGATCTCGTTCGTTCGCGATGGCATTGCCCACGAGATCAAGCGGCAGATCGGGGTGATCGAACGGGGTGGGAAGATCGTCCAGGAAACCCGCGATTACGACGGCATGACGGGGACTTCGCAGTCGCTGCGCAGCAAGGAGGAGGCGCACGATTACCGTTACTTCCCGGATCCGGATCTGATGCCGGTGAAGGTGGATGCCGCCTGGAAGGACCGGATCAAGGCCGAATGCCCCGAGCTGCCGTTCGACAAGCAGCGTCGGTTTATGGAGCAGTACCAGCTGCCCTACACCCTCACGTCCGTCCTCGTCTGGGACCGGGCCCTCGCGGACTACTTCGAAGAAACGGTCGCGCTTGCGGGTGCAGGCAAGGCCCAGGCCGCGGGCAACTGGATCACCAATGACCTGCTGCGCGAACTTGGCGCCGCGAATCTTTCGTTGGCCGAATCCAAGGTGCGCCCTGCCCATATCGCCGCGCTGGTGAAGCTGGTGGAGGCGGGTACGGTCCTGACGAACGCGGCCAAGGAGATCTTCGTGGAGATGGCCACATCCGGTGAGATGCCCGAAGTGATTGCCGATCGCCGTGGACTCAAGGCCGCGCCGACCGATGCCGGTGAACTCGAGCAATGGTGCCGCGACTCCATCGCCGCCAATGCGAAGGCGCTGGCCGAATTCAAGTCCGGCAAGGACAGCGCGATCAACGCCTTCAAGGGGCCGGTCATGAAAGCCGCGAAGGGCAAGGCGAACCCCAAGCTCGTCGACGAGACGCTGCGGCGGCTGCTGGCTGGCTCATGATTTGAGATCTGAAATTTGAGATTTGAGATTCGAGCAGCGCATCGCCGGGGGTTTGGCCCGATCTCAAATTTCAAATCTCAAATCTCAAATCGCGGCTCCGCCGCGTGACAATTCCCTGACAATTCGCTGACCAGCCGGTGACAACTCGGGAGCGGGGATGTGGTTGAATCGTGGTGTACCAACCAACGACTCCCATGAAACTTCGTTCTCTCTTCTCGGTTTTCGCGGCGCTGCTCGGCGCCGCTGTTGCCCTCGGCAGCCAGATCGCCACCTCCGCGACGCCGTCGGTCGCCCTTCGGATCGACGTTGATCGCACGGTCCTGCCGGCCGACACCACCGACAAGGCGATCCTCAAGATCTGCCTCGATGGTCTCCGGCCGGAGCGGCGCGGGGTCCGCCCGCCGGTCAACCTCGCGCTGGTCATCGATCGGTCCGGCTCGATGGCCGGCGACAAGATCGAGAAGGCCCGTGAGGCGGCGATCGAGGCGGTGCAGCAGCTCGCTGCCGACGATATCGTCTCGGTCGTCATTTATGACGACGCCGCCGAAGTGCTGGTCCCGGCACAGCGTCGCCGGGATGGTCGACAGATCGCACAGGCCATCCGCGGCATCGAGCCCGGCGGGAGCACGGCGTTGTACGACGGGGTGAAACACGGCGCCGAGGAAGTGCGCCGCCACCTCGAGGACCGGCGTTTCGTCCACCGCGTGATCCTGCTGTCCGACGGCCTCGCGAACCGCGGTCCCAGCTCTCCCGCGGAACTCGGCCGGCTTGGCCGCGAACTCATGCGCGAAGGCATCTCCGTCACCACCATCGGCCTCGGCCTGGGGTTCAACGAGGACCTGATGACCCAGCTGGCGCAGCGCAGCGACGGCAACACGTACTTCGTCGAGAACAGCGACGACCTGCCCCGGATTTTCGCGGCGGAACTCGGCGACGTCCTCAGCATCGTGGCCCGTCGCGTGGTAGTGGAGATCAACTTTCCGGCCGGGGTTCGTCCGCTGGCGTTTGTCGGTCGTGAGGGTAAAATCGATGGCCAGCGCGCCGAGTTGTCCCTGAACCAGATCTATGGCGGGCAGGAGAAATTTGCGCTGGTCGAGGTGGAGGTTTCGCCCCGGAAGTCGGGCGCCGAATCGACCCTCGCCACGGCGCGGGTGACCTTCGAGGACGCGCTGCAGGCGCGCGAAGCCACGCTGAGCGCGAAGCGGAACGTGACGTTCAGTGCCGATCCTTCGCTGATGGTCAAATCCGCCAATCACCAGGTGCAGGCCGACTACGCCGTCAATGTGCTGGCCGTGGCCAAGGATGAGGCGGTGGCGCTGGTGGACGCGGGAAAGCGCGCGGAGGCGGGCCAGCACCTGCGCGAACGGGCCGCCAAACTCCAGGCGGTGGGGCGCGCGTATTCAAATCTCGCGGTCACCGCCGCAGCCGCCCCGATGCAAGCGACTGCCGACACCCTGGCCCGCGAGGGACTGGACAATGCCAAGCGCAAAGCCTTCCGCGCCGAAAGCGCCGAAGTGCGGAACCAGCAGGCGACCCCCGCCGTTTCGCGGTGAGGGGGTTATCACGGAACATCGAACATCGAACATCGAACATCGAACATCGAACATCGAACATCGAACATCGAACATCGAACATCGAACATCGAACATCGAACATCGAACATCGAACCGATGGGCGACTACCAGAATGTAGCGAAGAGCGCCAGCGATTCGA
>JAEWKR010000113.1 GCA_023457715.1 Verrucomicrobiota bacterium
GGTAGGCGGTAGGCGGTAGGCTGCGGAGAGCGACGAGGAATGCGGGGTGCGATGATGCCGGGCGTCGCGTTTTCGCGCCAAAAAACAAGCCTAAAGCCTAAACCGGAACGATTCAGTTAACCACGAATGGACACGAATCGACACGAATGAAGACCTGGGAAAATCATCACTTCCGCGCAGGCACAAAACAGTGAGCGGGACCACTCACGGGCTGCATTCGAGTTTACTCTCCTATTCGTGTTCATTCGTGTCCATTCGTGGTTAATCCGTCTGCATAATTCCGGCTAAAGCCTAAAGCCTACAGCCTACCGCCTACCGCTCACCGCTCCCCGACCTCGATCACCTCGACCTCGAAGATCAGCCCGGAACTGGGCGGGATGCCCATGACCTTGCGATTGCCGTAGCCAAGCGAGGGCGGGATATAGAACACCGCCCTGCCCCCGGTGCCCAGCATCTGCAGGCCGGTGGACAGCCCGGGAATGGTGGTTCCGATCAGGAACTCGGACGGGGTCTCAGCCCGGTCGAACACCGTCCCATCCTTCAGCCGGCCGACGTACTTCAGTCGCACGGGAGTCCCGACGCCCGGCCGCGGAGGCGTGCCGGCATCCTGGATACGCACGCCGAGCCCGCTCTCCCGCCACTGGATCGCCGGATCGAGCGCCTCGGCGCCAAAACGGTCGCTCCGCTCGTTCCGTTCGCGCTCCTCGTCGGCAGGCACCGTCAGCGCCTCGGCCGCGGGCGGGGCGGAGGGCTTGGGCTCCTGCCGCGCGTACCACGTGTAGGCCGCGGCGAACAGTGCGATCAGGATCAGGGCAAGTCCGACGATCTTCATTGGATGGTGACCACGATTTCCGCGGCCTGGGAGGGCACGGCCACCGCGCCAGGCGGCAGGGCGAGAAAGCGCACCGGTCGGCGGCCCGGGCGGATGGCGATAAAGGAGGCTTCGGCACTGCCGTCGGGCGCCACGGTCAGGGGTCCGCGCGGCTGCAGAAAACGGTAATCGTGGGCCACGATCGTCCAGGCGTGCCCCGCGGTTTGGACGGGCGGGAGCTGGATGCGGACAAGGTTGCGCAGCTTCGCGGCCACCGGCTGCCGTGGCGCCCCCGTGGCCACAACGACGACCTCGCCCTGCGGCGTCAGGGGAGCCTTGTGTGCGCAGCCCGCCAGGGCGGCGCACGTCGCAAGGACGCCGAAGAGGATGACGGCCGGACGGAACACGACGCGACCCTAACGATCCCGCTCACCGAAACAAGGCCGGGATCACTCCGGTACGAGTTCGGGCACCACCGGGCGGCCGATGTGGCGGCGGATCGATTCGAGGTTTTCCCGGATCAACGCCCCCATCGACTCGCAACGGAGATACTCGGTGCGACCGTAGTGCTGACCGAGCGCCTCGCGCAGGGTGTGGACCTTCTCGATCGGCGCGATCGGGTCGCGCGCCATGTCATGCAGCAGCAGACCAAGCCGTTCGGAGGCCAGCGACGCTCGCTGCAGCATCAGGGTCTGCTCCTCGCGCTGGTACTGCCGCGCCGTCTCCAGGCGCAGATGCTTGAGGCAGAACTCCACCAGCGGGGTGTTTTCCTTGAAGAACTGCGGCAGATAGAAGTTTTTGCGGCCGTTGTAGCTCTGCTGGTCGAAGTCCATGGCCCGAATGCGCAGCTGGGACTGCTCGAAATCGGGCGTCACCACGAAGACGAAATTGTACGCGCGCATGTCGCCCAGCAGGCGGACGAAGCTGCGTTCGTTGAATTTCACCAGCTCCTTCGCCACGCGGATGGGTTTGGGGTCCGGCCGCCCGAGCCAGTCCTTGATGAACGTGTCGCCCGGAATTCCCGCGATATGCTCTTCCACCAGCGTCGGGCCGTGGGTCAGAAACTGCAGGCGGTTGGGCGAGAGAAGATGCTCCAGTTCCAGGCCATACACGCGCGAGGCATCCGCCTTCTTGATGTAGAAATAGTCCTGGTTGTCGTTGTAGGCGTTGACGATCCTCACCCGGAACGGGGTCGAGTTGCCGAAGGTACAGAAGTCGACGCGGTCAACGTAGAGATGGCTGACGACCGACAGGTCGCCGTCGACCTTGAGCCAGGCGTACACCTCCTTCAATGCCTCGTTCAGCGCCGGCATGTCGTCCGCCCGGTAGATCACGGTGTCCCAGAGCGTGGCGCGGCCGTTGTCATCGGTCAGGGGGATGACCTCCTGGAAACCGAGCAGCCGCTCATACGTGACCGGCAGATCACGCTCGCGCTTGTACCGGCGCAGGTAGCCGCGCAGTTCCGGACCGATGGGGAAGGTCGGCTTGCGCGGTGTGCCTGTCGGCTCGAAAAACTCGGGTTCCTCCGGCATCCCGGCCACCATGCGTGCCCGGCGGATGCGACGCAACTCCCGCCCGCGACCGTCAGGAGCGCAATGGGCCGGCTTGCCGCGGCGCCCCGCGCGGACATTGCTGCTCCATGGCCCGATGGCTCAGTTTCCTGCGGTTTCCGACGGTCGCCGCCGCCGCCCTCCTGGGCGCGGTCGCCGGCTGCAGCCATCCGCCCCCTGAGCCGGAGCTCCCGGGGGCGGTCCCGGTGGACGTCGCCTCGGCCGACGCGTTCGCCCACGCGCTGCTTCGGGCAACGAACCGGGTCCGGGTCGAGCACGGCGTTCCGCCGCTCCGGCCGTGGCCGCGGCTCAACCTCGCGGCCGACGAGCATGCCGCCTTCATGGCCCTGCGTCTCCAGATCGGTCATACGTCGGATCTACCGGGGCAGCGGACCCCGGGCGAGCGCGTGCGCCGGATGGGCCTCGAGGTGGTCGCGGCGGCCGAGAACGTGGCGTACTTCAGCGTGGAGGAAGGCGACACGGCCGAATCGATCGCGGCGCGTTTCGTCGACGGGTGGCTCCATTCGCCGGGGCACCGGGCCAACCTGCTGAACCCGTCGGTTTCGCGTTTCGGGAGCGCCGTGCGCCTGGCGAAGGGGGTCGGCCGGTCCCGCTACGCCTTTGGCGTGCAGTTGTTCGCCGAACCCAAGGGCGGCCGCTGACGTCTCCGCCTCAGGCGACGGGCAATTCGAACCAGAACACACTGCCGCCGCCCGCAGGGAAATCGGCGCCGACCCGCCCGCGCTGCATCTCGACCAGATGCTTGACGATCGAAAGCCCGTAGCCGTGAGACTCTTCGCCGGCGGTGGGGCGCGGTGAGAGCGTGCCCTCGGCGAACAGGCGCCCGCGTTCCGCGGGCGGCACGCCGGGGCCGGAGTCGTGCACCTCAAGGATGATCTGCGTGTCGCGCCGCCGGGTGCGCACCGTGACCCGCCCGCGCAGGGGGCAGAACTTGAGCGCGTTGTTCACGTAGTTCGCGATGGCCTGATACGTCATCGAGGCATCGCCCCGCGCCGGGGGCAGCTCATCGGCCAGGTCCACGCCGAGTTCGATCGACTTCCCTTCGGCCGCGGCGCCCTGAAGTCGGACGACCGCGCCTGCGACAAGGTTCACGTCGACACGTCCGGCCGGTCCGCCGGGTCCCGGACTGCGGAGTTCGAGAAAGGTGTCGATGATCCGACGCATGGTGGCGGCCGCATCCTCGACATGGTCGAGCTGGCGGGCCACGAGGTCGCGACCGCCGTTCGCCCGGCGCGCGAGGTTCGCGGCCATCATGATCAGGAAAAGGGGATTGCGGAGGTCATGGCTGGCGATGCGCATGAACCGGTCCTTCACCGCCAGCTGCTCGGCGAGATCCCGCTGCAACTGTCGGAGGGTGAGATGGGTGCGCACCCGTGCGAGTGCCTCCTCATGCTCGATGGGCTTGGTGATGTAATCCACGGCGCCGGCGGCGAACGCCTTCACCTTGTCCGTGGTTTCACTCAAGGCGGTCATGAACAGGACGGGGATGTCACGGGTGCGGGCGTCGGCCTTGAGCCTCCGGCAGGTTTCAAACCCGTCGATGCCGGGCATCATGACATCCAGGAGCACGAGGTCGGGAACGGTCCGCGCGGTCTGGGCCAGGGCCTCCTCGCCATCTTCGGCGACCATGAGCCGGTAACCGGCCGCCCCCAGGGTTTCCACGAGGACGCCCAGGTTGGCGGGCGTGTCGTCAACGATCAGGATGGTTTCAGGCATCGGGCGAAGCGGAATCCTTCGGCAGGTAGCGGCCGACAAACTGGCGGATGGCCTTCATCTTGAACCGCGCGGCGAGATCGAGGACGCCCTGGGCGAAAGGCGCCAGCCGCGGATCCGCATTGAGCAGCGCCTGGGCCCGCTCCCGAATGGCGACCACGTCACCCTTGGTCGCGAGGTCGTGGATCGCCCGGGCCTCCGCCGCGGCGGGGGCGTGCAGCACAGGGGGAAAAGGCGTTCTCGTTTCATCACCGCCGCCGGCCAGCACCCAGCGCACCTGCAGAACCCGCTCGATGGCAAGCCACAGCTCTTCCTCGCGGAAGGGCTTGGCCAGGAAGTCGTCGCAGCCGGCCTCGAAGCACTCGCGGCGGTCGATGTCATAGGCGCTCGCGGACACGGCAATGATCCGAACCCGGGCTCCCGCCTCGCCCTGGCGGCGAATGCGACGGGTGATTTCGAGACCGTCCATGCCGCCCGGCAGACGGAGATCCATCAGCACCAGCTCGAACCGTTGGGTGGCAAAAAGCGCGAGGGCAGCCTCGCCTTCCGCGGCTTCGGCCAGTTCAAAACCGAGGGGACTGAGCATCGCGGAGAGGACCGCGCGATTGGGACCATTGTCGTCGACGACCAGGATGCGTTTGCGCTCGCCCTCGTAACCGAGCACCCGGCGTGACGCGGCGACCTGGGCGGGGGCGCCGGCGGCGGCGCTCAACGGCACATCGAACCAGAACCGGCTCCCCCGGCCAGGCTTGGTCTCGACCTGAAGCCTTCCGCCCATTTTCTCCGCCAGACTGCGGCTGATGGCGAGGCCGAGCCCGGTGCCGCTGGCGTGCGTGGTGCGGGCCAGCTGGGTAAACGGTTCGAAGAGCCGGTCCAGATCCTCCGCCGCGATGCCTGGTCCCGTATCGCTGACGGAAAACCGAATCGTATCGGGTTCGTCGGCGCGGGTGACGGAGAACACGACGCCGCCCTGCGCGGTGAACTTCACGGCATTGCCCACCAGATTGTAAACGACCTGCCGCAGCCGCTGTTCATCGCCGCGAACCCAGACCGGCAGCTCCGTCGCCAGCGCGGTTTCGAACAAAAGCGTCTTTTCCCGGGCGCGCGGCGTGAAGACCCGCTCCACGGCGGCGGCGAATTCGAGCAGATTGAAATCGCTCAGGTGCAGCTCGATCCGCCCGGCCTCGATCTTCGAGAGGTCGAGCACATCGTTGATGACCGCCAGCAGGTGGTCGGCGGATTCGTGAATGACGTTGATGCCCTCGCGCTGCTTCTCCGAGAGCGCCGGATCACGCCGCAGGATCTGGGTGTAGCCGAGGATGCCGTTGAGCGGGGTGCGCAGCTCGTGACTGACGCTGGCGAGGAAGTAGCTCTTGGCCCGGCTCGCGGTGTCGGCGGCGTCCTTCGCCCGCTGCAGGGCCTGCGCGGCCTCCCGTCGCTGGGTGATATCGGTCGCGACGCCCTCGAAATGACTGATCGCGCCGGCGGGATCGCGGACCACCCGCACGGATTCCGAGATCCAGAAGGTCGTGCCGTCGTTCCGAAAGACCTCGGATTCGAAATCCGAGACCGCGTCGTGCACCTTGATGGCGCGGAAAAAATCATCCCGCCGGCCTGGCTGCACGTAGATCTGACGGCCGATATCGTTCACCTGGGTGAGGAGCTGCGCCGGCGCCGCATAGCCGAACATCCGCGCGAGCGCCGGATTGACCCGCAAAAACTTCCCTTCCGTTGATGACACGTAGAGGCCTTCGAGGGCGTTCTCGAAAATGCTGCGGTAGTTCTGCTCCGCGCGTTCCACGGCGGCCTCGGCCTGCCGGCGGCGAATGGCCAGGGCGGTCTGCTCCGCGACAAACGTGAGCAGCTGAAGGTCATGTTCGTCATAGGCGCGAACATCATGATAGTCCTGCAGGGCGATCACCCCGATGGCCCGTTCGCCCAGCAGGAGGGGCGCTCCGAGTCGCAGCGCCGCGGGATGCTCGAGCGGCTGATACGGTCCGCGCTCGCGGAGCCGCGCCGGGAGTTCGTCGGCCGTTACGAGCAGGGCCCGCCGCGTGGCGAGCAGGTACTCGGTGAAGCCGTTGGCCAGCGGGCGGGCGGGTGCCGCGGTGATATGTTCGTCGACGAAATAGGGAAACGTCAGGCCGTTCTCGTCCTCGTTGAGCAGCGCGACGTAGAAATTCTTGGCGGGCATCAGGCCGCCGATGATCCGGTGGACGTCCCCGAACAAAGCGTCGAGGTTCCCGCCGGTGAGCACGGCCCGCGAAATCTGATATGTCGCCGCCTGGACCTGGTCCCGGCGCCGGCGATCCGTGATATCGATGGCCACCGTCAGCATGGCCGGCTCGCCATTGAGGTCGAACACGTCGGCGTTCAGCAGCAGGGCGCGGGTTTCACCGCTGCGGTTGCGAAACTCCGCCTCGAAGTCCCGCACCTCGCCGGCACTGCGCATTCGCCGCACGAACTCTTCGCGCTGGTTGACGTCCGCCCACAAGCCCAGGGAAAGGGTGCTGCGGCCGATCACCTCCGCCCGGTCAAAGCCGGAGCGGCGCAGGAAGGCGTCGTTCACCTCGATCAGCGCGCCATCCGACAGCCGGGCAATCGACATCAGCGCCGGACTGGAGTGAAAGCTTTTCTCGAAGTACGACTGCGCCTCCCGCCGGGGGTGGTTGAGGGAGGAGGCGGGATCGGGTGGGGAAACGGACATCAGCGGCGCGTCCAACGCCATAAGGCCAGCCCGCCGCCGATCAATGGCTGAATGCAAAAGTGAAAGGGAAAGTGAAAGTGAAAGTGAGGGAGGAGCGAGCCGGCCGACGCGCGTGGTAGCCAGAGCCGCGCGGCGGGACTCGCCCCTCCGAAGGAAGACGGAAAGAGCAGTGGGAGGAGCGGTGGAGCTCCGATGTGCCGCAGCGCGTAGCCACGTCGGATCGCGGGACGAACCCGCTCCCACGGTTAAAGCGGGTGGATCAGGACCGGACGAGCGGCAGGGCCAGGGCAAGGCCGACGAGCAGGGCCAGCCGCAGCGCACACGAGAACAGGAACGCTTTCATCGAGTGAGGGGCTCGGGCGTTCATGCAGCGAGGCGGTTGGGCTCGGCGCCGAGAGGCGGAGCCCGGAAGGTGGGACGGGGTTTGGCATCCGCCGGGATCGGGCGGCGGGTCTGCCGGGGGACCCGCAGACCGCGATACCGCTGCGAGTAGTCCGCGCTGATGATCGCGGCGAGGCCGGCGACCAGGATGAGCATGCCCGCAGCGGCGACGCTGAACGGCAAGGCAATGACCGCGGCGGCGGTGACGAGGAGGACAAGGTGTGGGAACGGCTTCATGACTGACGAGTGGGATGCGGCCATGATGCCTGATTTCAGCGGGTTGCGGTATGGGCCGGGTGGGATGGGCCAGATGACCCAGGGAGCGGGTTACGCGGTTTTGAGGGTGGCGTTTGGGGTTTTGGGTTGGGTCGCACCGGTGCCTAAGCCCGGTGGCTCGGGTGGGGGAGCGGCTACGCCTGCGACGCCCAATTCTGCAGGCTTAACCGGAACTCTGCAGACGGATTAACCACGAATGGACACGAAGGAACACGAATAGGAGAGGAAACTCGAATGCAGCCCGTCCGTAGTCCCGCTCACTGTTTTGTGCCTGCGCGGAAGTGATGCTTTTCCCAGGTCTTCCTTCGTGTCGATTCGTGTCCATTCGTGGTTAACTGAATCGTTCCGGCTAAAGCTCTGCGGCTCCCCATCTCACTTTCACGGTCACTTCTTTTTTTCCCTCTTGGCGGCGTGCGCGGTTGTGGCCAGTTTCTGGCGTTCCTCCCCGCCTGTGAAACGAATCCTGGTCATCGACGATGACGCGCGGCTGCGTCAACAATGCACCGAGTTGCTGAAGCTCGATGGCTACGAGGTCGCGGAGGCGAGGAATGGGCGCGAGGGGATTGAGCGCGCGCGCGAGTTGGCGCCGGACCTCGTGATCTGCGATGTCACCATGCCGGAAATGAACGGCCATCGCGTCCTGGAGACGCTGCGGGCCGAACCTCGCACGGCGAACCTGCCGTTCATCTTCCTGACGGGCTGGAGCGAGCGCGACGATGTCCGCACCGGCATGAACCTGGGTGCCGACGACTATCTCGTGAAACCGGTGGTGCCCGACGAGCTCCTGGCGGCGGTGCGTGCCCGCCTTGCGCGCGCCGCCGCGTCCACCGCCAGGCGCAACGTTGAGGCCGTCCCGGCGCTGCTCGAGGCGCTGGGGCTCACGCCGCGCGAAGCGGAGGTGCTCTTCTGGGTGGCCCGGGGCAAGACCAACGACGAGATTGCGATCGTCCTCGGCGTCGGTCGCACCACGGTGAAGAAGCATCTCGAGAGCACCTTCGTGAAGCTCGGCGTCGAGAACCGCACCGCCGCGGCCGCGATGGCGTTGGAGCGGCTGTGAGGGAGAGCGGTAGGCGGTAAGCGGTAGGCTGTAAGCTACCAAGGCAGGATTGCCACAAAGCAGTGCAGAATGCGCAAAAGAAGGAGCGCCGCCTGAAGCCTTTTTGCGGTTTTTGCGCTTTATTGCGGCCCATCGGTTTGGGGCCTGAAGCTTAAGCCGGAACGATTCAGTTAACCACGAATGGACACGAATCGACACGAATGAAGACCTGGGAAAAGCATCACTTCCCCGCAGGTACCAAACAGTGAGCGGGACTACGGACGGGCTGCATTCGAGTTCCCTCTCCTATTCGTGTTCATTCGTGTCCATTCGTGGTTAATCCGTCTGCATGGTTCCGGTTAAAGCCTACAGCCTACGGCCTATAGCTTACCGCTTCCTCCCAACAGCCAGTCGCACACCCCAACTAAACGCGCGCGGAGGGGGTCGCCCCGACGGGCGAAAGCGCGCTGGTGCTGTTCGTACTCCGCCCTGCCCGCCGGGGTTTCGATGGCGATCGGGGCAAATCCGAGGGCCTGCAGATCGTAGGGACTGGCGCGCATATCCACTTCCCGGATATCCCGCGCGAGTTCGAAGCAGTCGGCCACCAGCTCGGAGGACGTGAAGGGCGCCAGTTTAAACGACCACTTGTAGAGATCCATGTTGGCGTGCAGACATCCGCGCTGCTCCAGGGCGGGCGCCGAGGCGCGTTCGGGCTGCAGCCGGTTCAAGGGCCGGGCCGGCGCGGTGAAGAAACGGAACGCGTCGAAGTGCGAGCAGCAGATCGCGGCGCGCTCGACGATGGCCGCGAGTTCGGCCGGCGGATACCGCAGGGGCCAGGCGTTGTGCCGGATCTCATCCGGCGTCTGACGGTACACCATGGCCCACTCATGCAGACCGTGGCAGCCGAAGAACGGGGGACGTTCGGCCATGGCGGTCAGGAGGTCGCGCAACCAGCGGACGAAGGCGAGGCGAGGGGGCGGCAGCCGGTCAGCCGCCACGGCCACGCCGTCCCTGGCATCCTGATACTCGGGCCAGCGGAGGAACGCCTGCGCTTCGGTCCCCTGCAGCACCACCCCCGGGCCGGGGTGCCAGCGGCGAAGCCAGGCCGGGCGAAACGCGTAGTACGTGAACAGAAAATCGTAGACCGGATGCTTTTCGCCCTTCGCGGCGCGGGCCTGGTGGGGATCGGTCCAGACACGCACGCGTGTCACATGCGCGGTCCGGCGGGAAAGCCACTCCGGTTCGGCGAGCACCAAACCAGCTGAACCCGGAAGCGGGCGGGCCGCCCGCGGTCCAGTGTTCGGGTGGACCGCGGGCGGCTCGCCCGCATGCGCCGGGGACGGAGCCGCGGATATGCCCTTCGTGCTCAACACTCCGGAAACGTGAGCTCGAGCCGTGCACCAGGCAACAGCGGTCGCCACGCCGCGCCGAACTCGCGGAGTGCCAGCCGCAAAGCGGTCAACTGCTCCGCGTTGATCGCCGGGACCGGCGCCCCCGACTGGGCGCAGGTTTGCTCCAGCCGCGCCTGAAAACGCGCAAACGTGCTCGCCCCGGCCCACTGCTCCGCCTCGAGGGACTCGACGAGTGCGTCGGCGGCCGGGCGGTCCGTGTCGGCCGCCCCGAGGAGGGGGACGCCGGCGGGATTGAGCGCACGGGAGGGATCCTGGAGCGCGGAAATGGCGCCGTGCCGCCAGCCCAGCGTCGACTCCACGACAAAATGCACCGCGAGCCGCGGCAGGACGCCCTGGCGGGGAAGATCGCAGGTGCGCGTGGCGCCTGCCGCCGTCTCAACGACCAGCTCGTCACGCCGGGCCGCCGGCGCACCTTTGAGAAAACGGAGGGTCATGGCGCCCACGCCCACGCGGAAGGTTGCCGGCTCATCGCTGGTGCTGAAACCCGCGCACGAGGAGACGGCGAACCCCTTCGATCGCAGGTTGGTCCAGGGGAATGAGCGGCAGCGGCGTCCGGGTTGCCAGCGCGGTGGCGACAAAGGGCTGGGTCAGAATCGGACCACTCAAACCCGCCGGGATCGTATCAAGAGGGTGGGCGGGAAACAGCTTGGCCGCGACCTTGGTCGCCAGCGCCACCAGTTCACCGGTGGATTCGAGCACAAGCGTCAACGCCTGCGGATCCCCTTCGCTGGCGAGCCGCAGCAGCGTGGGCGCAAGCGCGGCGATTACGCCGTTGGGCTCCGCGTGGTGATAGAAAAAGCGGTTCAACGCGACGATGTCGGCCGCCTCGCCCAGCTGGGCATGCGCGCGCACGGCAGGACCGATGCGCGAGGGCGCGGCCCATCCCTGGGTTTCAAGCAGCGCCCGGGTCACGGCGCGCTGCCCAAGGTCGTATCCACTGCCAAAGTCGCCGAAACGCCATCCCAGGCCGCCCGCGTAGTGCAGCGCACCATCGAGGCCGCGCGCGGCGACGAAGGAACCGGTCCCGGCATGCAGCACCAGGCCGGGATCGCCATGGGTGGCGAGTTCGAGGGCCGGGATCGAGTCGTCCACCGTCCGGACGGTGCCGAAATCCGTCAGGGTCTCGGCGAACTCCCGCCAGAAGCTGCGGCTTCCGGCCATGCAAAGCAGCGTGGACTCGACGCGCAGCCCCGGCAGAAACGACTTCGCCTCAGCCAGCAGCGCACACAACGCGTCGGTCACGCCGAGCCGAGCCTGCTCCGGCCCAACCACGCTGGGATTGGAAGCCGGCGCGATGCGACGGGCGACGATCTCGCCGCGCGCGTCCACCAGGATGCACTCGGTCTTCGTGCCGCCACCGTCGACGCCGATGCGAAAGGAAACCATGAAGGGGGATGTATGATTTACGATTTATGATTTACGATTTATGATTGGGGGCCGCCGTGCGGCCATGTTCTGTATTCCGAAATCATAAATCGTAAATCATGCATCATGAATAGGTCAGGCCAGCTGCCGGCTCAGCCGGGCCTTGTACTTCGCGCCGACGGCGCGGTTGTGCTCGATCGCGCCAGGGAGGTTCTGGCTGCGCAGGACCGGGAGCGGGTGACCATGGGTCTTGAGCCATTCCATCGTTGCGAGCATGAGCCAGTTGAGCACGGAACAGCCGATGAGCGTGGAGGTGGGGCCCGCTTTGATGTCCTCGGAAACGTCCACGATCGCGTCACCAGGCACGCCGCCGTTGTCGAGCACATGGTCGGCCACTTCGAACAGTCGCTTGCCGCTGGCGTGCTGCGAGGGCGTCACCTTGGACATCGCCAGGCAGGTGAGCGCAACGACGGTGAGGCCTTTTTGCTTCGCGTAGAGCGCCACATCGATCGGCGAGCCGTTTTTGCCGGAGTTGGAGATGACGATCACGGTCTCGCCGGCGAGGAGCTGATACTGCCGGTCGTAACGCTCGACCAGCTTCGTGCCGTAGCCCGGCAGATTCTCGATAAAGCCGCCCGTCGGATCCAAAATGCCGGTGACACAGACCAGCCCGCCCGCGCGCCCGATGATCTCGCGGGAGATGAGCTCGCTGTGGCCGCTGCCGAAGGTGTGGATCACGCCGCCGTCGGCGACGGACTTGCCCAGCACGGGCGCGAGTGCCTGGATGGTGGCGGCATTGTTCCGCCACGCGGCGGCAAGCAGTTCGGTTGAGCGCGAGTAGTAGGCGTCCGCGACAGAAGACATACGGCAGGACTATTAAGTCGCTGGGCCGGTGCAACCCACATGTCGCGGGACTCGCCGTGGCGACGGCTCCGGCAATGATTTTTCCCACGGGGCGGCTGCTTTGTCTTATCCAATATCATGCCGTTTTGCCGTCACGCGCTCTGGGTCTTGTGTGCGGTTTTGCTGCCGACCCTCGGGCAGGCTCAGTCCTACACGTTTACGCAGAAGGACGGTCCCTATGTGTCGGGCAACGCCCTGCTCCGCCGGGCTGACGGCACGTTAGTCGTGGCGTCGTCGCAGCAGATTGGGCTGGTAAACGGACGGTTGCTGACGTGGCTCGCGGGCAGTTGGAACACCGGCGCCGTCGACGGCCCGGCGGCGGACGCGAGGTTCGCGTTGGTTTCCGGTCTGGCCGAGGATGCCTCCGGAAACCTTTACCTCGCTGACCAGGGGAACCACGTTATTCGTCGGCTCGATCGCAACGGCGTCGTGACCACGTTCGCCGGCCAGCTCGGGGCTGGCGCGGGCGCCGTGGATGGCCCGGCCGCCGAGGCGCGATTCAACTCTCCCCACGGGCTTGTGATCGATTCGACCGGCGCCCTTTACGTGGCCGATACGGGGAATCACGCCATCCGACGGATTGCTCCCGATGGAACCGTGTCGACCGTGGCGGGCGCCCTGCAACAGCCGGGAGCGGTGGACGGTCCCGCCGCGGAAGCCCGGTTTCGTTCACCCGACGGCATCGCGGTCGCCGCCAACGGGGACCTTTACGTGACGGATACCGAGAACCACGCGATCCGTCGGGTGCGGTCGGGAGCGGTGACGACCCTCGGGGGACGTTTGGGCGTCGGCGGCTTTGCCGATGGGGTGGGTTCGGCGGCCCGGTTCTGGCGGCCGGGCTCTTTGACGATCACGCCCGCGGGCGATCTGTTCGTGCTGGAGCCCGAACAAGGACGGATTCGGCGGGTCACCGCAGCGGGACGCGTGGATCTCATCTACAGCGGGTCTACGGGAGTCGCCCTCACCTCGGATGCTTCGGGCAACCTCTATGTGATGATGAGCGGCATCGCCGTGGGCACGCCCTCTGACGCCGTCGCGATTACCCTGCCGCCGATGGGTCTTCAGGTGGCGGCCGGATCTCCGCTGACTCTATCGGTGAGTGCCACCGGCGCCGCACCGCTCCGCTTTCAGTGGCAGAAGGATGGCGTCGCATTGCCGGGCGCCACGTCGCCCCGGTACCGCGTCGCTTCGGTTCAGGCCGGCGATGCCGGGGCCTACACCGTTTCCGTGACAAACGATGTTGGCGTGGCGCTGAGCCCGGTGACCCAAGTGACGGTGGTCGCAGCGCCGGCGCATGATGCGTTCGCGGATGCGGCCGTGCTCAATGGCGCCAGCGGCACCCTGGAAGGGCTGATGACGGGCGCGACGATCGAGGACGATGAACCCGAATCCGGCCGGGCGAACAGCTGGGCCTACGCCGGGTCAATCTGGCACCGCTGGACTGCGCCGGTGGCCGGCCGCGTGGCGTTCACGGACACGGCCGCGGCGTGGCGGCAACCGACGGTTTACGAAGGCACTGCCCTGGCAGACTTACGCCGGGTCGATGTGCAAGGCGTCTTCAGTGCCGTTGCCGGCCGCGAATACTTCATTCGGGTCAGCAAGGAGGACTCTTACGGCCAAGCCCGCTATACGCTCGAATGGTGGACGGTGACGAACGACGATTTCGGAGGCGCCCGCATTATCACGACTCCGACCGGCAACGATGTCCAGCAGACCCGGGGCGCCACGCTCGAGCCGGGCGAGCCGGAGCATGCCACCCGCCCCGGATGGCCGGTTTACTCGCTCTGGTACACGTGGACTGTGCCCGAAGCGGGCATCGTTGAACTCAATGGCACCGATGCCTACGCCGGCATTTTCATCGATCCGGCCGGCATCGAGGTCTACACGGGCTCGGAGCTGGCGAGTTTGACGCCGGTCACCACCCGGTCGTCGGGAAGGGGCGTCGCCTTTGCCGCGGCAGCGGGGACGACGTACAAGATCGCCCTCTTATCGAGAGGAGGGCTGCGTACCGTGACGTCGCTGCGCTGGTCGCTCACCAAGGCCCCCGTGGTTCTCGGCATCGTGGCGACACCGAAGGAGACCCATCGTCTGGCAGCCGGTAGACCGCTCACTTTCGAGGCGGATGCATTGAGCCTGGAAACGCCGCGCTATCAGTGGCGATTCCGCGGCGAGCCCCTGGACGGGGCCACGGGCCGGACGCTCGTCTTTCCTTCCCTCACGACGGCGAACGCAGGTTGGTACGAAGTGGTGGTATCGAACGACTTTGGTTCGAGCGTTAGTGCGACGGTGATCCTGGGGGTGGTCACTCCCCCGCCGAATGACGATTTCGCCTCGGCGACGTTGCTGGGGGGCGCCTCAGGCTCCGTATCCGGAAGCAATGTCGACGCCTCGGGTGAAACCGGCGAGCCGTTGCATTGGTCGTATTTCGGCAATCAAGCCTCGCTGTGGTACCGCTGGGTCCCGGCGGCGAACGGTCGGGCCGCGGTGGATACCATCGGTTCAACGCTGGATACGGTGCTGGCCGTTTACACGGGCAACTCGCTGAGTACGTTGACGAGGCTGGTGCAGGACGACGATTCAGGTGGCGCGCAGGCGAGCCTCGTGACCTTCTCGGCGAAAGCCGGGACCGAGTATTTCATCGCCGTCGGTGGCGCGACCAGTAGCGCCCGCGGAGAAGTCCGGCTGAACTGGCAGCTCGATCCCGTGCTCTCGATCGTCCGGGCTCCGACCGCCCAGAACGTCGCCGTGGGTGGATCGGCGCAGTTCGTCGTTGAAGCCACCGGCGCCGGAGCCACCTACCAGTGGTACCGGAACGACGTGGCGCTCCCCGGAGAAACGCGCAGCATCTTGACGGTGGCGAACGTGGCGCCCGGTGACGATGCGACCTATACGGTGACCGTCACCAATAGCACCGGCAGCGTGACGTCGCCGCCCGCGACCCTGGCCGTGACCGCGCCGCAGCTGACCACGCTCACGGTCCGGTCGGCGCTGCCAGGCGGCGAGATGTTGTGGGGCATCGCGAGCGGGGCCAACCGGCTCGTCGCGGTGGGGGAGCGGGGGCTCATCGTTTCCTCCGGCGACGGGCAGACGTGGCAACCGCAGACCTCCGGCGTGACGGGCTGGCTCGTCGGAGTGACGTACGGAGCGGGTCGCTTCGTGGCGGTGGGAGACGGCGGGACAATCCTGGTATCGATCGACGGCGTGCAGTGGCGCCCGGCCCTGGCCAGCGGAACCGCGGAGCGGCTGAACAATGTGATCTACGCGGGCGGCCGCTTTGTCGCGGTGGGGGAACACGGCACCATCCTGACCTCGGAAGATGCCAGCGTCTGGTCGCGGCGGGAGTCCGGCGTCTCCGGGTGGCTGCGAGGCTTGGCCTATAATCCGACGATCGGGCAGTTCGCGGCCTCAGGGCAGAACGGCGCGTTCCTGGTATCGACGGACGGCAATGCGTGGAGCGCGGTGGCCCTGGGCGACACGGTCGGCGACATCGAAGCGTTGGCCGACGTGGTCAGCTATGCCGATTTCGTGGCGGTCGGCGCGACAGGCGCGGTGCTGGCGGTGCGGCAGCACCGGCTCGTGCTCAAAGACGGCAGCACGCTGACCACCTGGGCCGCAGATCCGTCGGCCTCTGCGTCCTCCGTGCGCTTTCGCGGCCTTGCGACCGGTGCCAATGCGCTCTTTGCCAGCGGCGAAGGAGGCAAGGTGATCACCGCCTCCGACACCGCTGGCCCGTGGGTGACGTTGCCCAGCGGCACGGACGCGAATCTGGTGGCCGGGACGTATTTCCAGCACCGCCTGTACCTTGTCGGCCAGAATCGCACCGTGCTGGAGTCGGAGCCATTGTACGCGAGCCGACTGGTGAATCTTTCGACGCGGGCTGCAGCCGGTCCCGACATGGCGACGCTGATCAGCGGTTTTGTCGTCACGGGGACGGCACCCAAGAAGATGCTGATCCGCGCCGCCGGGCCCTCGCTGGGCGGCGCGCCTTTTCACCTGCCAGGCGTACTGGCGAGGCCGCAGCTGACACTTTACAACGGGAAGGGCGAACCGCTTGCGACCAATGCGAGTTGGGAAGCCTCACCGGATTCGGCAGCGCTGGCGAAAACCGTGGCCGAGATCGGCGCGTTCCCTTTCCAGGCGGGAAACGCGGATGCCGGCATCCTGATCACGCTCGAACCGGGCGCCTACACCGCGCACACCAACGGCGTCGACGGCACCAGCGGGTTGACGATCGTGGAGGTGTACGACGCCGACCCGTTGGCGAACGAAACCTCGCGCGCGATCAATCTTTCCACGCGCGGCATCGTGGGAAGCGGCGCCAACAAGCTGATCCTTGGTTTCATCATCAACGGCGCGTCGTCGAAACGCGTGCTGATCCGCGCCGCCGGTCCGGCGCTCGGAGCGGCTCCGTACCATCTACCGGGGACGCTGGCGCGGCCGCAGCTCGAACTCTACAACAGCCGGAACCTGCTCCGCGCCACGGCCGGGGAATGGGGCCTCGAAGCCAATGCCGATGAAATCCGCGGCGTGGCGCAGGCCGTCGGCGCCTTCGCGCTGCCCGATGGAAGTGCCGACGCTGCGATGCTGGTGACCCTGCTGCCAGGCGCCTGGACCGTTCAGGTCGGCGGCGCGGAGAACACCACCGGCCTCGTCATCGCCGAGGTGTACGTGCTGCCCTGATTGCGTCCGGGTCCTTCGTTACCTTCGTGACGTTTGCGTGAGGCGGCCCGGGTTGTGAAGCCCTTGAGCCTCACGCAAAGGTCGCGAAGCGCGCAAAGGTCGGAGGCCGTGACCTGACCGGAGGGCGGGCGGGCCGCCCGCGGTCCATCAACCGACCGGGCCTGATTCCAGGAGGTTTTTCAGCGCGGCGAGGTATTTTTCGCGGGTGCGGGTGATGACCTCTGCGGGGAGCTTCGGCGCGGGCGGCTTCTGGTCCCACTTGATCGCGAGCAGGTGATCGCGGACGAACTGCTTGTCGTAGCTGGGCGGGCTTTGGTCGGGGGCGTAGCTCTCGGCCGGCCAGTAACGCGAGGAGTCGGGCGTCAGCACCTCGTCGATCAGCCACAGGTTGCCGACGGCGTCGGTGCCGAATTCGAATTTGGTGTCCGCCAGGATCATCCCGGCCCGGCGCGCGCGGTCGTGACCGAAACGATAAAGCTCGAGGCTGACGGCCTTGACCCGATCGTAGAGCGCCTGACCGACGATCGCCGCGCCCTGGGCATCGGTGATGGCCTCGTCGTGCTGGCCCTTGGGTGCCTTGGTCGTCGGGGTGAAGATGGGTTGGGGCAAACGGTCGGCCTGGCGAAGACCCGGAGGCAGTTTGATCCCGCACACCTCGCCGGACTTCTGGTAGGCACTCCAGCCGCTGCCCACGAGATAGCCGCGGACGACGCACTCGATCGGCACGGTCTTCAGCTTGCGGACGATCATGCTGCGCAGCTGGAGGTCGACGCTCGTGATGCCCCGCCGCGCAAACTCGCCGGCCTGATCGGGCAGGAGATGGTTCTGGATGATCCCCGCCGTCTCGCTGAACCACTGGTTGCTGATCTGCGTGAGGATGGCGCCTTTGCCGGGAATCCCGTCGGGGAGGATGACGTCGAAGGCGGAAAGCCGGTCGCTGGCGCTGAGGAGCAGGGCATCGCCGAGATCGAAGATTTCGCGGACCTTGCCGGAGGCGACGCGCGGGAACGGGAGGCCGTCGATCGAGGTGACGGCGGTGGTCGGCAGGGCGGCAACGATTTCAGCGTAGGTCATGGCGACAGGAGGTGAGAGTGAGAGTGAGAGTGAAAGTGAGAGTGAAAGTGAGAGTGAGAGTGAGTACTGGGAAAGTGAAGGGGAGAGTGGGCTTGGGGCGACATTGACCCCTTCCCTCGTTTTCATTTTTAGTCCCCTGTGCCCATCGATCCCGAAATACCGGAGTCAAACGCGCCGCCGCCGATTCCTGAAGCTCTGGTGGCGGTGGGCGTGGGGGAGGCGCATGGCGGGCACCATGGGCCGATGCATGGCGGGCACCATGGGCCGATCCACACGCATTGCGAAAACTGCGCGACGAAGCTCGAGGGTCCTTACTGCCATCGGTGCGGGCAGCACGACTTCGAATTTCACCGTTCTTTCGGACATGTCTTCATGGAGGCGCTCGAGAACTTCTTCCATTTCGAAGGAAAGTTCTTCCGCAACATTGTCGTCCTGATGTTTTGGCCGGGCCGGCTCACCCAGGAATTCAACGCCGGCAAGCGTGCGCCGCAGATGCCGCCCTTCCGGCTGTACCTGTTCGTCAGCGTGCTGTTTTTCTTTTTGTTCTTCCTTCAGCAGGAACGCGCGCAATCCGGGCTGAACTTCGGTGGTGCAAATCAGCCGTGGGTGGAGGCCGTGCGCCAAGCCGAGGCCACGGCACGTCAACAGATCGCGACGCAGGCGCGATCTGCCGGGGAGAGTCCCTTGGGGGGCGCCCGCGAGGTCGCCGCCGCCCCGGCCCCGGTGGCACCCGTGATCGTTGAATCCGGCGACCCGGCGTGGTTGCAACGGCTTTCGGCGCGCTGGCAAACAGACGAGGCGCGGGCCCGGCTCGGGAGTGCGTTTGCCCACAGCGTGCCGCGGCTCCTGCTGTTCTGCCTGCCGTTATTTGCCCTCTACACGCGGTTTCTGTTTCGGAAGTCAGGTCAAGTCTACCTGCAGCATCTGGTGCTCGCGCTGCATTTCCACACCTTTGTCTACCTCTGGCTGCTCTTCCGCGACGGCTGGCAGTTTCTGGGCGGGCTGGCCCATCCGACATTGGGCGCGCTCCTGTATCGGGCCTGCATGCTGTGGGCGGTCCTGTACCCGGTGTTGATGCTCCGGCGGCTGTTTCACAACCGCTGGCGCATGACCCTCCTGAAGACGGCCGTGCTCGCGGCCGGGTACAGTGTCACTCTGGGCGTGACCTTTGCGATCACCGCAGCGCTGTTGGTGGCGCTGGGCTGAACCGCCCCCTTATTCCTCGTTTTCCGAATGCGGGGTGTGGACCTTCTTGGATTCAGGAGAGTTCACTTCCCGCAGCCAGATGGTCAGCAACACCATGGCTCCGATCGCCAGGAATTCGCTCTGCCAGTTTTGAAACGCCTCAAACCAGAAGCGCGAGGAGCTGATGTAGTCGGCGAGCTGCACCGGAGCTTCTCCGTCCTGCAGGCGCTCTTCGTTGTAGTGCCGGAGACCTCCGCAGGCGTGCCAGACGAAGGAGAGCACGAAGAGCGAGAAGAGGGCGATCGAAAGCGAGTGCTCGTAGACGCGCAGGGCGAAGCCCCCGCGTCGAACGGGCCACGGGGAATCCGGCTGGGGGGCATGTGAGGAGTGGTGCTCGTGGGCCTTGCGTGGATCCTTCGATTCCGCCGAGCCTTTCTGGTACAGAAACGCGGTGGCGAGGACGTAGATAAACATCTGCAGAAACTCGCTCTCCCAGTTTTCCGCCGTCGCCTCCGCAAAATGCCCGGTGCCGAAATACTCCAGGACGCCCGCCTCCGGCTGCCCATGCTTGACCTGGTCCTCGTTGTACTCCGCCCGCCCCGTCAGCACCTGCCCGACAAAGAAGGTCAGGAAAAACAGCCCCAGCATCACCACGCTCAGGCCGTGGTTGCGGAAAAAACCGCCGCGTGAGGCCGATGGGGATGAGGGGCGCATCCGCCCACGGTCAGCGACCGCCGTCGCCGGTTCCCCTTCCCGGGCCTGGAACGGATGCCGGGGGGGGCCGCTACCACATCTCCACCGGGCCCTTCGGCACGGGGATGGCGCTGCGTTCGGCGGCGGCCCCTTCGTCCTCGGCCTGCATGAAAGAGGCGACGAGGGGGCTGAGTTGGTAGCGATCCGTCAGCCGTCCGTTCGCGTCGCAGAACCGGGCCCGCCAGGCGATGTAGTCCGACACCACCCGCTCGAAATCGCCGCGGGATGTTATGGTGATGATCTGCTGCTTGAAGGGCTTGGAGGGCCCGAAACGCCGGGCATACCAGGGCGCCACCTTGCGGAACAGCCGGGAGCCGTGGTCCTCGCCGTAGAATTCGACGTACCGCTCGAAGTGTCGGCGCATCACCTGGAGCCGTTCCGCGAATTCCGGTTCCGGCAACAGTTCCCCGGTGCGGAGCAGGTGCGCCGTGCGCCGGAAGATCCAAGGATCGTAGAATGCGCCGCGACCGATGCTCACCCCGGCGCAACCCGTTTGTTCGAGCATGTGCCGGGCGGCGTCGGGCGTGGTGACGTCGCCGTTGCCGATGACCGGCACGCGCCGGACCGCCGCCACCACCTGGCGGATGCCATCAAGATTCACGCGGCCGGCGAAACCCTGCGCCCGCGTGCGGCCGTGAACGAAAATCGCCGCCACGCCGACGTCCTCGAGGACGCGGGCGAGGTCCGGCGCGGTGAGGTTGTCGTCGTCCCAGCCCAGTCGCATTTTGGCGGTGACGGGGATTTTGACCGCGTTGACCATGCCGCGCACGAGCGCGGCGGTCTTGTCGAGTTCGGTCATCATCGCCGAGCCGCCGCCGATCTTCACCACCTTCTTCACGGGACAGCCCATGTTGATGTCGACGGACTGAACGCCCATTTCCTGGCAGAGGATGGCGGCGTCGCGCATCTCCTCCGGCACGCTGCCGAAGAGCTGGATCGCCAGCGGCTGATCCTGCGCGGCCGTGGCCACCAGCTTGAGAGCGGTGGGGTTGCGCTCGATCAGCGAACGCGCATTCACCAGGTCGGTCGTGGCCCATCCCAAACCGCCGAGCTCCCGCACCGTCAGGCGCATGGGCAGGTTCGTGTAACCCGCGAGGGGGGACAGGAACAGGTTGGAGGAAAGTTCGTACGGACCCAGACGCATGAAGCGGAAGTAACGCGGGTCGCCGCCGGGCGGGCAAGCGTGTTGGGGCGGACGGCAGCCGGGGGGCGCAGCCGGCCCGACTTGCGGGCGCCAGCCCACGCCCGGGTGCATTCACCTTTCTGTTACACTCCTTTGCGCGCGCATCGGAACGTTTCCCTAGGCAGCGGGGGAGGGACGCCTGATGGTGGGCCGGACCGGATCCCGGTAGGCTGCAGCGACGCCCCATGCTCTTGTCCGCTCGACGCGCAGCCCGGCTGCGTTCCCGCCCATGAAACCCGATCTGGAAATTCTGCACTTGGAGGACTGTTCGCCCGACGCGGAGCTGATCGCCCGGGTCCTGCATGGCGAGTGGCCGCGCTGCTCGATCACCCACGTGACCAATGCGGACGACTATCATCAGGCGCTCGCGCAGCACACCTTCGACATCATCCTTTCCGATTATGCGCTGCCCGGCTTCGACGGCATGATGGCCCTCGAGGATGCGCGCCAGCAGTGTCCGCACACCCCGTTCGTGTTCGTCTCCGGCATGATCGGCGAGGAGCGCGCGGTCGAGGCCTTGAAGCGCGGGGCGACCGACTATGTGAGCAAGGACCGGCCGCGCCGGCTCGTTCCGGCGATCCGTCAGGCCGTGGCGCTGGTCTCGGAGACCTCGCGCCGGCAGCAGGCCGAGGCGCGGCTGCGGGAACAGGCATCGCTGCTGGACAAGGCGCGGGACGCCATCCTCGCCACGGATCTCGCCCATCGCGTGACGTACTGGAACGCGAGCGCGGAACGCCTCTACGGCCGCTCAGCCACCGAGGTGCTGGGCCGCACGCTCGAACAGGCGGGGCTCCGCTTCGATGCGCCACGGCTCGCGGCGGCGCGCGAGGCGCTGCACGGGCTGGGGGAATGGCGGGGCGAACTCGAGGTGCAGATCGCGCCGGAGCGCTCGGTGCTGGTCGAGCGCACCTGGAGCCTGGTGTCGGAGAACGGACAGCCGCGCTCGATGCTCGCGATCGACACGGACGTGACGGAGCGGAAGAAGCTCGAGGCCCAGTTGTTTCGCGCGCAGCGACTCGAGAGCGTGGGCACGCTGGCCGGCGGCGTGGCGCATGACCTGAACAACGTCTTCACGCCGGTCCTGCTCGCGCTGGATCTGCTGGCCCCACGGACGGTGACGCCCGACGAGCGGCTCGTGCTCGAGAAGACCCGGGCGAGTGTGGCCCATGGGGCGGCCCTGGTGCGTCAACTCCTGGCTTTCGCACGCGGCGGCGCCGGCGAACGCCACCGTCTCGAAATCGCACCGACGCTGGCGGGCCTGCAGCCGCTGCTGCGGCAGTCGCTGCCCGAGAATGTCACGCTGCTGGTCGACGATGCCGCGCACGCCTGGCCCCTGCTCGCCGATGAAACGCAGTTCAAGCAGGCGCTGATCAATCTCGCCCTCAACGCCCGGGATGCGATGCCCGAGGGCGGCCGGCTCCGGATCTCGGCGGAGAACGTGGGCGTCAGCGCCGCGCTGGCGATGGCCAATCCGGGCACCGACCCGGGCCCGTTCGTACGCATCACGGTGGCGGATACGGGGACCGGCATGGAGCCGGAGACGGCGCGCCGCGTGTTCGACCCCTTCTTCACCACCAAGGCGCCGGGCAAGGGCACGGGCCTGGGGCTTTCCGTGGTGACCGGCATCCTGAAGGGCCACGGCGGCTTCGCGCAGGTGGAAAGCGCGCCCGGCGAAGGCACGGCGTTCCACCTGTTTTTCCCGGCGCAGCCCGCGCGCGCCGGCGCGCCGGGACTCGCCCGGAGGCCGGCTACGGCCGGCCGGCAGAAACCGCCGCCTTCATTCGCTTCAGCCCTTCCGTCAGGGTGGCCCTCGGACACCCGAAGTTAAGGCGCACGTGGTGGCCCTTGGCGCCGCCGAAATACGCGCCGTCGCTCAGGCCGACGCCGTGTTGCTCGAAGCGTTCCACGGGGTCCGTCCAGCCGAGCGCGGAAACGTTGAGCCACGCGAGGTAGGTCGCCTCGATCGGGGCTTCGATCGTGATCTGCGGGATCTCGCGCGCGAGGAAATCGAGGATGAAGTCACGATTGCCCCGCAAGGTGGCCAGCAACGCCTGCCGCCAGGGTTCGCCGTGTCGGTAGGCGGCCTCGCAGGCGGTGAACCCCAGCGCGGTCACCTCCGCGACAATGCCGGCGGTGGCGCGGACGAAGCGGGCGCGGCGCGCGGCATCGGGAATAATGGCGAACGACGTGCCGAGGCCCGGCACGTTGTAGGTCTTGCTGGGCGCCATCAGTGTGACGGTCTGGGCTGCGATCTCCGGCCCCAGCAGGGCGGTCGGCACATGCGGCAGCGATGGATCGAGGATCAGGTCGCAATGAATCTCGTCGGAACAGAGGACGAGCCGGTGGCGCACACAGAAGTCGCCGAGGCGCTGCAGCTCCTCACGCCGCCAGACCCGCGCGAGCGGGTTGTGGGGGTTGCAGAGCAGGAAGACTTTCGTGCGCGGAGTCACCGCCCGCTCAAGCTGCTCCCAGTCGATCGTCCACGCGCCGCCCGACAGGACCCACGGAACGGAGACGGACTTGCGGCCGCTGTGCTTCGGGGCCGTCATGAAAGGCGGATACACCGGTCCCAGGGTGAGGATTTCGTCGCCGGCGTCGGCGAAGGCCTGGGCGGTGACGTTCAGGCCCACGACCAGGCCGGGCAGCCAGACGATCCAGCTGGGATCGATGGTCCAGCCGTAGCGGGACGACATGGCCTCGACCAGGGCGTCCACCGTTGATTTCACCGGCCGCGCATAGCCGAAGATCCCATGGCTGACCCGCTCGTGCAGCGCCTGCAGCACCGCCGGCGGGGACACAAAATCCATGTCCGCGACCCACATGGGCAGGATGTCGCGATCACCATACTTCTGCCACTTCTGGGAATCAGTACCGAGCCGTTGGAGCGGAGTCTCGAAGTCGAACGTCATGCGGACTCAAGCCAAGCAGGTCTCGCCCCCGGAGCGCACGGCGAAAGTTCATCCTACGCCGGTACAGTGCCACGCCAAACGCTGCGGTCACGCCACGCGTACCAGCCAGCTGCCGAAGCAACAGAGTGCCTCACGCAAAGGTCGCAAAGTTCGCGAAGGCAGCAGCATTTGCCCGGCAGGTGAGTACCGCGGCGTGTGCCTTTGTGACCTTCGCGACCTTGGCGTGAGGCAATTCAGGGTTCTTAGACGGTCGAGAGTTCCCAGCCCTTGCGATAGTCGCGCTTGAGGAGAGCGTTGGCGGCCTCGTCGTTGGTGACTCGGCCGGACTGCCCGTCGTAGTCGATTTTCCTGCCGGCACGATAGGCGACCAGGCCGAGCGCCATCTGCTCTGTCATGAGGCCGTTGTAGTCGAAGTTACACGACGTCTTCAGGTCCGTTTTGCACGCGTTGATCCACTCCTTCTGGAAATCCTGCGCGGGCGGAGTGATCGCGTCAGCCGAGGGCGACTTGTAATAGGTCATGTCGGCCGTATCGCCATCCGGGATGAGCATGCGGCTGTTGAAGTCCGCCACGAGCAGACCCTTCGAGCCCTTGAACATCACCCCGTGGCCGATCTTGTTGAGATCGATCCAGGGACGCGGCGCCGGCGGGAAAACGCCACCCTGATACCAGCTGACCCGGATCGGGCCGCGCCATTGGTTTCCGGGATGGTTGAAATGCGCGGCGAGTTCGACGGGCGTCACCTCCGGGTTGTACGCCTCGCCGGTGGCCTCGATGGACTCCGGCAGTCCCGCGTCGATGGCATTGTAGGCGAGATCCATGGTGTGATTGCCCATGTCGCCGACCTGGCCCGTGCCGAAGTCCCAAAACATGTTCCACTGGAGACAATTCATCCCGGATTCCCCGGAGAAGTAGCCTGGGTTGTAGGGGCGATCGCCTGCGGGCCCGAGCCACAGATCGTAGTGGAGCGTTGAGGGTGCCTGGCCCTCGGCCGGCAGGTAGCCCGGCCGCCGCAGCTGCCGGTTGCCCCAGGCGAAGACGCCCCGCAACTCGCCGACGGCGCCGTCCCGGATGAGTTCGCGCACGCGGGCGAAGTTGGGGTTGGCGTGGCGCTGCGTGCCGGCCTGAGTGGCGATTTTCGTGCGCCGCTCCAAGTACGCCGCGCGGACCCGCCGACATTCCTCCACGGAGAGGCCGATCGGTTTCTCCATGTACACGTGCAGCCCCCGGTGCATGGCCGCCAGTGCGATCAGCGCATGGTGATGATCGGGGGTGCAGCAGACGACCGCATCAATATCCTTTTGCTCGAGGCATTTGCGCCAATCGACGTAGGTCTTCGCGCCCGGAAAGCGTTTGAGCGCGTTGGGGAACCGCGTCTCATTCACATCGCAGAGCGCGACGACATTCTCCGAAGAGATGCCGTCGTAGTGGGCTTCGCCCCGGCCCCAGACCCCGATCAGGGCCAGGTTCAGTTTTTTGCTGGGGGTAGCCTGCCCAAAGAGGCGGCTGGCCGGGAGGATCATCAGACCTGCACCCGTGGCACAGGTCGCACGGACGAATTGGCGACGGTTCATGGAAAGTCGGGGCACGGCGGGGGTTGGGGTCGTGAGGGGACTTGGAACGAAGCAGAGTCGCCGCAATTGCGCGAGCGCGGAGACGCGCGCCTGTTCGGCACGTTGTCCCTATTCATGCAACAAGGCATTTCGCGTAAACGCGGGACAACGTACTCAGATCGGTGGCTTTGGTACGTTGTACCGCATTCATGCGGAAGGATTGTGGGGCGCGTTGGACAAGGCATTCCGCGTAAACGCGGGACAACGTACTCAAGCGTGCAATTCCGTCGCGGTGTGACGACGCGGTGAGAAAAGATTTCACAGCGCCGGTCCACGGCCGGAAAACAAGCCGCTGAAAATCAGTAACTTGCGCTGACGGCCCCGCTGGTCTGCGACGTGCAAATACGGCGCCATATCACTAACCCAAAGGAGACGATCACCATGAGACTCGTTCGATACACGTATCCCAACTACCGCACTTTCTCGCTCCCGACCGGCGGCCGTTCGCCCTGGTCCGGTCTCGAGACGGAGATCGAGCGCCTGTTTGAATCCGCGGTGCAGGACTTCAGCCCCACCCGCGACCAGTTCCCGGTCGACATTCATGAGGACGCCGAGAACACCTACGTTCGCGCGGAGCTGCCGGGCGTCCAGCGCGACGACATCGGCGTCGAGATGGCCGATGGTTACCTGACGCTCACCGCCACGCGCAAAGGGGGCACTGGCGAGCAGCAGCAGACCACGTCGTTTACCCGCTCGCTGACCGTGTCCGATCAGGTCGATGGAGCCAAGGTGAGCGCCGCGTACGAGAATGGCATCCTGACGGTAACCTTGCCGAAGCGCGAGGAAGCCAAGCCCAAGAAGATCACGGTCGCGGTGAAGTAACCGCGTCCTTCCAAACCACCCAGAGGACACAGACGCCGATCAGGCAAAACTCTGAACCCTGAACTCTAAACTCTAGCCATCATGTCTCTGCTCAATTCCCTCATTCCTAACCTGTCCCGCACGCCGGTGACTTCGACGCCCGCCAGGACCAGTGCCTATGAAGGTCCGAAAGTGACGCCGGCCCATGAGATCAAGGAAACCGACGATGCCTACGGGCTGACGGTTTTTCTCCCCGGCGTGGCCAAGGAACAGCTCGAGCTGACCGCCGAGGCGGGCCAGTTCCGCATCTTCGCCACCCGCTCGTGGAAGCAGCCGGAGTCCTGGACGACGCTGTATCGTGAATCCTCGGACGCTCCCTTCGAGCTGGTGCTGACGCACGACAACCTGATCGACGCCGACAAGGCGGCCGCCGAACTGAAAGACGGCGTGCTCCGCGTTTCGCTTCCGAAGGTCGAGGCGGTGAAGCCGCGCCGGATCGCAGTCAGCTGACGTTGAACTGAAATTTGAGATCTGTGATTTGAGATCTCGAACCAACCGCCGGGTCTGTGAAAGCAGGCCCGGCGTTTTCGTTGAATCTTCCCCTTTCTCTTTCTCCTGCCAGGTGCTGGAGGGTTCGCTCCCCCAAGCCTGGCACCAGAGAAAGAGAAAGATTAAGAGAATGAGAAAGATTCCTGGCCCCCTTACTCGTCCCCGTCGCGATCCTTGTCCACCTTTGGCAGGCCGATGTTCGTATCGGCGGTGGAGGGCGGGCGGTCGGCCGCGGGGGCCTTGATCAGGAGTGACATCAGCACGGAAGTCGTGAGCACGCCCCCGATCACGGCGAGCGAGGTGGTGGTCGAAACCTTGTACCAATGCTCGATCAACATCTTCACGCCGATGAAGCAGAGGATGACGGCCAGGCCAATCTTCAGGAACCGGAAGAGCTTCATCACTCCGTTCAGCGCGAAGTAAAGGGAGCGCAGGCCGAGGATGGCGAAGATGTTCGACGTGAGCGCCACAAACGGGCTCTTCGTGATGGCGAGGACGGCGGGAATGGAGTCCAGCGCGAAGACGACGTCGGTCGTTTCCACGACGATAAGCACCAGGAACAGGAGGGTGGCGACCCACCGGCCGTCCTGTCTGACGAAGAAGTGCTTCCCATGAAACGAGTCGGTCACGGGGAAGTGCCGGCGGAAGAATTTCACCACGGGGTTCTGGGACGGATCGACATCGCCTTCGTGCCCGGGGAGCGCCAGCTTGATTCCGGTGTAGATCAGGAACGCGCCGAAGAAATACAGCACCCAGTGGAAGCGCTCCACGATGCTGATGCCAACGATGATGAAGACGGCGCGCATCACCACCGCGCCGATGATGCCCCAAAACAGAACCCGATGCTGGAACTCGGGTCGTACCTTGAAGTAGGTGAAGATGACGATGAAGACGAAGACGTTGTCGATGCTGAGGCAGAGTTCGACGAGATAGGCCGCGAGGTATTGCTGCCCCTCCTCGGGTCCGCGCCACCACCAGACCAGTCCGCCAAAGGCCAGCGCGAGCGTGCCCCACACGGCGCACCAGATGAGCGCCTCCTTCATCTTCACCTCATGTTCCTCGCGTTGGAAAACGCCAAGATCGAGTGCCAGCATCGCGGTGATAAACGCAAAAAACAGCACCCACGCCCAGAGAGGCATGGAGTCGAGGACGGCAAGGAGGGAAGGCATGGGAAGGTGGCACACTCTGTGGCGCGGCGAAGAGGGGCCAAGTCGGGAAATAGAAGAATTTTCCGCGATTTTTCCAATGGCTTCGGGACGGGCGGGCTCCGCGGGCCGCCGCCGGGGAACGCCCGGTCCGCTGTTTGACACGGCCCGGCGGCGTCGTATCGGTCGTCCCCGCGTATGCACCGAGTCTTAAGAATCTTCCTGATGGTCGCGGGGTTCTGGTTCGCGGCCCAGCCGGTCGGAGCCGCCGATAACGCCGAAAAGCCCAAGGTGGAGGTGGCGGAGGCCTCGACCGGCGATGCGAAGACGACGACCGTCACCAGCAAGGGCCCGGAGGGGGCGCCGACCACCGCGACGACCGTGACGGTCGTGGCCCCGCCGGAAAACGCTGCCAGCCGCCTGACCGAGGGGGCCAACCACCTGCTCGAGCGCTTCGTCGGCTGGATGCACCAGTTCTTCCCCGACATCGACGACGAGACGTTCCACTGGATCGCCTGCCTGATGATCATCGTGCTCGCGATCGTCCTGCGACACCTGATCACCCGGATCATCTTTTCCTCGCTGAAGAAAGTGGCGTCGAAAACCGAGACGACGCTCGACGACCGGCTGTTTCCCGCGATGGAGAAGCCGGTGGCCGTCCTGATCCTCGTGCTCGGGATCTTTGCGGCGCTGACGGTGCTCCAGCTTGATCGCGACACCGACGTCCTGCTCGGGAATGGCGCGAAGGTTGCGATCCTCGGGACCATCATCTGGGCGTTGATCCGCGCCGGCGGCGCGCTGCTGGATCACCTCTCGGACGTCGCGGTGCGCCGGAAAATGACCGTCGCCGCGTTCATGCCGCTCATCAAGCGCGTGCTGATGGTGTTCGCGGTGGTGCTCGGCATCCTGATCGTCGCGGACAGCGTGGGCGCGCCCGTGAAGGTGTTCCTGACGTCGCTCGGCATCGGCGGTCTGGCGTTCGCCCTGGCCGCGCAGGACACGATCGCGAATCTCTTCGGATCCTTCGTGGTCGTGGTGGATCAGCCGTTCAAGGTCGGCGACACCGTCAAGATCGGCAATTTCACCGGGGCGGTGGAGGAGATCGGGCTCCGCTCCACCAAGCTGCGGCTCGTGGACAAGTCGATCGCCGTGATCCCGAACAAGCTGATGGCGACGGAGTCGATCACCAACCTCGCCCGGTTCACCCAGCGGCGGACGGAGCAGGTGCTGGGGCTCACGTACGACACCGCTCCGGCGCAGATGCGCGAACTCGTGGCCGAGCTCCGGCGGATCATCCTGGCCGAACGCGAAATCGATCCGGCCTCCGTGAACGTCTACTTCCGGGACCTGAGCGCCTCTTCGTTGGACATCTGGATCGTCTACGTGGCCCGGTCGCCCGACTTCCCCGCTTATATGGAAATGCGCCAACGGTTGAACCTCACCTTCATGGAGACCGTTGCCGCGCGCGGGCTGGCCTTCGCCTTCCCCACGCAGACGTTGCATTTCGACGGACCGGTGGCCAGGCAGCTGGCCGCAGGGAAAAGCGAGCCGGGGCCGAACGAGTGAGCATTCCTCACCCTGTCGTCTTCCGAAACCGGAGCGCGGCAAAGGCCATCACCGCCGTCCCGATGAGCAACAGCGCCAGCAGTTGCGGCCACAGCACGTCAATTCCGACGCCTTTCAGGAATACGCCGCGAATGATGATGAGGAAGTACCGCAGTGGGTTGAGCAGAGTAAGCCACTGCACCGGTTCGGGCATGTTCGCGATCGGGTAGATGAACCCCGAAAACAGCATGGCGGGAAAGAAGAAGAAGAACGTCGTCATCATCGCCTGCTGCTGGGTCTCGCTCACCGTGGAGATGAACAGCCCGATCCCGAGCGTACTGAGCAGGAAGGCGCCGGTGCCCAGCAGCAGCAGGGCAAAGCTGCCGCGGATGGGAATGTCGAACCAGAACACCCCAACCACGGTGACGAGGATCACGTCGACGAAGCCGATCACGATGAACGGGGCGAACTTGCCCAGGATGAATTCCGCGGGGCGGATCGGAGTCACCATGATCTGTTCGATCGTGCCGGCCTCCTTCTCCCGGACGATCGCCATGCCGGTGAGCATCAGGCTGATCAGCATGACGAGCACCGCCATGACGCCCGGCACGAAATAGTTCCGGCTCTCCAGGTTGGCATTGAACCACGCTCGCGGTCGCAACTCGGCGGCTCCGACCTCCAGGACGCGGCCCGAGCGGCGCTGCATCGAGGACAGCACGATGTCGGTGTTGTAGGTGGCGACAATGACCGCGCTGTAGTTCAGGACGAGGCGCGCCGTGTTCGAATCCGATCCGTCCACGATCAGCTGGACCGGGGCGGGCTTGCCCGCGCGGAGCAGGCCTTCGAAGCCGGCGTTGAGCTGAAGAATCGCGGCGGCGCGGGTGGCGTCGATCTCGGCCGCAGCCTGCCGCTCGTCGCTGGTTCTGGTCACGGCGTCGAAGTAGTCGGAGCCGGTGAAGCGCGCGACCAGGGCGCGACTCGCGGGCGTCGCATCATGGTCGACCACCACCAGCCGCACGTGCCGCACATCCATGGTGACGGCGTAGCCGAAGATCAGCGTCTGGATGATCGGCACCCCGAAGATGACGAACCGCATCCGGGCGTCGCGAAACACCGAGCGGAATTCCTTCCGCATCATGGTCAGGATGCGCTCAAACATGGGTCAAAGTCTCGAGCCGAGCGTTGAGCCTGGATTCCGAAGTAGCCACAGAGAGCACAGAGCTCCGACACATCCACCTTCGCCGAGCCTCCGGTGGACAAGGAGGACACGGAGGCTCGGTCCTTGGACAAACCTGTTCATCGCGTAACGCCCAAGACAGTCGCAGCGCCCGCCTCCGGCTCGGCTCTGATTGGGCCTCTGTGACCTCTGTGGCAAAATCGG
>JAEWKR010000114.1 GCA_023457715.1 Verrucomicrobiota bacterium
TTGCGAGGCAGCCACTGCCTGATGCCGCGGACTGGGGCTCGCTCTCCGGGCTAAGGCCACTGAGAGCCGACCTGCTGGGCTGACGTTAATTCGCCCCCGGCCGGAGGTGTGTCCCGCTGGGCGTTAAGGGCCCAAGATGGGGCGTTTTCGGCCTGATTCCGTGATCATCGCGGGAAACTGAGTTCGGCTATTTGCCGATTAGGCCCCTTCTGCGCCATATTTCCACATCCAGGGTCTGTCCCCCTCGCGAGGCCGAAGCTGGCGTGAGCTTCAAGGGTCTGTCCCTTCGGGGAAGGGTCTGTCCCCTTTGGAGTATGTCTGTCCCTTGACGGACACTCGCCGGCGCCGTCCGTTGAGGGTCTGTCCCTTGGAGGAGGGGGCGGGGCGCTAGAGGGCGGCGATGACCTGGGTCATGACGTCGCAGGCGTGCGCGATGGCCGGGCCATCGTGCGCGGTGCTGAGGAAGCCGGCTTCATACGCGCTGGGCGCGAGGTAGACTCCGTTCGTCAGACAGGCCTGGAAGAATTTCGCGAAGACCGCGGCGTCACTCTTCAGCGCCGTCGGATAGTCGCGCACGGGCGTATCCGTGAAATAAATGCTGAACATCGAGCCGCATTGCGGCACCTGGACCGGGATCCCCTTGGCCCGGCACGCGGCGAGAACAGCGTCGCGGAGCTGGCGGCCAAGCGTGTCGAGGCGCGCATAGGGATCCAACTCCTCGAGGAGCCGGAGGCCCGCGATGCCCGCCGCCATCGCCAGGGGGTTGCCGCTCAAGGTGCCCGCCTGGTAAACCGGTCCCAAAGGTGCGAGCCGGTCCATGATCTCGGCGCGGCCGCCAAATGCACCGACCGGCAGGCCGCCGCCGATGATCTTGCCGAGACACGTGAGGTCAGGGGTGATTTTTTCCCGTTCCTGCACGCCGCCCCGGGCGATCCGAAAGCCGGTCATGACCTCGTCAAAGATCAGCACGGTGCCGTGACGCGCGGTGATCTCGCGGAGGAACTGCAAGTAACCCGGGTCGGGCATGATGAAGCCGACATTGCCGCAGTACGGCTCCACGATGACGCAGGCGATCTGGCGGGGATTCGCGGCGAATGCCGCTTCGAGCGCGGCGCGATCGTTGTAGGCGACGACGACGGTTTCGCGCGCGAAAGAGGCGGGAACGCCGGCACTGTCCGGGTTTCCGTGCGTGAGCGCCCCCGACCCGGCCTTGATCAGAAGCGAATCGGAGTGTCCATGGTAGCAGCCGGCAAACTTGATGATCTTGTCGCGGGACGTGAAGCCGCGGGCGAGCCGGATGGCAGACATGGTCGCCTCCGTGCCGCTGTTGCACATCCGCACCTTCTCGATGGACGGGACAAAGCGCACAATCAGCTCGGCCATTTCCACCTCGTACGGGTTGGGCGTGCCGAAGGAGGTGCCGTTTTCCAACGCCGCCGCAATGGCGGCCTTGATGACCGGATGATTGTGGCCGTGGATCGCCGGACCCCAGGTGCAGACGAAATCCACCAACTCCCGCTCGTCAGCCGTATAGAGATAAGGCCCCCGCGCGGCCTTGACGAAAAACGGGGCGCCGCCCACCGAGCGGAACGCGCGCACGGGCGAGTTCACACCGCCGGGAATGAGTTGCCGCGCGCGGGCGAAGAGCTGGTCGGAGACAGACATGGGTGGAGACGTTGACAGGTGAGCGTTGAGAATTGAGAGCCGGCAGGCGTTGAGAGTTGAGACTCGAGGGTCGGTCCTCAAGCCCGGGGAGGCGTGGTCCTCCGCATATCTTGCGAAAGTGACCGGCGAAATTTGCGAGCTACGCCGTCACAGCTGAATCGGCAGGCCGATCTCGATGATCTGCGAGGGGGTGATGCGATAGTAGTCCTTCGCGGGGCGGGCATTGCGGCTGAGGAAGGCGTAGAGGGTCTTCTGCCAGTCCCACATGCGCGCGTTGCCGCCCTTGATGATCATCTCGCGATTGAAAAAGTAGATGGCGGCCTCGGGGTTGAGCGAGACGCCGCGGTTGCGCACATCGTCCATGAGCTGGCCCACGTCCGGCGATTCCATGTAGCCGTAGCGGCCCACCGCGCGCCAGAGGCCCTCGCCGATTTCCTTGAGGGTCAGCCGTTCGTCAGCGGCCACCGTAGGCACCTCGTCGGTAACGATGCTCAGCAGGACGACGGTCCGGTGCAGGCAACGATTCGCCTTCACGTGATGAAGCAGGGCAATCGGCGTGCCGGACGGTGAGCCCACCATGAAGACGCCAGCGCCGCCCACGCGCGTCACATGCCTGCTGCGGGCGATGCTGGTCAACTCCTCCTCCGTGACGTTGTTGCCGTAAACCTTCTGGTAGATCTCCGCACGGCCCGTTTTCCACGTGTGCATGACGGCCAGCACGACCAGCGCGATCGCCAGCGGGAGCCAGCCGCCGTCGACAAACTTGTGCAGGTTCGCGACAAAAAAGCCGAGGTCGAAGACAAGGAACACACCGCACACCGCGATGGCCTGCCACCAGGACCAACGCCAGTGGACCCGGGTGACGCGGAAAAACGCGAGGGTGCTGACCAACATGGTCCCGGTGATGGCCACGCCGTAGGCGGAGATGAGGTTTTCGACGGTCTGGAAATAAAACACGACGCCGAGCGCGAGCATGGCCAGACTGACGTTGACGAACGGCAGATAGATCTGACCGACGAGGTCGGCGTTGGTATGCTTGACCTGCAGGCGGGGGAAATAGCCGAGTTGAATCGCCTGCCGAGTGAGGGAGAATGTCCCCGAAATCAACGCCTGGCTGGCCACGACTGCAGCCATGGTGGAGAGCAGAATGAGCGCGTAGCGACCGGCGCCATCTCCCGCGAGGCGGAAGAACGGATTCTCGTCCACCCCCGGGTGGAGCAGGACGTACGCGCCCTGGCCGAAATAACAGAGGACCAGTCCCGGAAAGGCGCCGAAGTACCAGGCGCGGCTGATGGCCTTGCGGCCGAAGTGCCCCATGTCGGCGTAGAGCGCCTCGGCGCCCGTGATCGCGAGGATGACCACGCCCAGGATGGACATGGCGTGGCCGGGGTGGGTGACGAGGAGCTTGATGCCGTAATACGGGTTGAGCGCCTTGAGCACGACCGGCGCCTGGACCAGGTTCATCAGGCCGAACGCCGCGAGCACCCCGAACCAGAGCACCATGCACGGACCAAACAGCCGACCGATGGTGTTCGTCCCTTTCCGTTGCATCCAGAAGATGCCCGTGATGATCACGCAGGCGATCAACGGCACCTGCGGACCGATCGCGGGATTGATGTCCTTCAGGCCCTCCACCGCGCCCAGCACCGAGATGGCCGGGGTGATGACGCCGTCGCCATACAGCAGGGCCGCGCCGAAAAGGATCAGCATCGTGAACCAGCTGCGCCGCCGACTTGTCGTGCCGCGGTCGACCTGGCTCAAGGCCAGCAGGGCAAACATGCCGCCCTCGCCGCGGTTGTCGGCGCGCATGATGAAGCCGAGGTATTTGACGCACACTTCAAACGTCAACGCCCAGAACACGAGTGAGAGCGCGCCCAGGATCGCCTCGAGATGCTCGAGTGGGGGCAGCGCCTTCAGCGTATTGTGCAAGGCGTACAGCGGACTGGTGCCGATGTCGCCAAAGACGACTCCCAGCGCCCCGACGCTCAGGGCAAATTGCGCGCCGAGGCTTAGCGGGCGGGAGGTGGTGCTCATGGATCGGCGAAGCTTCGCGCAGTCGACTGGACGCTCCAAGCTGTTTTCCGCCAAGCGGTAGAATCCACTTGCGTTGGCGCGAGCCCCTCCCACAGCGCCGGCGCGATCGCCGTTTTTTCAGTTTCCCTTCCACTCTCACTTTCCCCTTCACTCTCCCCATGACTCCCGACTGGAAACCGGCCAAGACCTACACGGATATCCTTTACCATAAGTGGAATGGGATCGCCAAAGTGACGATCAACCGGCCTGAGAAGCGGAATGCATTCAGGCCGGAGACGGTCGCGGAGATGTACGATGCGTTTTCGGATGCGCGCGAAGACCCGAGGATCGGCGTCGTGTTGCTGATCGGCGCGGGGCCACACACCGACGGCAAGTACGCTTTCTGCGCCGGAGGCGACCAAAGCGTCCGGGGACACGCAGGTTACATTGATGAAGGCGGCGTCCCGCGGCTCAACGTGCTCGACCTGCAAAAGTTGATCCGCTCGATGCCGAAGGTCGTGATCGCCCTGGTTGCCGGCTACTCGATCGGCGGCGGCCACGTCCTGCACGTCGTGTGCGATCTGAGCATCGCGGCTGATAACGCGATCTTTGGCCAGGTCGGCCCGAAGATGGGCAGTTTCGACGGCGGTTTCGGGTCCAGCTACCTCGCGCGGGTGGTGGGACAGAAGAAGGCTCGTGAGATCTGGTTCCTGTGCCGCCAGTACAACGCGCAGCAGGCCCTGGCGATGGGGCTGGTCAACGCCGTCGTGCCGGTCGCAGAACTGGAGGCCGAAGGCGTCAAATGGGCGCTCGAAGTGATGGAAAAGAGCCCGCTGGCCATCCGGCTGTTGAAGAGCGGCTTCAATGCGGAACTCGACGGGCAGGCAGGGATCCAGGAGCTGGCCGGCAACGCGACCCTGTTGTACTACATGAGCGAGGAAGCGAAGGAATTTCATCGCGCCCAACGCGAGAAACGAAAGCCCGAGGCGCGGAAGTATCCGTGGCTGCCGTGAGGAAGGGAGTGAGGGAATGAGGGAAGGAGGGAATGAGGGAAGGAGGGAATGAGGGAGTGAGGGAGGAGGGAGTGAGGCCTTTACTCCCTCATTCCCTTACTCCCTCATTCCCTCACTCCCTTTAATTGATGAGCTCGATTGACGACCTGAAGCGAACGATGGCGAGGTTGCGGGCGCCGGACGGATGTCCGTGGGATCAGGAACAGACGCATGCCTCGCTGGTACGCTGCCTGATCGATGAGGTCAGCGAACTGATCGATACGATCGATCGGAACGACTACCCGCACATGCGCGAGGAGCTCGGCGATGTCCTCATCCAGATCGTGTTTCATGCCCAGATCGCCGCCGAGCGCGGGCAGTTCACGTTCGACGACGTGGCTCACGACATCAACGAGAAGCTCGTCCGACGGCACCCCCACGTCTTCGGATCCGACAAGCTCGGCACTTCGGAGCAGGTCATCGCCAAGTGGGACGAGATCAAGGCGACGGAGAAAAAGCACGGGCCGGTGGCCTCGGGCGTATTCAAGGAACTGCCACCGCGGCTGCCCGCGCTGATGTTCGCGGAGGCAGTGTGGAAACAGATCGACAAGCAGCAGCTGCCGGTCGACGGCAGCGTTGACGTGGAGCAGGTACGGGCGCTCGGCCGCCAGCTCGATCAGTCCACGCTGGGGCGGATGCTGTTCGAGCTTACCGCGGCCGCCCGGGGCAAAGGACTCGATCCCGAGGGGGCGCTGCGCCTTCACGCGGTGAAGGTGATGCGCGAGGTGGAGGAAAGAAAACGGGCCGAAGGATGACGGCGGGGGTGGCATGCCGGTAGGGCGACCGATCCCCGACGCGGTGCTGGCCGAGTGGTGGCAGCCGTTCGCCGCGCACCTCGCCGAGGAACGCCGGGCCTCGCCGTACACGGTGCGCAACTACCGGCAGGCCTTCGAGGATTTTTATCGCTGGCTCGCGCAAAACGGGCTGGCGGACCGCCCGTTCGACGGGCTGACGTCGCGGGAGATGCGCGACTTTGTCATCGAGGCACAGCATCGTTTCGACCGTCGTACGCTGCGCAACCATGTGTCGGGACTGCGCACCTTCCATCGCTTCTGGATGCGCCGGGGCGTGCTGAGCCGCGATCCGTGGCTGGGCGTCCCGCTCCCCAAGCTCGAGCAGCGGCTGCCAAAATTCCTGACCGAAGCGCAGATGAAGCGCCTGCTGGCCGGCCCGGCGCAGCTGCTCGCGCAGGGCGCGGTCGAACCGCACGTGGCCTGGCGGGACCGGCTGGCGATGGAGTTGCTTTACGGCGCAGGTTTGCGCGTAAGCGAACTGACCGCCCTGACCCATGGGGCGATCGAGCCCGACCGCGGCGTGGCACGGGTGGTGGGCAAAGGGCGAAAGGAACGGCTTTGCCCGCTGGGACGCGTGGCGCTCGCGGTCTGGCAGAAATTCAGGGCCGAGTTTGTCCCGGACGCGGCCGCGGCTTCGCCGGTCCTGACCAATCCGGACGGCTCCGCGATGTCCGTGCGGGCCGTGCAGATCATGTTGAAGCGGTACCTGGCGCTCGCGGGGCTGCCGCTGGACCTGACACCGCACAAACTAAGGCACAGCTACGCGACGCACCTCCTCAATGCCGGGGCCGACCTGAGGCTGGTGCAGGAATTATTGGGCCACTCGCAACTCGCGACCACCCAGGTTTACACCCACGTCAGCGTCGCGCGCCTGAAGGAGATCTACGCCAAGGCGCATCCGCGGGCCTAGCCGCGCTGCGCGCGGCATTTGAGATTTGAGATTTGAAATTTGAAATTGGGGACTGCGATCGGGTTCGGCGCATCTCAAATCTCACATCTCAGATCTCAAATCAGCGGAACCCCAGCCGCTTTGAGACCTTGTTGCCAGCGGCGTCGTAGAGGGTCAGTTCGACCGAGGTCGCGTTCGTCACCCGGGACAGCGGGACGTCGAGCACGAAGGTCTCGTCGCGGCCATCGCGAATGCCATCGAGCGGCTGTTCCAACACCTCACGGACGCCATTGCTGAAGGTGACTTCGAGGTTGTCCAGCAGCGATAGCGCGTCCCGTCCCCGGACCTTGATGACGACGCCGTCGGCGGTCCGCGTGGCGGCGCTTTCCACGAGGACGGGAGCGGTGTGGTCAATCACCAGATCGTCGGTCTCGAACGTATGGGTGAGACGATCACCCGGAGGGCGGGGGGCGATCTCGCGCACGATCAGGCGCGTGAAATAGATCCCGTCGGCCAGGTGGCTGGTGTCGAACTGCGCATGGCTGTCGCGGCTCTCGCTCACGACTTCCGTCCAATGCCCTTCGCCTTCGCGCCGGTAGGAAAACGAGCTGGTGAACGCGTCGCCGTCGGGATCCACGACGGTCCAGAACACCACCTGGGCGCCCGGTTGCGGCACCACCTGGCTGCCCGTAAGGCTGCCCTTGCGCTTGTCCTCCTCGCGTGACGACGGGCCCTGCAGCAACTGGCCCAGCGTGACGACAGGCGAGGGGGGGGAATCGACCACCAGGATCAAACCGTAGTTTGGCGACAGGACCCGGAATTCCTGCAGGGTGGGTCGCCGGTTCTGCGGCAGCACGAACAAGGCGCCGCGATCGAGCTCCACGGCGGTCCGTTGGCCTGCGGCGGTTTCCGGCAGCCTGATGCGCAGCCGGGCATTCCGGCCGCGCAGCCCGCTGGCGCGCCAGCCGCCGTCGGCGTCGAGGTGCAGCGGCGTCCAGTCGCTCCACCCCTCGAGCTCGTCGGCCCCCTGACTTACCTTCACGTCGATCGCGAGGGTCGCGGGGTCCAGCTCCCGGATCCGGCTGAAGCGAAATGCGCCGAGGGTCGACGGAGTCGACAAGTCCAGGCGACGGGTTTCGGCTTCGCGCCGTCCGGTCGGGGAGAAATCGAGCACGGCGAGGCCCGGAGCGTTGTTGCGCAGAACGAGAAAGCGTCCCGGCCGGCCGGCGAGAGGGGCGAGGTGGTTGAGCTGCGCGGAGCTGCTGCCCGCGAACGTCAGGGAGAACCGGGCCTGGAGATCGAAGCCGAGCAGTTCGCCGGTGTCGCCTCCCGCGATGATCAGGGTGTCGCCGTGCCGGGCCAGCCGATAGAAGGCGGCGTTGGCGCGGGAGGTCAGGGTCTCGGGAAAGCCTTGGGCGGGAAACCAGACCACCGAGCTGCGGCCGCTGAACCGTTCGACCTGCACGGGCGGCAAGGTGGCCTCAGGGGTGTCGCGCGACTCCTTCGGGGCGGGGCCGGGGCGCGAGCCGCCGCCGGCGCCGCCACCGCTGCCGAGCCGGCTCTCACCCGACGTACCGGAAAAGACGATACTGGCGAACAGGTCGCCGTTCGGCTGCGGCAGCAGGTCCGTGACCTCCGCCTCGCGATTCTCCTGGAGCAGGAGGGGGGCGCCGCCGGCGGAGGGAAAGGCGTAGAGATTCCCCCTGGGGGCGGAGCCGGCCACGATCCGGCCGTCGGCGAGGGCGGCGAGGCGACGCACATTGCGGTCCCGAATCTCACCGAAAAGGGTGATGCCCCGGGCGGCGAGAGCGTCCGGCCCGCCCGGGTCGGGGGCGTCCGCCGCGGCGGCGAAACGGGCGAGGTCCACCCGATAGATCCGTCCGGGATTGCCGGTGGCGACGAGGGCGGTGCGGTCGTCCAGCAGCAGAATATCGAAGATGGAGTCGGCGGGCAGGACCGCCCGCGCAGCGACGGTGTCGCCACGGATCAGATACAGGCCGCCTTTGGGTGAGGTGCCGGCGAGAACGCCTCCGTCCGGCAGCGATCGGAGTGCAAAGACCTGCGGGTCCTCGAGCCGCACCCGTTCGCGGGCGGCAAACGTGGCGTCGGAGGGGTTGACGGTGACCTCGAAGACCCGGCCGTCGGGGCCCGTACCGAGCAGAAAGCGCTGCGGGTCGGCGGTGGGTTCGAGGCACCAGAGCAGATCGGCCGGCGCGGGCGTGGAGATCTCCGTCAAGGTCGGGCCGCCGACCAGCCGCCCGTCCGAACGCGTGGCCAGGCCCTTCAGGTGGCGGCTCAGAACCTCGCGGTGGAAATCGACTTCAATCCGGCGGGAGAGCGGTTCGGCCCGCAGACCCGCCGCCAGCGCCGCCACGGCCAGCAGCGGCCACAGGCTCGTCCGGAGCTTGCAGAATCCGACGGGGCCGCTCATTCGATCACGGTCAGAGGTTTGCGCTGCAAGGTCGCCAGCAGTTTTCCGGGCAGCAGGTGCTTCTCCCAGAGCGGCAGGAGCGCGTCACGCTTGCGGAAGCGTGCCTCATCGGCGCCGCGGGCGATGCGCTCAAAGGAGCCGGGGGCGTCAGGCGTCGCGACCGTCTGGTCGCTGAAAAGGGTGGTTCGCTCCACCACGGCCAGGCACAGACCGTCGGCGGGACGCTCGTCGCGCATCGCAGCCAGATAGGCGCCGAAGCTCCGCAGTTCGGACGCCGAGATGCTCCGGGGGCGGCCGGCGAGTTCGTCCATCGCCCGGCCGGGCGCGATGACCACTTCCAGTTGCCGCCCGGTCCAGGCGGGATCAACCGGAACCGCGACGATCTGGCGATGCGCCTCGCCCTGCCAGTCACGCCACGCGAGGGTCACCAGCAGATCCTCGCCGGCGCGAGCGACGGAACGCGAGACCTGGAACAGATCGAGCGTGACGGCGGGGTTTTCCGCGAGCGGTTCGATGGTGAACGCGACCTCGTCGGGAAACGTCCGGGCGTACGGATTCTGCAGGTTGCCGGCGAGGCTTTGCACGAAATCGCTCAGACCCTGGGCGAAGCCCTGCGGCCCGGAATAGATGGTCGCGAACGCCAGGGAGTCCTGCGCGGGAAACCGGACGCTGCTCGAAAGGCGGAAACCGCCGGCCAGGCCGGCGTCGTTCGACCCGAGGATCGCCTGGCTGACGCCGGTCGCGACGAGCGTCGGCGTCAGCTGCTGTTGCCGGGCGACGGAGAAACGGAGCGTGCGCGCCGGAGTCTTGCCGGAATTGACGGTGACGGTAACCGCGATCATTTCGGGGCCGGCCCCGATTTCCCCGGAGACGGCGGACAGTCGGTCCTGGGTGATCGTGCCGATCACCGCGCCGGTGTTTGCCAGCTTCATGGACTGCAGGTTGGACGGCAGGATGGCGACGACCTCCGCCGCGCACATCGGCAGGGCGACATCGCCGAGCGACAGCATGGGATGGCCGAAGGCGCTGATGCGTTTGCCGTCGACCCGGGAGACCGTGCCGGTGCCGGCGAGGGTGATGTCACCGGTGGCCAGGGCGACGGAGACCGCCGAGCCCGGCTTCAAGGTGGTGCGGTGGGGCGGTTGATCGGTCGAGGACTGGAGCCGGGCTCCGGTGGGAGCGCCGCCACCCTCGGGCGCGCCGGACTGGGTGCTGCCGCCGAGGGCGATGACATCGAGACCCAGCGCCTGGTAGCGCGAGGAGAACAGCTCGGCGACGGCGGGACTGAGACCGCCCAGGGTAAAGACGGGGCGGAGGGCCTGGTAGGGAGACGTCGAGCCGCCCTGCGACCATGGCGCGGTCGTGGCGGCGAAACGGTCGGCCGGCGTGGCGGCGCGGGCGTCGACCTCGATCAGGTCGGCGACCGGGGTGAAGCCAGCGTGCCGGACGGTCTCGAACCGTTGCAGCTGGTAACTCAGGGCGCCGGCGAGCCGGCCCTCGATGTACAGCGGGCTGCCGCTCATCCCCGCGACGGCCCCCATGGACTGGACCCGCGGGTCGGTGAGCTGGCAGAGAATCAAGGATTTGCCGGGGCCGAGCGCGTTGCGCAGGACACCCGTCACCTCGACGGAAAACGGCTCGGCGTCGGTACCGCGGAAGACGGTCCACACCTCGCCGCGCTGCCCGGGTCGGATCTCATCGAGGGGCAGGATCGGGGCGTCCGTCGGTTGGGCGATGAGCGCGCTGGCGAGCGCGCCGAGGAAAAGAAGGCAGAGACGGCGCATCATCGAGAGAACGGCGCAAGCCTCGCAATCTTTGGTCCAGAGGCGAGAATTCAATCTTCCGGAAATCCCACGGCCGGAGTTGCAGGCGCGGAAAGGGCGCTTGCACGCGTGCTCCCCCGCACGCGACGGCCCTGCCGCCCCGCGGCTAGTCGCCGACGGGGAGATCGAGCGTGAACACCGCGCCCTTGCCGAGGCCCTCGCTGGTGGCGGTGATTGTCGCGTCCATGGAGGAGGCGGCGCGACGCGCCGAATGCAGGCCGAAGCCATGCCCCTTGCTGCGCGTGGTGAAGCCGTGCTGGAAAATCCGCGCGAGGTTTTCCGCGGGGATGCCGATGCCGTTGTCGAGCACCGAGATCAGGACCCGGCCGGGAGCGCCTGGAGCGATGCGCAGCGTGACGATCTTTTCGACCGTGCCGGCGTCGTCGACGGCGTACTTCGCATTCCGGATGAGGTTGATCAAAATCTGCAGCACCTTGGCCTTTTCCGCGCGAATCCTCGGCACGGGCTGGAAATCGCGCACCACGGCAACCGAGTGCCGCAGGAAGGCGCCCGAGTTCATGCGCAGCGCATCCTCGACGAGATCGGCCGGCGCAAGCGATTCCACAACCCCGGCCAGCGTGGCGTAGGATTGCTGCATCGTGATGATCTCCTTGATGTGGTCGATGTTCTGCTGCATCGCCCCCAGCTCGTTGAGCAGCCGCTCCCGTTCGTCGCGCAGATGGCTGGCGAGGGTGGCGATGAATTCCGGCACCAGCCTGCCCTTGGGATCCTCGGAAACGAAGGTGCCCAGGTCGTCGCGGTGTTCGTTCAGGAGGGCAGAGAGCTTGTTCAGGCTCTCCGCCTTCGAGTAGCGCAGGCCGGTCATGAGCACGTTGGCCGAAACATTGAGGCTCGTCAGCACGTTGCCCACGTTGTGGAGGACGCCGGTGGCGACCTCGGCCATGCCCGCATGGCGGGAGGCCTCGATCAACTCCCGGCGGGTGCGTTCGAGCTTCTGCAGGGTTTCCTGCGCCTCGGTGACATGATAGGAAATGCCGAAGGTGCCGATGATCTCGCCCGCGGCGTTGCGCAGCGGGCACTTCGTCGTATCCGCCCAACCCTCACGCCCATCGCGCCAGGTGACGCGCTGAAGGCTGCGCACGAGGGACTGGCCCGTCGCCTGGATATCCTCCTCCTCGACGCGCGCCCACTGGGCGTGGGCCGGCGAGAAGTAATCCAGGTCGGTCTTGCCGATCATGGCCTCCGGCGTGGTGTTGTGACGCTCCGCCTTCGCCCGGCTGACGGCGAGGTAACGGCTGTCCTTGTCCTTGAAATAGATCGAGGTGGGCAGCGACGACAGCAGGGCGCGCAGGCACTGGCTCGCGAGAGCCGGCGGCAGCGCAGCGGCCGGGCCGCCGGAGGAGGAATTCCCGGGCGCGGTCATGGCGCCACGGCTGCCGCCGCGATCGGAAGGTCGAGCGTGAAAGTCGAGCCGCAGCCCAAACCTTCGCTGTGCACCTGGACGGAACCCCGCATTTCCTGCGCGGCGATGGCCGCGGAGTGCAGCCCGAAGCCATGTCCCTTCACGCGGGTGGTGAAACCGTGCTGGAAGATGCGGGTGAGATTTTCCGGGGCGATGCCGATCCCGTTGTCCCGCACGCTGAGCTGGATCCGGTCGTCCCGGCGTTGGACGCCCAGGCGGATGAGCTTCGGACGGTTCGTCGACTCGTCGCAGGCGTTCTTGGCGTTGCTGATGAGATTGACGAGGATCTGCAGGACCTTCGCCTGCTCGCCGCCGACCTTGGGCACGGGGGCGAAATCGCGTTCGACCGTGACATCGTTGCTCTCCAGGGAACTCAGATTCATGCGCAGCGCGTCCTCCATCAAGAGCACCGGATCGAGGGCCTCGACGACGCCGACCATGGTGGCGTAGGCCTGCTGCATGGCGACGATCTCCTTGATGTGGTCGATGTTCTTCTGCAACGACGCCAGTTCGCCCAGCAGGCGGTCCCGCTCCTCGGACGTGTGCTGGGCCACCGAGGAGATGAATTCCGGCACGCGACGGCCCCGGGGGTCGTCGGCGAGGAAGCGGCCCAGGTCGCGGGCGTGTTCGTCGATCAACGCCGAGATCCGGCCCAGGCTGTCGGCCTTCGACTGCCGCAGGCCGTTCGCGAGGACGGACGCCGAAACATTCAGGCTGTTGAGCACATTGCCGACATTGTGAAGGACGCCGGTGGCGACTTCGGCCATGCCGGCGAGGCGGGAGGCGTCGACCAGATCGCGGTGGGCCTTCTCCAGCTCGAGTTCCGATTGCTTGTGCTCGCTGATGTCCCGGGTGAGCCCGAACGTGCCCACGATCCGGCCCTCATCATCCCGCAGCGGGGCGGTGCTGGTGACGACCCAGGTGGTCTTGCCGTCGGGCCAGCGTTCGTGGTGGACCTGTTCGTGCAGTCCGTGCCCCGTGGCCATCACCTGCAACTCAGCCTCGCGGGTACGGGCGGCGTGCGCCGGGGGGAAGAAGTCGGCCTCGGAGCGGCCGAGCACCTCGCTCACGTCCCGGCACCCGAGAGCGCGCACCAGGGAGTCGCTGACCGCGAGGAAGCGAGAATCGCGGTCCTTGAAAAAGACATACTCCGGCAGCTCCTGGAGCATGGACGTCAGCAGAGCGGCCTCAAACTCCGTGTCCGGGCGCGCGTCGGGCGCGAACCCAGAAGGAGGGAGGGGGAGGACTGCGTCCAACGCGGGCATGGCGGGAGGAGCCTCGGAAGACGGACGGCCGAAAGGAGGCGATCCGGCGATGCCGCTCATCGCGCGGGTGCCCCCGCCGACTGCGTCTGACCCGGCGGACGCAGATAGCGCGAGAGCAGTTCGCGCAGGGCGTCCGGTTTCACCGGCTTCGCCAGATAGTCGTCCATGCCGGCATCAAGGCAGGCCTCGCGGTCGCCGGCCATGGCATTGGCGGTCATGGCGACGATGGTGAGAGCAGGCGGGAAACTGGCTTCCTTGGCCTTCTGCGCGGCGCGGATGCGGCGGGTGGCCTCCATGCCGTCCATCTCCGGCATCTGCGCATCCATCAGCACCAGCTCGTAGGGTTTCCGCCGGACCGCCTCGAGGGCCTCGTGGCCGTTGGTGACCAGGTCGGCGGTGTAGCCAAGGCTGCGCAGCTGGAGCAGGGTGACCTTCTGATTCACCGGGTTGTCCTCGGCGACCAGGATGGTGGCGTTCGCCGCCTGGCGCGGCAGGACCCTGACCTCGTGCGCGGGCGCGGCGGCGAGGTCCGGCGTCTGACGGGAGGCGGCCATGATGCGTGCGAGGGTGCCGCGGAGCTTGTCCGGGTGGAGCGGCTTCAATTCGCACGCGGCGAGGCCGTGCTGCTCCATTTCCTTCTGGGGCAGCCGCTCACCGCGCGAGGTCAGCAGAATGAGGATGGGCTGGGGGATCTCCGGCTCCGAACGAATCATCCGGGCGAGCTGGAGGCCGTCCGTTTCGGGCATGTGATGATCAAGGATCACCAGATCGAAAGGATGGCCCTCGGCGTGGGCGCGTCGCAGCGTCACCATGGCCGTGACGGCGTCGTCGGCGCAGGCATGGGCGAGCCGCCAGCGGGCGCAGAGATGGTCGAGGAGCTTGAGATTCGTGGCGTTGTCGTCGACGACCAGAGCGTGGTGATTCTCCAGCAGCGATGGCGCCAGGGTGAGAGGCGCGGCTTTTTCGACGGCATCATCCAGCACCACGTTGAACCAGAAGGTTGAGCCCTTGCCCGGCACGCTGGTGAGGCCGATCTCGCCGTACATCAGCTCGACCAGCCGCTTGCAGATCGCGAGCCCCAGGCCGGTGCCGCCGAATCTCCGCGTCGTCGACGTGTCTGCCTGCACGAAGGGCTCGAAGAGCTTTTCCTGCACGTCGGCCGGGATGCCGATGCCGGTGTCGGTGATTTCAAAGCGGAGGAAGTTGCGGCCGTTCTGGCTGTCGGTGACGGTGACGCGCAGGACCACCTCGCCCTTGGCCGTGAACTTGATGGCGTTGCCGATCAGGTTGAGGACCACCTGGCGGAGTCGGACCGGATCACCGCGAACCCGGGCGGGGACCGCCGGGTGGATGTCCATGATCAACTCCAGCCGCTTCCGGGTGGCCGCGTCGGCATTGAGGTCGAGCGCAAGTTCCAGGTGCTCGGCGAGGTCGAAGTCGACGGCTTCGAGCACCATGCGCCCCGCCTCGATCTTGGAGAAATCGAGGATGTCGTTGATGATCGTCAGCAGGGCTTCGCTGCTCTGGCAAAGGGTCTGCGACAGGTCCCGCTGTTCCGGGGTCAGCGGGGTCGACAGGAGGAGGTTGGCCATGCCGATGACGCCGTTCATCGGCGTCCGGATCTCATGGCTCATGTTGGCCAGGAAGGCGCTCTTGGCGCGGTCGGCGCTTTCGGCGAGGTCCTTGGCGCGCTTGAGATCGAGCTCCATCAGGATGCGCTGGGCGATCTCCTCCTGGAGAGTCTGATTGGCGGTGCGCAGCTCCAGGGTGCGCTGTTCGACGCGGGCTTCGAGTTCGGCCGCATGCGCGCGCGTCTGCTGAAGCAGATTCCATTTCTCGGTGAGCGCGTTGGCCAGCTGCAGCACCTCGATCGTATCGAAAGGCTTCTTGAGGATCACCAGCCGGTCCGAGCTGCCGAGCTTCGCGAGCATGTCGTCCCACGAGTAATCCGAGTAGGCGGTGCAGATGACGACCTGGAGGTCGGGCACCACTTTCCAAAGCTCGAGGGTGGTTTCGACGCCATCCCAGCCCGGGGGCATGCGGACATCGACGAACGCCATCGCATAGGGATGGCCCGAAGCCGTGGCCTGCTTGACCAGTTCAAGGCCCTCGCGGCCCTGGTGCGCGACGTCGACGATGAAGTTGGCGGTGGGGCGGGGGGGGGTGGCGGAGGCGGTGCCGAGGAGTTCCGCCTCCAGGGCATCCACCGCCGACGCGGCCTCGCTGATCTTGGGGCACAAGATCTTGCGCACGTCCGCATGGATGGCCGGATTATCGTCGATGACGATAATACGGTTGTTTTTCACCGGTGCTTTGGCGGGTGACGATAGCATCAAGGGGGCGGGCGTCGGATCGCCGACTCCCAGCGCCTTATCGGCACACTGCCGCCGGAAGTTTAGGTTTTCAACCGGCGGTTGGTGAACGGGGGGTAAAACGGGGGCCTGGTCCTGGCTGTCCCGCGCCCCCGATCGGTCACTTCGCGGCGTCGGTCGGTCGGAGCTTCATCAGCAAGTCTTTGCTCTCGACGGTGTCACCGAGGGCCACATGCAACTCAGCAACAATGCCGTCGGAGGGCGCGTACACGGTGTTTTGCATCTTCATGGCCTCCATCATCACGAGTTTGTCGCCCTTGCTGACCTTCGAACCGACGGAAACCTGAAGCTGCGCGATCAGGCCGGGAATCGGCGCGGCGACGTGGGTGGGATCGGCGAGGTCGGCCTTCGGCCGGGATTTGGCCTGGGGGGCGATGCTCTTGTCGACAATGAACGTCTCGCGACCGATGCCGTTGAGTTCGTAGCTCAGACTGCGGCGGCCGTCCTTGTCAGGGGCGCCGATGGAGACCAGACGAATGATCAGGGTCTTGCCCTCCTCGATGCTGACGGTGATCTCCTCGCCCGGCTTCAGCCCGTAAAAGAACGCGGGGGTGGGCAGGACGCTGACGTTGTCGAAGGTGGCGCGGTGCTTCGCGAAGTCGGCGAAGACCTGCGGGTACATGAGATGGGAATACAGGTCGTCGTCGGTGGCCGGGCGCCGGAGTTTTTCGCCGAGTTCGGTGCGGAACTTTTCGAGGTCGAGCGCGGGGGCGACGCGGACGGGCCGGGCGCCGGGGCGGTTCGCCTTGACCGCGGCGTCGTACCGGCCGCGGGCCTCGGCGTACCGCGCGGGGCCGAGGATCACCTGCCAGACCTGCCGGGGCCAGCCGCCCTCGGGCCAGCCCAGGCCGCCCTGCATCATGTCGATGACGCTTTCCGGGAAGGGCATCGAGCCCGGCTCCAGGTTGACGACGTCGGCCGCCTTGATGCCGCGGGTGAAGAGGAACAGGGCCATGTCGCCCACGACCTTGGAGGACGGCGTGACCTTCACGATGTCGCCGAAGAGCTGGTTCACCTCCGCGTAGGTGCGCGCGATCTCCGGCCAGCGGTGGGCGACCCCCATGGCCGCGGCCTGCTCCTTGAGGTTCGTGTACTGGCCGCCGGGCATCTCGTGCAGGTAGACCTCCGCGGAGCCGCTCTTCGGGGCGGTGTCGAAGGGGCGATAGTACTCGCGCACCGCCTCCCAGTAGTCGGAGAACTCGTTCAGCGCCTCGAGGTCGAGCTGCGTGGCCCGCGGCGTGTGCTCCAGCGCGGCGACGATGGAGTTGAGGTTGGGCTGCGACGTGCTGCCGCTCATCGACGCGAGCGCGAGGTCGACCACGTCGACGCCGGCGTCGCCGGCGCGCAGCACGCTGGCGGCCGCGATGCCGCTGGTGTCGTGGGTGTGGAAGTGGACGGGCAGGCCCACCTCCTCCTTCAGCGCCTTGATCAGCTTGTGCGCGGCGTACGGCCGGCAGAGGCCGGCCATGTCCTTGACCGCAATGAAGTGGGCCCCCATGCGCTCCAGCTCGCGGGCGAGCTTGACGTAATACTGGAGCGAATACTTGTCGCGCCGGTCGTCGAGGATGTCGCCGGTATAGCAGACCGCCGCCTCGCAGACGGCATGGGTCTCGTTCACGGCGGCCATCGCGGCCCGCAGGTTGGGCAGGTAATTGAGCGAGTCGAAGACGCGGAAGATGTCCATGCCGCTCGCGGCCGCATGCCTCACGAACCCGGCCACCACGTTGTCGGGATAGTTGGTGTAGCCGACGGCGTTGGCGCCGCGGAACAGCATCTGGAAACAGATGTTGGGCACGCGGGCGCGGAGCAGCCGGAGCCGTTCCCACGGGTCGTCGCTGAGGAAGCGCATGGCCGTGTCGAACGTGGCGCCGCCCCACATCTCGAGGGAGAACAGCTGGGGGGCGCGGTGCGCCACCGCATCGGCCGCGGCCAGCATGTCGTACGAGCGCACGCGGGTGGCCATCAGCGACTGATGGGCGTCACGCCACGTGGTGTCGGTGATGAGGAGGCGCTTCTGGCGGACCGTCCATTCCGCAAACTTCCGCGGTCCCAGCTCGAGCAGCAGCTGGCGCGTGCCGGCGGGCGGGGCGACGCGGTGGTCGTGGCGCAGCACCGGGGTGGGCGGGAACGGCTTGTCGGGGCGGAAGCCCTTGGCGTGCGGATTGCCGTTGACGACAACGTTGCCGATGAAGGTCAGGAGCTTGGTCGCGCGGTCGCGCCGCGGTTTGAACGCGAACAGTTCCGGCGTGGTGTCGATCAGGGTGGTCGTCGCCTGTCCGGTCCGGAAGTCGGCATGCGCGAGCACGTTCTCGACGAACGGAATGTTCGTCTTCACCCCGCGGATGCGAAACTCGCTCAGGACCCGCAGCGCGCGCCGGATCGCGAGTTCGTACGAGGGCGCGCTTGTGATGCTCTTCACCAGCAGCGAGTCGTAGAACGGGGTGATGACCGCGCCCGCGTAACCCATCCCGCCGTCGAGCCGCAGGCCGAAGCCGCCGGGCGAACGGTAGGCGAGGATCCGGCCGTAGTCGGGGATGAACTTGTTCTCCGGATCCTCGGTCGTGATCCGGCACTGGATGGCGTAGCCATTGCGCGGGATGGCGTCCTGCCGCGGCAGCCCGATCTCAGGGGAGTGCAGCGAGTGGCCCTGCGCGACGAGGATCTGCGCGCGCACGATGTCGATGCCGGTGATCTCCTCGGTGACGGTGTGCTCCACCTGGATGCGCGGGTTCATCTCGATGAAGAACCACTCGTGCCGGTCGAGGTCGTAGAGAAATTCCACGGTGCCGGCGTTGTCGTAGCGGATCTCCCGGGCCAGTCGCGCGGCAGCCTCGCAGAGCTCGCTCACGATGTGCGGCGGGAGCCCGAAGGACGGCGCCACCTCGATCACCTTCTGATGGCGCCGCTGCACGGAGCAGTCGCGCTCGTGCAGGTGGAGCACGTTGCCATGCTTGTCGCCGATGATCTGGACCTCGATGTGCTTCGCGCGCGGGATGTACTTCTCGAGAAAGACGGCGGGGTTGCCGAAGGCGCGGCCCGCCTCGGCCTGCGCTTCGTCGAGCAGGCCGGCCAGGTCGGACGCCTTGTGGACCACGCGCATGCCGCGGCCGCCGCCCCCAAAGGCCGCCTTGATGATCAGCGGAAAACCGATCGCCTTCGCGGTCTTCAGCGCTTCATCGCGATCGGTGATCGGCTCCTCGGTCCCCGGGAGGGTCGGGACGTTGATCCGTTGCGCCAGGGCGCGGGCGGCGGTCTTGTCGCCCATCATCTCGAGCAGATCGGGGCGGGGGCCGACGAAAATCAGCCCGGCCTTTTCGCAGGCGCGCGCGAAGTCGGCATTCTCCGACAGAAAACCGTAGCCGGGATGGACGGCGTCGACGCCCTTCTCGAGGGCGACGCCGACGATGCTGTCGATGTCCAGGTAGGCGGCCACCGGGCCTTTGCCGTGCCCGATCTGATAGGCTTCGTCCGCCTTGTAACGATGGATGCACAGCCGGTCCTCCTGGGCGTAAACGGCGACCGTCCGCAGGTTCAATTCCGTGCCCGCCCGGAACACGCGCACCGCGATCTCACTGCGATTCGCCGCCATGAGTTTCCGGATCGGCCGGACAGCCGGAGCCGCCGCGGACGAAGCCGCTTTGGCAGTGGGATGGGGGTTGGACGCGACGGGGGGCTTGGCGGACATCGGTGGGAACTGCGGATTAAGCGTGAACCCGAGGCGAGGGGAAGGCGTTTTTCGCCGGCCCGACGGAAAGACCGGGCGAGGCGTGGCGCGAAGCGACGGTCGGCAGTCGGTTTGCGGCTGACTGTCTGACTTACGTCTCCGGTTTCGGGCTCGGCCCGGTGCGGTGGTGAAACATCCTGAACCGCGCCCCTCCATCGGCATGACTCCCGCGTCTGCACTCCAGGCTCCTGGCTCGAATATTTCCGTTCGGCCGATCCTGCCCGCGCGCCGGACCCTCCGGCAACCTGGCGGCCTGCTTGCGCGGGCGGGGGCTGCCAAACTGGCCGCCGAATTTCCACCCCCATGGTCAAGATGAAATCCGCAAAACGAGCCGCGTCGGTCCAGGGCACAGCCCCGGCCATCGCCCAAAGCCCGGTCTCGTACGGTACTGGAATCATCAACCCGGCCTACAGTGCCGCGCGTCCGAAGGTCGTGTACCCCATGCCCTACGGGATCCCCAACGCGGAGGAGATCGCCAAGCTGCTCGCGCGTATCCGCGACTACCTGAGCACCCACACCCCGGCGCGGGTCGTCGATCGCGAGACCGGCGAAGAGATCACGTCGTTCAAGCGGATCAACCACAAGGCGACCCTCGAGCGGGGCGAGTTCAGCGTGATCGGCTACGAGTGGGGCGTCACCTACACGGGCATGCTGCTGGCGGCGGAGGTCACCGGCGACCGCAAGTTCAAGGCGTACACGGCCGACCGCCTGACGTTCATCGGCGAGAAAGCCCCGTATTTTCGGGCGATCGCCCAGGCGGCGGGCCAGGCGAACCAGGGCCCGGTGGCCGGGCGCGGCGGCGGCATGAATCTGTTCCGCTCGGTCCTCAATCCCCGTACGCTCGATGATTCCGGCTCGATGTGTGCGGCGATGATCCGCGCGCAGCGGGCGGGCGTGAAGGGCGACCTTGATCCGTTGATCGAGAATTACATGTCGTGGATCATGACCAAGCAGCAGCGCCTCGAGGACGGCACGTTCTCGCGGAGCCGTCCGCTGCCGGATTCGGTCTGGCTCGACGATCTCTACATGAGCGTCCCGTCCCTGGCCCAGATGGGCAAGCGGACCGGCGACACCAAGTATTTCGCCGAAGGCGTGCGACAGATCACGCAGTTCGCCGCCCGAATGTTCGATCGCGATCTGGGGCTGTGGATGCACGGCTGGGTGCAGGGCATGGCCGACCACCCGGCGTTCCGCTGGGGGCGGGCCAACGGCTGGGCGCTGCTGGCGATGTGCGAACTGCTCGAGGTGCTGCCGGCGAACTTTGCCGGACGCGACCAGGTGCTCGAACTCTTCCAGGCGCACGTCCGCGGGCTCGCCCGCGTGCAGGCGAAGGACGGGCGCTGGCACCAGTTGCTCGACCGGAATGACTCCTACCTGGAGACCTCCGCCACCGCGATCTACGCCTACTGCATCGCCCGCGGGATCAACCGGGGCTGGCTCGACGGCCTCGCTTACGGGCCGATGGTGATGCTCGCGTGGAACAGCGTCACCACGCAGGTGAATGCGCTCGGCCAGGTGGAGAATGTCTGCGTCGGGACGGGCATGGGCTTTGATCCGGCGTTCTACTACTCGCGACCGGTGAGTCCGGTGGCGCCGCATGGCTACGGTCCGGTGCTGCTGGCCGGCGCCGAGATGATTGCGCTGGCCCGTTCGGGTGCCGCGATCATCAATGACGAGGCCGTGATGTTTGGCCGCGCGACGGGGATGTGAACCGCCTGCGGCGGGATTTCAGATTTCAAATCTCAGATTGCAGAGAGGACGCCTTCGTCGCGAAGCGTGTCGATTGGCCTAGTCGCTGCGTACGGACACGCGGAGTGCGCAGGCGGGACGCCTACGCTACCCGGAGCGCTGGTTTTCAGGTCTGTGCGCAGGCGGGACGCCTACGCTACCCGGAGCGGCTGGTTTTCAGATCTGTGCGCAGGCGGGACGCCTACGCTACCCGGAGCGGCTGGCCGCAGGCAGGAGAAGTTGGGGTGGGGACGCCGCGAACCGGGGGGCTGCGGTGTTGTCCAGTGCGCGGGGACCAGCGCTCGAACCACCACTCCCATGAAAATCTCCCTCCCTGCGTTCCGCCCTTCGTGGCGTCGTTCTGTCGTCGGTACGCTGGTCGCGACCTGCGCCTTTGTCTCAGCTCCTCCCGCCCTGGCCGTGTCCGAACCCAGTGCGCTGACGGGAGAAAAGAAAAGCTATGGCATGTCCTGGGAGGAGGAGATCAAGACCGGAGCCGAGGCGGACAAGGAAATCACGGCGCAGATGGGGATCTATGACGACCCCCGGGTGCAGCAGTACGTGGAGCAGGTGGGCCAGCGGGTGCTGGCGGCCAGCACGTTCCGCAATCCGAACACGCCGGAGATGTATCGGAATACCAAGTTCACGTTCCGCGTGCTGGACAACGAGGTGGTGAATGCCTTCGCGCTGCCCGGCGGCTATGTCTACGTGACCCGCGGGCTGCTCGCCCATGCCGACAATGAAGCGCAACTGGCCGTGGTGCTGGGACATGAGATCGCGCACGTGGCCGCGCGCCACGCATCGCAGCAGGCCCGGCGCAGCCAATGGGGCCAGATCGGTGTCATCGCGGGAGCGATCCTGGGCCAGGCGGTGCTCGGCAACCGGATGCCCAACCTCGCGGAGAACGTCCTGAAGACCGGCGGCCAGGCGATGCAGGTGTTCATGTTGCGCTACAGCCGCGAGGCGGAACACGAGGCAGACTCCCTCGGGGTTGATTATGCCCTCCAGGCGGGCTACGCGGCCGAGGAGAGCGCACGGTTCTTCGACGCACTGCGCCGACTGGGCGAACAGGAGGGGAAGTCGATGCCGAACTGGATGTCGAGCCACCCGGACCCGGGCGATCGCGCGGATCGGGTGGTGTCGATGGCGCGGGAACGGCGGGCGCGGATGCCCAACAGCACGAATCGTGGAATCGAGCCGTTTCTCCAGAACGTGGAAGGCCTGATCATCGGCGAGGACCCGCGGCAGGGCTTCACCCAAAACGGAGTTTTCTACCACCCAACCCTGCGCTTCCAGCTGCCCGTGGCGCCGAACTGGAAGGTCGACAACCAGCCGGCGGCGGTCGTGTTCGCCGAGCCCAATGGCCGCGCGGTGATGGGGCTGAGGCTCGCGCCCGGCGCCCGAACCCGCGACGCCGCGTCGCAGTTCGCGTCCGAAAACAAGGTGCAGGTGACGGCGAGCGGCGACACGACGATCAACGGCCTGCCGGCCTCCGTGGTGGTGGGCCGGGCACAAACCGAGCAGGGGCAAGTCGGCGTGTGGAACACCTTCATCGAATACGAGGGCAAGGTTTACAGCATCCTCGGCTATGCCCCCACGGGCGTGTTCGAACAGGTGCGACCCACATTCGAACAGGTGGCGGGCGGGTTCGCGCCGCTGCGCGACGCGCGCATGGCGGCCGTGCAGCCCACGCGGCTGCGCATCGTGCGCGCGGATCGCAGCGCTCCGTTCACCACCTTTATCCCCACTGCGCTGCCTCCGTCGCTGACCGCCGAGGAGGTCGCCATCATGAACCAGGTGGCGCTGAACGAGAATGTGCCGTCGGGCGCGGCGCTGAAGGTGCCGGATGCCACCGCCACGGGGATGAATCGCGAGGTGCTCGCCCAGGTGCCGGGAGCCTATCCGCCGGCTGCGGACCCACGGTATGGTCAGACGAACCCGGGCAGCGGGAACGCCTACCCGTCGACCACGTATCCGCCGGGGACCCATCCGACCTACCCGAATTCCCAGCCGGGTGCGCCGGCGAATTACCCGTCAGCTGGACAGTATCCTTCGTACCCGGGCGGGCAGCCCACCACGACCTCGTATCCGCAGTACCCGGCGGGTCCGGGCTATCCCAACCAGGGGACCTATCCACCGGGCACCCCAAGCCCGAACGGCTACCCCGCGCAGTATCCGGCTGGCAACCCGGGTTACCCGTCGCAATATCCGGGCAGCCAGTACCCGCAATCCAGCCCCTACCCGCCGGGGCAGTACCCGCAGGCCGGCACCACCTATCCGCCGGGAACGTCGCAGTATCCGGCCACGCGATACCCGCAGACCTCCCAGCCGCAGCCGGGGCAGTACCCGCAGCCGCAATCGTATCCGCAAAGCCAATATCCGCAGAGTTCTTATCCGCAGCAGCCCGCGTCGACCCCGGACTGGCCGCGGTAAGTCCGCGGAGACAACGGACGGCGGGTGCCCCGCAGTTACCGCAGCGCCACGGCTTCGTCCTCGTCGACGGGCGCCTCGGCGGCGGGCAGGGAGTCGTCGGTCGCAACCGGGGCGGGGGGCTCGGAGCCGGCGCCCGGCGTCCGCGCGACCCGATCGCCGCCAAAGACGATCCGCTGCATGTCTTCGACCGCATCGCGGAAGGCATGGGCCCGGCGCTGCAGTTCGTGGGACGAGCCCGCGGTCTCCTCGGCGGCGGCGGCATTGGTCTGCGTGACCTTGTCGATCTGCCGGATGGCGGTGGTGATCTGCGTGACCCCGGAATGCTGTTCGCGCGACGCGGCGGCGATGGCGTCCACCAGGGCCTCGACGTCGCGGGCCCGTCCGAGAATCTGATCGAGCGACTGCGCGACCTTGGAGGTCACCTCGGCCCCGGCGTTGGAGCGGGCGTTGGCGGCGGTGATTTTTTCCGTGGTCTCCCGGGCCGCCTGTGCGCTGCGCTGGGCGAGGGTGCGGACCTCCTCGGCCACCACCGCAAAGCCGGCGCCGGCCTCGCCCGCCCGCGCGGCCTCGACCGCGGCGTTCAGGGCGAGGATGTTGGTCTGAAAGGCAATCTCGTCGATGGTCTTGATGATACGCGTGACGTCGGCGGACGAATTGCGCAGGGCCTCCATGGCCTCCTTGAGTTCCTGCATCTGCCGTGAACCCTGTTCGGCGGCGGTGCGGGTGTCGCTGGCGGAGCGCTGCGCCCGTTGGGCATTCTCCGCGTTGCTCTGCGTCATGCTGGAGATTTCCTCCAGGGTCGCGCTGGTCTCCTCCAGGGCGGCGGCCTGGCGGTTGGAGCCATCAGCCACGGTGGAGCAGGAGTTGCGCACCGCCTCGGCTTCGGAGGTGACCGCCTCGGCGTCGCCCAGGAGCCGGTCGGTGGTTTCCGCGACCGGCCGGCTGATGCTGCGGCCGAGCCGTCGCGCCAGCCAAAGCACCAGCCCCGCACCCAGCACGAAGCCCAGGATCATGCCCAGCCGGCGCTGCCGAGCCGACTTCTCGAGCGCGGCGCAATTGGCGCCGAACTGCTCGCGCATGGTCTTGATGTCGTTGGCGAGGTGGATTTCCAGGAACCCCCAGGGTTCGCCCCACGCCGTCTCGTCGGGAATCGGCGGCGGGCTGTTATAGAGCGCGGCGTCGGAGTGCTTGTACAGCATGTCGATGACGGTCTGCCAGAGGGTGGACTGGTGGATCGAGAGCAGCCATTCGCGCTGCTTGCCCTCGCTGAGGGCAATCACATCACCCCAGAGCAATTCGGCCTGGTCGGCCCCCTGCCGGAGCCGCAGTGCCTCGACGGGGGCAAACGGCCGGCCGTTCGTCGCGCGCTGCTGGTGGTAAAAGTAGATCATGCCGCCGACATCCATCGCGGCCTTCCGGACCATCATGAACTTCTGCAGCACGATGAGCTGGCGGGTGATGGAGTGGTCGGTGGTCGCATCGACCAGGTGCGGGAGCACGCGGTCGACGTCGTGCCGGAACTTCCGATACGCGTCCATGATCGGGTTGCTGGCCGTGTCGTCGACCTGGGAGTAGACCAGCTTGCGGAGGTCCGGCAGTGCGGCGATGTCGCCATCGATCGCCGTGAGGGTCGCCTGGAGCGCAGGGCTGAGGACGTCCGCGTCGATCGTGGCCAGCTGCTCGCGGAAAGCCGCGATGGCCTTGTCGGTCTCGAGGCGGAAGTTGTCCTGCTTGATCCTCTCCGCGGCCCGCGTCTCGTCCGTGGTCTGGAACTGGGGTTTGAACATGTACCAGTTGGAACCCTCGTTATCGAGGGCCCGCTCGAGGTCGCCCAGCCGCCACACAAGGTCGGCCAACGCGCGCAGGTTGCGCATTTCCGCGACCTCCGCCTGGGCACGCCAGAGCATGAAGCCGCCGAGCAGCGACGCGCCAAACAAGGGGAGGAGGACGAGCAGCAGAATCCTCCGTTCGAGGCTGAGAACCCGAAACATTGGAAGGCTGATCGTCACACCTGCTTCACGCTTGAGCCCGGAGTGTGTAAGAAGCGACTACACAGGGAGCTGTGCTGCTCGCGGGAGGCAGGATGGCGGGGGCTCCGACCGTTGACATCCGGCGCCGGTCGCGGTTTGAGATGAGACCGCCATGTCGTCCCCGTCTTCCGCCGTCCTTGAGGTCCAGGACCTGGCGAAAAGCTACGGCAACCGGGTGGCGATTCGTTCCGTCAGCTTTCAGGTCACGGGGGGCACGGTGTTCGGCCTGCTGGGACGAAACGGCGCGGGCAAGACCACCACCTTGGAATGCGTGCTGGGGCTGCGCCGACCCGACCGGGGGGCGATCCTGCTGGCGGGGATGGACGCACTGCGCCACCCGGTGGCGGCGAGGGAGCGATTGGGTGCGTTGCTGCAGAGCTCCGCCTTGCCGGACAAGATCACGGTCCGGGAGGCGCTCACGTGGTTCCGGAGCTTCCATCGCGACGCACTCCCGGTGTCCGAACTCCTGGGACGTTACGCGTTGGAGGAGAAGGCCGACCGCCGGTTCGAGACCTTGTCCGGGGGGCAGAAGCAGCGGTTGTTCCTGGCCCTGGCGATGGCGCATCGTCCGCGCCTGGTGGTGCTGGATGAACCCACGGCGGGGCTCGACGTGCAGGGCCGGCGTGACCTGCACGCGGCGCTGCGGGCGGTGGCGGCCGACGGGGTGGCCGTGGTCCTCAGCACGCATGACTTCGCAGAGGCGGAAACGGTGTGCTCGCGGGTGGGCGTGTTGCACGGCGGCGTGCTCGTGGCGGATGACGCGCCGGAGCGCGTCATTCGCGCCGCAGGGAGACCTTCGCGCCTGCGGGTGCGCGTCGACCGGGAACTCGACGCCGCGGCGTTCCAGTTTGGCGGCATCACGAGCGTCACGTTCGTCGACGCCAGGACCTGGGACCTGGTCGGGGACGACGTGGCGGCGGCGCTCCGGGGCCTGACGCAGGGGTTGGAGCGTCATGGCGCGGTCATCCAGGACCTGCAGGTGCGCGGCCCGACCCTCGAGGATGCGTTTCTCGCGCTCTGTGGCGAACCCCAGGGGAAGGCGGCGTCATGAAGACCACCACGCCCCTGCGCGGAACCTGGCAGTTCTTCTGGCTGACGCTGCGGCTCAACCTGCGCAGTGGCCGGGCGCTCGCGTACGGCTTCCTTATGCCGGTGCTGTTCCTGATCGCGTTTGCGAGCGTGTTCCGGGCCGACTCGCCACCGCTGCGGGCCCAACTCGGTCAGATCCTGACGATCACCATTCTCGGAGGCGCCTGCTTCGGGTTTCCCACGGCCCTGGTGGCGGAGCGTGAACGCGGCGTATGGAGACGTTACCGCCTGCTGCCGGTCTCTCCCGGTTTGCTGGTGGGCGTCCTCATGGCGGCCCGGATCGTCCTGGTGGTGGCCGCGGTCGCGCTGCAGCTGGTGCTCGCGCGCGCGTTGTATGGCACCCCCTGGCCTGCGCATCCGCTGGGCTGCCTGGCGGCGGTGGTCGCGGTGACGACCGCGTTTCTCGGTCTGGGCCTGCTGATCGCCGCGCTGGCCGACGATGTCCCGGCGGTGCAGGCGCTCGGGCAGTGCGTGTTCCTGCCCATGATCCTGATCGGCGGCGTGGGCGTGCCGCTGCTCGCGTTGCCGGAGTGGGCGCGCATCGTCGCCGCGTTCATGCCGGGCCGGTATGCGGTCGAAATCCTCCAGCGAACCCTGGAGTCCGGAGTGGCGTCGCGCGGCGCCGGCTTCGATTACCTGGCGCTGGCGGTGATCGGCGGGGCGGCGGCGGCCGTCGGCTGGCGCTGGCTGCGCTGGGAGGCCGGGACCCGCCGGGCGGTGGCGTTGCCGTGGATCGCGCTCGCCTTGCTGAGCTGGGTCCTGGTGGGCGGTTGGGCCACCGGGCTCGGGCGGACGACTCCGTTGTCGACGAACGCCTATGCCGAACTCACCGATGCCGACCTGGAAGGCATCCGCTACGATGACCTGCCGGGGGACAACGAACTCGTGACCCGGCTGGCGCCGCCGTTCGCCGGCCCCCGCCCCGCGCGCATCGAGGCGCTGGCGGCCTCGCTGCAGACGTGGGCGCCGGCGCGGACGGGCGACGTCGCGGAGGACGTGCGCAATCTGGTGGCGGTGGCCGCGATCGCCGACATCGGCGCGGATCCCCAGGAGGCGGAAATCGCGCGCATGGTCTTCGACGAACTGGGCGCCCGGTACCGGCATGCGCGGCTGCGCCGGGCCCTTGCCTGGATCGTCCTGCACCCGCAGGAGGGCCGGACGGTGCGACAGGTGCCGGAGCTCGACCTGCAACGCGGTGCGCCGCCCGAGAAGGTTGTCCGCGAGCGCACCGCCCTTTACGCGAAGAAATATCTGGGTCGATTGACCGGCCACATCACCGCGCCGTAACGCCATGCAAACGAAGAACGTCATTCCCGATCGAATCGCCTCGGCGCTGCGACGCTTTCCCCCCTTTTCGATGCTGCCGGCCGAGGCTGTGGTCACGCTCGCGAGCCAGGCGTTCGTCCGCGCCGCCGCCGCCGGAGATTTCGTCTGGCGGCAGGGGGATCGTCCCGGCGCGGAAGTCCTGTTCCTGGCGCGGGGCCGGGTCGAGTACATCTGGGAAGTGGACGGCCGGCGGGAGCGCGTGGACATCCGCGACGTCGGCGACGTGCTGGGGTTCACCGCCATTCTCAGCCAGGAGCCGCAGCACAGCGTGTCGGCGCAGGCGACCGAGGATTGTCTGTTCTACGGGTTGCCGGCCGAATCGATCAAACCGCTGCTGGCCGCGCACGATGAGGCACGGCGTTATGTGCGCCGCCATTCGTACTGGGTGGCGCGGCTGGGGCGCACGGTGGTGCTGAGCGAACCGACCGATTCGGCGATCGCGGGGCGCACGAAGAAGATCCTGCAGGCGCACCTGGACGGCGCGCAGCTCATCCAACCCCGTTCGCTCGACCGCCTGTTGACCTGCGCCCCGGATGCTCCGATCGGGGAGGCCGCCGCGCTCATGGCGTCGAAGCGGGTGCCATCGATCCTGGTGGTCGACGGGGAACGACGGCCACTCGGCATCGTGACGGCAAACGGACTGGTGAAGCAGGTGATCGTCGAAGGCCGACCCAAGCACGATCCCGTATCCACGGTGATGGCGCGGCCCGTGGTCACGGTATCGCCGGAATCGTCGGCCACCGCGGCCATTCTCCTCATGTTGCGCGAGCGGATCGGGCAGGTGTGCGTGACCGAGGATGGCTCGCCGCAAAGTCCGGCGCTCGATGTCTGCACGCAGAAGGATCTCCTGGCGCAAAGCGGACATCATCCGGCGGGGTTGTTGCGGGAGGTCCGGCTGGCGCGCAGTGCCGCGCGGTTCCGGGAATTGTGCGACGACGTGGAGTCGCTGGCGCGCAGCTATCTCGAGGCAGGGGTATCGGCCATCTATCTCGGACAGATCTGCGCGGAGTTGTATGACGAGCTCGTGCAGCGCCTGATCGAGTTGAGCGCCGCCGAACTGGCCGAGGCGGGGACGCCGCTGCCGCCGACGGCGTGGGCCTGGATGTCGGTCGGGAGCGATGGGCGGCGCGAGCAGATCCTGCGCACGGACATGGACAACGCGTTCGTGTTCGAGTCGCTGGGATCGCCGGAGGCGGACGAGGAAGCGCGCGACGTATTCCGCCGGCTCGCCACGGGCGTGATCGATCGCATGGCCGGGGCGGGGTTTGCGCGCTGCCAGGGCGGCGTGATGGCACAGAACCCGCGGTGGTGCCGGACGTACGACGAATGGCTCGAGGAGTTCCGGACGTTCGACGAGGAGGCGACAGACGACCGCCTGCTCCGGGCGACGGTGTTGTTCGACCTCCGGTACGTGGCGGGCGACAAGCCGCTCTGTGAAGCGCTGCGCCAGGCCGCGACCCAGCACGCCTCAGCCAGCCTGCCGCTCCAACGCGCGCTCGCGCTGCAGGTGCTTTCGACCACGCCGCCGCTCAATTTCATCGGTCGCTTTGTGATGGAGAAACTCGGGGTCGGGGAGGAGGTCTTTGACCTGAAGGCCCGCGGCATGGCCCCGCTGCGCGACGCGGCGCGGCTCCTCTGTCTCAAGCACCGGTTGTATCGCCGATATTCCACCGGCGGACGCTGGGACGAAATCCGCCGCCATCTCCCGCAGTTTGCCGACATCGCCACGTCGGCCCGCGACGCGTACGACTTCCTGCTGCGTATGCGCACCCTGAATGGCCTGCAACGCGGCGACTCGGGGCGATTCATCAACTCCGCCGACCTGACCAAGCTCGAGCGGGGCCAGCTCTCGAGCATCTTCGACGTGGTCCGACTGACGCAGGACAGCCTCCGGCTCGAGTTCGAGCTCAACGCCCATTCGTCGTGATCCGCCTGCCCTGGTTGAATCGGCGACCCACGGACCCCGTGGCGGCGGCGTACGTCGCCGGCACCCCGGTGAAGGTGGGATCGAAAACACCGTTGCACCCCCTCCGCTTCGTGGTGGTGGATGCGGAGACGACCGGGTTCGATTTCAGCCGCGACCGGATTCTCTCGCTGGCGGCGATTCCCGTCGAAGCCGGCGTCATTCAGCTGCGCACGCTGCGCTCGTGGCTGGTCTACCACTCCGACGCCCCCATGACGGAGGCGGTCCGGGTGCACGGCATCCTGCCGGCGGACGCCCGCACCGGCGAGCCGGAGGCCCGGGTGCTGCGGGAGCTGCTCCCGATGATCACCGGGGCGATCCTGGTGGGTCACCACATCGGTTTCGACATCGGCATGCTCAACGCGGCGCTCGACCGGCACTTCGGCGTGCGGGTGCGCAACCCGAGCGTCGACACCGCCCAACTCGCGATGCGCGCAGTCGAGGCTTTTCGGAAGACGGGCTACCCCGGCCAGCGCGCGCCCTCGCTGGAGGAACTTTGCACCCATCTGGATCTCCAGCCGCTCGAGCGGCACACGGCGGAAGGCGACACGTTTACGACGGCCGACCTGTTCATGCTGCTGTGCGCGAAGTATGCCCGGCAGATGGGGCGGCCTCTGACGGCGGGTGATCTGCCCCTGGTCCGAAACAGCTGAGCCGGCGGAACCGCTGGCCCGGTTGGAGGCAAGCCCGGTAGGCCGGGCCGCGATCAGCCGATCGTATTGCCGCCGTTGACGCTCAGAATCTGGCCCGTAACGAAGCCGGCGGCATCGCTGGCGAAATACAGGACCGCCTGGGCGACGTCGTCCGGGGTCCCCTGACGCTGCAACGGCACGCCGCGCGCGTATCCTTCGCGGGATGTGGCGGGAATGTCACGATGGCGCTCCACCGGAATCCAGCCGGGAGCGACATTGTTGACCGTGATCTGGCTCGGGCCGAATTCGCGGGCCCACGAAAGCGTCAGGCCCTCCAGCGCGGACTTGGCCGCCACGTACGCGCTGAAGTTGACGTTGCCGAGCCGGGTCACCTCGCTGCCGATGTTCACAATCCGTCCCCAGCGGGCAGCCTTCATCCGCGGCACGATGGCCTGGGCCAGAAGGACCGGGGCTTTGACGAAGAAATCGAGCTGGTCCTGATAATCCTGCCAGGTGTACTCCTCGAGGGCCAGCATGGGTTGGGGACCGGTGGCGTTGTTGACCAGGATCTCCACGGGGCCGAACGCGCGCTCCGTCCCGGCGACGAGCTCGCGGACGCCCGCGGGGTCGATGACGTCGGCCGGAACCGCCACCGCCTCGCCACCGGCGGCGCGAATGGCGGTGACCACGGCGTCGGCTTCGGCGTGCGAGCTGCGATAGTTCACCACCACGCGATAGCCCGCCCGGCCCAGGTGTTCTGCGATCACGCGGCCGAGGCCCTTGGACGCGCCCGTGACGAGCGCCACCCGGCGCACCGCGGCTGAAGAGGGAGAAGGCATGCGGCGCAGGAAAGAGGGGCCCGGCCGCCCGTGCAACCCCACAGTCGGAAGCAGGATACCGGGACGGGCCCCCGCGCTCGTGTGTGGCCTTGCATTGTCGAGAACAAGTAGGCAGCATCCAACCCATTCGCATGACGCTCATCACCGCACCTGGCGCTGCCGGCGGGAATACGGGGTCGGAGCCGGTCAGGCCGGCCCCGATTCCATCAGGCGCGATCGACGCGCTCCGGGCTGGGACGCGCGTGACGGTGCTGACGGGTTCCGGCATCTCGGCGGAGAGCGGCGTGCCCACGTTTCGCGAAGCGCAGACCGGATTGTGGGCCAAGTTCCGGCCCGAGGAGCTGGCGACGCAGGCGGCGTTCCAGCGGAATCCGCGACTGGTGTGGCAGTGGTACAACTGGCGCCGGGAGATGATCGCGGCGGCCCGGCCCAATGCGGCGCATCGCGCCCTCGTTGAAATGGCACGGCGGATACGCACCTTCACCCTGATCACGCAGAACGTGGACGGCCTGCACCAGCGCGCCGGGAGCTCGCCGGTGATCGAACTGCACGGGAACATCCACCGGTCCCGTTGCTACAACGAGAACGTCGTCGTCTCGGTGTGGGAGCACACGCCGCACCAGCCTCCGCGGTGCCCCCGATGTGGCGGGCTCCTGCGTCCCGATGTGGTGTGGTTTGAAGAGACCCTTCCCGACGAGGCGCTCGCGTATGCCTACAAGCGGAGCGAAGAGTGCGACGTGTTTCTCTGCGTGGGCACCTCGGGCGTGGTTTACCCCGCGGCGAATCTGCCGATGCGGGCCGTGCAGACCGGCGCGGTGCTGATTGTGATCAACCCCGACGACACGGCCCTGTGCCAGCACGCGACCTACAGCATCCGGGGCTTTGCGGGCGACGTGGTGCCCCGGTTGGCGGCTGCGTTGAAGGCCCCTGAAGGTAGCGGCTGAAGCCGGCGCTACGAGGGGGGAGGGTTGCCTTGGGTTGAGGTTTGGGTGGACCGGGGACGGTCGCGCGCAGACCGGGCGGAATGCGGGCGGGCCGCCCGCGGTCCACCACAGCGGGTGGTCGCGCGGGTGCGGGCGGGCCGCCCGCGGTCCACCACAGCGGGGGTCTCGGGACGCAAAACCCGAGACGGACGGTGTCTACCGCGTCGGCTGGGCGGTGCTGGGGGTCGAGTCGGCGGTGCCGGTGTCGGTCGCCGGTTCATCGCGCGGGTCCATCGAGCTGCCGCCTTGAGCTGCCGGCGCCTGGGCGGGCTGGGAGGGGTTTTGATTCCCCCGATTGCCCAGCCATTCATCCTTTTGCTGGCCTTTGTGCTGGCCATTGTCGTGCCGGATCGTGGTGGAATCGGCGCCGGTCGTTTCGGCACTGCTGCGATCGAGATCCGTCGACGAGCGACCCGTGGGCGCGCCAGCGGCGTTGGGATCCAGGGCGTTCACGGACGAGAATCCGGACACGCTCGCATTGCTCACAATCTGTCCGAGCTGCACATTGGCACTGCGGGCAATCTGACCCCAGCCCTGGCCCTGATTCCGCAGTGTGATGATGCCGGGAACCGTGGTGGAGGAACTGGCCGATGCGAAGCTATTGCTGCCGCTGCTGGTCTGGTTGACGGCCAGGGGGCCACCGAGCAGGACCGCCTGCCACTGCTCCGGCGTGGCGCAGCCCGTCACCCCTGCGTTCCGAAGCTGTTCCGCGGCGAGCGACAACGCGATGAAAGCCTCGCCGTAGCCCAACCGGGTTCCGGTCGCGTTGAACGTCGACGACTGCTGCTGACCATTGACGTTCGATGTCAGAGTGACGGATTGGCCGTCATGCAGGGCGTTGACGAGATTCTGAACCGTATCCTGCGAGCAGACGAGCTCGCCGAGTTGCGAGGAGATCCGCTGGATCACGGCAGGACCCTGCCGGTCGAGCTGCTGCACAAGGGTGGTCACCTGGGAATCCGTCTCGGTGCTGACCGCACCCACCACGGAGCCGCCGCCGACGCCGGCCGTGGACGGGGCGGAGATCGGCTGCGAAGACGTGGACTGAGACGTGCTCGACGTGCCAAAGATCGACGAGTTGCTCTGGCTGCCGGTCTGTGTGCCCGTCGGGCTGCCTGAGGTCGCGGCGGAGCCAGGGGTGGGAAACGTTACGCTCGGAAACGGTTGGGTGGTCACGGAGCCGGAGTTGATCCCGGGGGTGCCGGACGCACTCGCGCTGGAGGATGTGCCGCCGACACTCGAGCTGGACATGCCGCTCGAACTGGAGGTCGACAGACTGCCCGGCGTCGAGGTCGACGCGCTGCCGGGGGTGGAGGTGGCGGTCGAGCCAGATCCGGAAGCAGAGAGGTTCCCGGAACCCGGCGACGGCGCCGACGCGGCGGAGCCGGCCGGGGCGCCCGGGGTGGCGAAGGTGGAGCCGGGCGAGGCGGCGGCGCTTCCGCTTGCCGTGGCGCCGGACGAGGGGGACGTGGCCGAACCGGACGACTGGGCGTTGAGCCCGAGCGCGGCAGCGAACAGGACGGAAGTGCCGCAGATGAGGGTCTTAGCGTGGTATTTCATGGATGGTTGTGATCAGCGATGAGCTGTTCTGCCGCGTCGCGACGCAGCTACCCCGGAACAGCCGTGGAGCCCCCAGACAGCGGCGGGAAGTCGGCGGTTCGCGATCCTCCCAAGCTTGGGGGAAATGCCCACGCGTGCTTACGACGGTCTCCGTCGGGGCTGACGCCGCATCCGAAACTCCCGTACGCAGCTATGCGTACGGTGGTGACACCCTGGGGCCTTGCGGCCGGGCGCCGTCTCGGCAGGCTCGCCGCGTACCCCCGGAGCGGCGGGCCGAGTCCCGCGCCGGTTTTTTCATCGTTCAACCCGCCCCACCCATGAAAACGTTCGTTCGTTCGCTCGTGTGCGCTGCCGTTGTCGCAGCTGGTTCCTCCTCCGTGCTGGCCCTCAGTGCCAATGATGCCGGTGACATCGTCCGGGCCCAGATGGTCATCAGCAAAGTCCTCGCCGTGGTCAGCAAATTCCAGACGCAGTCCGTCGTGCTGACGGCCCCGGACCCGATCCACGCCAACACCGGCCGCTACCTGCTCCCCTACAAGGAGAACGGCGAGCCGACGGAATGGGCCGTGAAGATGGTCAGCGCCCAGGTGGGCAAGCTGGTGGGTGAAAAAGCGGGCGATGCCGCGACCCGCGCCGTGGCCTCCAAGGTGCCGTTCGGCGGGCTCGCCAGCGGGTTGATCAAGAAGAAGACCAAGGAAGTGGCCGCCGTCACCGCGCTGGGCGGTCCGGAATTTCTCAAGAAGACCTCGGATCTTTCGTTCAACGACTTGAACGCCTACGCGGTGTATCTGCACGTGAAGCACTCCGCGGATTCGAACTACCAACAAGTGCTCGCCACCGCGATCGCCGTTTATCCGGACCTTGAAAAAGGCTTCGATGCGGCGATCCAGCAGGCGTACTCGGCCGCCGCGAAGGCGAACAAAGCCTGAGCCGCGCCCAGGGCGGCTACGCCGCCACCTCCGGAACTATGCAGACGGATCAACCACGAATGGACACGAATGAACACGAATGGGAGAGGAAACTCGATGCAGCCCGTCCGTAGTCCCGCTCACTGTTTGGTGCCTGCGCGGAAGTGTTGATTTTCCCAGGTCTTCATTCGTGTCGATTCGTGTCCATTCGTGGTTAACTGAATCGTTCCGGCTGAGAGCTGTTCCCCGGGCGATTCGCGGTCAACCCACGTCTCGCCGCAGAGGAGAATCGTGCTCAAACCCGCTTTCCCGAGGGTAGTCGGAGCCGGATTTGCAGGAGAAGACGGAGAACGGACGCGCGCCGCTCTTCGTCTTCTCCGTTCCCTCGTGTAAACGGTTGATGCTCCGCGGAAGCGCTTAGGCGGCGGCCAGAATGCCGTTGAGCGTCGCGCTGGGACGCAGCGCGGCCTCGGCTTTCTGCTGGTCGGGGTGATAATAGCCACCCACGTCCACGGGCTTCCCCTGAACGGCCAGCAGCTCGCCGACGATCGTCTTCTCGGCGGAGGCAAGCTGACGGGCGATCGGCGCAAAATGCGCCTTCAGCGCGGCGTCGTCGTTCTGTTCGGCCAGCGCCTGCGCCCAGTAAAGGGCGAGGTAAAAATGGCTGCCGCGATTGTCGATTGTGCCCAGTTTGCGGCCCGGTGAACGATCGTTCTCCAGGAACTTGCCGTTGGCGCGATCGAGCGTTTCCGCGAGGACCTTGGCCTGCGCGTGCTTGAACACGATGCCGAGGTGTTCCAGGGAGGCCGCGAGGGCAAAGAACTCGCCCAGGGAGTCCCAGCGCAGGTAATTCTCCTGGAGGAACTGCTCCACGTGCTTCGGCGCGGAACCGCCGGCGCCGGTTTCGAACAGACCGCCTCCATTCATCAGCGGCACGATCGACAGCATCTTGGCGCTGGTGCCCACTTCGAGAATGGGGAAGAGGTCGGTGAGATAATCGCGAAGGACGTTGCCGGTGACGCTGATCGTGTCCTGGCCGACCTTGAGACGCTCCAGGGTGGCCTGGCAGGCCGCGGCCGGGGCCAGGATGCGAAGGTCCAGCCCGGTGGTGTCGTGCTGGGCGAGGTAGGTTTTAACCTTCGCGATCAGCTGCGCGTCGTGCGCGCGCTGCTCGTCGAGCCAGAAGACGGCGGGCGTGGCGCTCAGCCGCGCGCGATTCACCGCCAGCTTCACCCAGTCCTGGACTGCGGCGTCCTTCGTCTGGCAGGCCCGCCAGATGTCGCCGTCCTCGACCGCGTGTTCCAGCAGCACCTGACCGGCGTCATCCACGACGCGGACGGTGCCACGGCCCATGATCTGGAAAGTCTTGTTGTGGGAGCCGTATTCCTCGGCCGCCTGCGCCATCAGGCCGACGTTCGGGACCGAGCCCATGGTCTTCGGGTCGAAGGCGCCATGCTGCTTGCAGAAGTCCACCGTGGTGGCGTAGACGCCCGCGTAGGAACTGTCCGGGATGACCGCGAGCGTGTCCTGCAACTTGCCCTGCGCGTCGTACATTTTGCCGCCGGCGCGGATCATGGCCGGCATCGAGGCATCGACGATGACATCGCTCGGGACATGGAGGTTGGTGATGCCCTGGTCGCTATTGACCATGGCCACGCCGGGGCCGGCCGCATAGGCGGCCTGGATGTCCGACTCGATGGCGGCCTTCTTTTCCGCCGGCAGCTTTTGCAGCTTCTCGACGAGGTCGCCAAAGCCATTGTTAAGGTCGACGCCGAGTTCCGCGAAGGTGGCGGCGTGGCGGTTGAGGAGCTCCCGGAAGTAAACGCGAACGGCGTGGCCGAAAAGAATCGGATCCGACACCTTCATCATGGTCGCCTTCAGGTGGAGGGAGAAGAGGACACCGTCCGCTTTCGCGCGGGCAATCTGCTCCTCGTAAAACGCGACCAGCGCCTTCCGGCGCATGACCGTGGCGTCGAGGATCTCACCCGCTTTCAGCGGTGTCTTTTCCTTCAGCACCTTGCTGGAGCCGTCGGCCCCCGCGAACTCGATCTTCACGGTTGTCGCGCTGCGCACCGTGACGGATTTCTCGTTCGAGAAGAAATCGTCCTTCCCCATCGTCACGACGCGGGTCTTGGAGTCCGGCGACCACTTGCCCATGGAATGCGGATGAGCGCGGGCGTAGTCCTTCACGGCCTTGGGGGCGCGGCGATCGGAGTTGCCCTCGCGCAGCACCGGATTCACCGCGGAACCCTTTACCTTGTCATAGCGGGCCTTGGCGTCCCGTTCGGCGTCGGTCTGGGGCGTCTCGGGGTACGCCGGGATCTTGTAGCCGTGCGCCTGCAGCTCGGCGATGGCTTCCTTCAACTGCGGCACCGAAGCGCTGATGTTGGGCAGCTTGATGATATTGGCGTCCGGCTGCAGCGTCAGCGCGCCGAGATGGCCAAGTTCGTCACCGACCCGCTGGGCCTCCGACAGCGCTTCCGGAAACTGGGCCAGGATGCGACCGGCGAGGGAAATATCCCGCAGTTCCACGTTGATCCCGGCGGGGCGCGTGAACGCCCGCACGATCGGCAGCAGCGAGTAGGTGGCCAGTGCCGGAGCTTCGTCGGTCTTCGTGTAGATGATGGTCGGTTTGGCGGGCATAGAAAGTAGAACCCCGCAGCTAAGCGCATGGACTCCCGCGGTCAAAGAAGAAGGGGGAAGGGAGTTAGGGAGTGAGGGAATGAGGGAATGAGGGGGGAGGGAATGAGGGAGTGAGGGAGTGAGGGGGGAGGGAATGAGGGCGTGGGGGAATGAGGGGGGGCGGGGGCAATGTGCGTTCGACCCTTACTCCCTCACTCCCTCATTCCCTCACTCCCTTTTCAGTATTGCCTGAGCCACCGTGCGGCCGCATCACTCGTCCGATTATACCGGCATGGCGTTCAATCTGAAAAAGGTGCTCAAGGCACTGCTGCTTTCGACGAATCAACCGCTCGGGGTGAAGGACATCCAGGCGGCATTCACGCGGTTCCATGACCAGGCGGCGGCCGCGCTGGCGGAAAGCGAAGAGGTGGTTCCGGCGGTCGCGCCGGCTGCGGCGGAAGAGAACGCAGCGCCGGGCGCCGAGGCACCGGCAACCCACCCGGCGGGGGAGGGAAGCCCTGACGCGACGCCGTCCCAGACGCCGGCACCGGAGGCCGCGGAGATTCTGATCGAGGACGGGCCGCAGGATCCGGAGCTTTACCACGACGTCCCGTCCCTCATCACGGCCACCCAGATCCGGGAGGCCATGGATGCGATTGCCACCGAGCTCAAGGCGGCGGACGAGGGAATCCTCCTGATCGAGGGCAACAACGGCTATCGCATCGTGACGAATCCGCGGTTCGCGCGCTGGGTCCGCATTCTGCGCCAGGAGCCGCCGCCCGTGAAGCTCAGCCAGTCCGCGATCGAAACGCTCGCCGTGATCGCGTACCGTCAACCGGTCACGCGCGGTGAAATCGAGACCATCCGCGGCGTGTCGGCGGAGGCCGGGGTCAACAAGCTGCTCGAACGCGAACTCATCTACGTCGTGGGTCGCGCGGATTCGCCCGGGCGTCCGATCCAGTACGGCACGACCGACCAGTTTCTCGAGTTCGTCGGTATCAAGTCCCTGGATGAACTGCCGGCCTCTGACGTGCTGTCGTCCCGGCAGATCGACGAGTGGCTCAAAACCTCCGAGAGCGCCCCGAAGCCCACCGACACGGACATGGGTTTGTCGGATGAGCAGCTGCCGCTGGAAGGAAATGCCGCCACCATGGCCCCGCCCGAGCCCGCGCCGGGCGAGACCCCCTCTGACGAGTCCGCGCCCGAGCCGGAAAAACCGGCGGCCGGCGATCCGTCCGTCCCGTCTTCCCCATGAACCTGGAGCCCATTCGGCAGAAGATCGACCAGCTCGACCGCCAGCTCGTCGAGCTTTTGAACGAGCGACTGTCGCTCGCCGCGGAGATCGGCAAGGTGAAGCGCAGCCAAGGCGGACAGATCTACGTGGCGGAACGTGAGGACGCGGTGCTGCGGAAGGTCACGGCGCAGAATGGCGGACCCATCAAGAACGAGGCCTTGAAGGCGATCTACCGCGAAATCATGTCCGCGGCCATCGCGCTGGAGAAGCCGCTCGTGATCGCCTACCTGGGGCCCGAGGCGAGCAACACCCACGCCGCCGCCCTGAAGAAGTTCGGCGCGAGCGTCGACTATCATGCCATGGCGACGGTGAGCGACATCTTCACCGCGGTGGAGAAGGGCGAGACCGATTACGCCGTGATTCCGATCGAGAATTCGACGGAGGGCTCGGTCCGGGAGGCGTTGGACAGCTTTGTCGAAAGCGACCTGAAGATCGTCGCCCAGATCTACCTGGAGATCACGCATGCCTTGATCTCGACCTCGCCGCTCGAGGCGATTCAGCGGGTTTACTCCAAGGATCAGGCGCTCGCCCAATGCCGCCACTGGCTGCAGCGCCACCTGCCGCATGCGCAGCTGGTGGAGGCGTCGAGCACCTCGCGCGCGGTGCAGATGGCGAAGGACGAGCCCGGCACCGCCGCGGTGGCCGGGGAGCTGGCGGCCGAACATTATGGCGTGCCGATCGTGGAGCGGCACATCCAGGACAAGGCCGACAACACGACCCGGTTCTTCGTCATCGGCCGCAAGCCGTCAGGCCCGGTGGGCAAAGGCAAGGATCTCACCAGCCTGCTCGTCTCGCTGGGCGACGAAGCCGCCTCACACTCCGGCGCATTGCTCAAGATGCTGATGCCGCTCGCGGAACGCGGGATCAATCTCTCCAAGATCGAGTCGCGGCCGAGCAAGAAGCGGCCGTGGGATTACTACTTCTTCCTCGACGTCACGGGCCATTACGAGGACGCGGCGATGAAGGATGCGCTCGCGCAGCTGAAGGCGTTCTGCCCGATGGTGAAGTGGCTGGGCAGTTATCCGGCCGTCAGCTGACGACGAGGCAGCCGATGGGCGCCACGCTGGTCTGGTTCCGACAGGACCTGCGGTTGCAGGATCACCCCGCGCTGCTGGCGGCGGTCCGACGCCGGGCTCCGGTGATCCCGGTGTACGTCCTCGACGAGGCCGGGGAAGGCCGCTGGCCGATGGGCGGAGCCGCGCGCGCCTGGCTGCACCGCTCGCTGGCGGAACTGGCGCGATCCCTGGAAGCCCGCGGTTCGCGTCTGATTCTCCGTGAGGGCGATGCGTTGACGGAGCTGACCTCGTTGGCGCGTGAAACCGGCGCCGACGCGGTGTACTGGACCCGGCGTTACGAACCGGCGAGCGTCCATCGCGATGCGGGCGTGACTCGCGGCTTGCGGGCGGCGGGATGCGCGGCCGAGGCATTTTCGGGTTCGCTCCTGCTGGAGCCCGAGCGTGTACGCAACCGGCAAGGCGGGCCGTTTCAGGTCTTCACGCCGTTCTGGCGGACCTGCTGGAGCCTGCGCGAGGGCGGGGCGGACCAGGGCGCGGTGCGCACGCCGGCGCGTTTGCCGCGGGGAAACCTCGCGGCGCCGTCGCGCTGGCCGCGATCGCTCGCGTTGGACGCGTTGCAACTCAAGCCGGCGCAGGGCTGGGATGCGGACTTCACCCGCGACCTTTCGGCGGGCGAGGCGGGGGCGAAGCTTAGGTTGCGCCGGTTTCTGAGCGGGACCATCGAAGGGTACGCCACGGCGCGCGACCATCCGGCTGACGATGGCACTTCCCGGCTTTCGGCGGCCCTGCACTTCGGCGAACTCTCCCCGGAGCAGGTGTGGGCCGACGTCGCCGCGATCGGCCGGGACGCCGGCGTGTTTCCGGCCCACCAGGGAGCGTCGACCTTTCTGACGGAACTCGGCTGGCGCGAGTTCGCGTATCACTCGCTCGTGCATTTTCCCCACGCTCCGGAGCAGCCGCTGCGCGCGGCGTTCTCCGCCTTCCCCTGGGCGGAGGACCCGAACGGGGACAGGCTGCGCGCGTGGCAACGCGGCGAGACGGGTTATCCGATCGTCGATGCCGGAATGCGCCAGCTCTGGCGGACCGGCTGGATGCATAACCGCGTGCGGATGATCGTGGCCTCGTTTCTCGTCAAGCACCTCCGGCTGCCGTGGACGCTGGGCGCGGCCTGGTTCTGGGACACGCTCGTCGACGCCGACCTGGCCAGCAATACCCTCGGCTGGCAGTGGTCCGCGGGATGTGGCGTGGATGCCGCACCGTATTTTCGGATCTTCGCGCCCGTCACGCAGAGCCGGAAGTTCGATCCCCAAGGGGTCTACCTGCGACGCTGGCTGCCGGAGCTGCAGGCTCTGCCCGATCATGTGATCCACGCGCCCTGGGAGTTCCCACTTGAAGTCAGTGCCGCGGGGATACGCCTGGGCCGGGATTACCCGGAGCCGATCGTGGATCACGCGACCGCCCGGCGGGAGGCCTTGGCGGCGCTTCAGCGGATGAAGGGCGGCAGGCGGTAGCATCGAACATCGAACATCGAACATCGAACATCGAACATCGAACATCGAACATCGAACATCGAACATCGAACATCGAACATCGAACATCGAACATCGAACATCGAAC
>JAEWKR010000115.1 GCA_023457715.1 Verrucomicrobiota bacterium
TGGGAAAAGCATCACTTCCGCGCAGGCACAAAACAGTGAGCGGGACTACGGACGGGCTGCATTCGAGTTTCCTCTCCTATTCGTGTTCATTCGTGTCCATTCGTGGTTAATCCGTCTGCATAGTTCCAACTTAAAGCTTGGAGCTAAGTGCGTTGAGTTAAGGCGTGCGATTCGAAATTAAAGGGAGTCGCCGGGGGCTTCCGGTCGGAGTTCTCACCTCGGGACACGTCGTGCCCAAGCCGGGCGCCCGCGAATGACGCGGATGAGCGCGAAGGGCAGAACGTCACCGAAGAGGGTTTACCCGCGAAAGTCGTGTGCCTCGCGGGCAATTCTTCTCCATGGGCCCCGACCAGGTCACCCCCGGCTGTGGCCGTAATAGATCCCCGTCGCCAGCGCGCCGAGCAGCCAGGTCGGGACGTTGATCCAAAGCGGGTGGAAGGGGACCGGGTAATGGTGGACCAGCCAGATGATGGCCACGTGTTTCAACGCGATCAGCAGCCAGCAGATCAGGATCAGCCGTTCGACGCGGGGATCCCGCCGCTCGGGGACGGTGCGATTCACCTCGCGGACAAAGCCCTGGTGCTGCAGTTCGGCGGGTACCCGGCCGGACAGCAACGGGACGAAGTTGGCGTTCATGTGGGAGTGGGGGCGCAAAGATACGCTGGAAAACGGAAAAGCAACCGGGGGGTGCACGCGGTCTCTCCATGGTTGTCGTTCCCCGACGCGCGAGGCTTGGGAGTTCTGGAGATCGGTTTTGAGTTTCCCGGCGCGCTTTGCATTGTGCGGCTGATCCGTCCCACCCCACCTGTGTCCGCCCAAACTCCTCCCGAGCCGGTGCCACCCCGCCTTGATCGCGCCCATCCGGCGGCAGCCGGACTTCGCGCCGTCAACAAGACCACCGAATTGGTCCAGGGCATGGGCGTCGCGCGCGGGGTGCGCGCGTTGCTGGCGCTCAATCAGGTGGACGGCTTCGACTGCCAGTCGTGTGCGTGGCCGAGTCCGGATGCCGATCGCCACACCTTCGAGTTCTGCGAAAACGGCGCCAAAGCCCTCGCCGACGAGGCGACCCCGCGGCGCTGCGATGCGGCGTTCTTCCGGAGCCATTCCGTCGAGCATCTCGCGGAGCAGAGCGACTACTGGCTCAATCAGCAGGGGCGGTTGACCGAGCCGATGGTGCTGCGACCAGGGGCGCGGTTCTACGAGCCGATCTCCTGGGAAGTAGCCTTCGCCTTGCTCGCCCGGGAGCTGAACGCGCTGTCGTCGCCCGACGAAGCGATCTTCTACACCTCCGGACGAACCAGCAACGAGGCGGCGTTCCTGTGGCAGTTGTTTGCCCGGCAATTCGGGACCAACAATCTGCCGGATTGCTCGAACATGTGCCACGAGTCGAGTGGTGCCGCGTTGCACGCGAGCATCGGCGTCGGCAAAGGCACGGTGCGGCTGGATGATTTTGCCCGGGCGGACGCCATCTTCGTCATCGGCCAGAATCCCGGGACGAATCACCCGCGCATGCTGGCGACGCTGCAGGCGGCAAAGGAGCGGGGCGCCACCCTCGTCTCGATCAATCCGATGCCGGAGGTGGGGCTGGAGCGATTCACCAACCCGCAGGATTTCCTGAACCCGCTCAAGGCCCTGCCGGCGCTGCTCGGGGAAGGCCGGCGGCTTGCCGATGTGTGGGTCCAACCGCGCGTTGGCGGGGACCTGGCCCTGTTCAAGGGACTCATGAAGGCGATGCTCGCGGCGGAAGACGCCAGCCCGGGCGCCGTTTTCGATCGCGACTTTATCCGCGAGCACACGGAAGGCTTCGAGGCGCTCGTGGCCGATCTGCGCGCCACGGACTGGACCGCGATCGAGTCCGCGTCGGGAGTGTCCCGGGCTGGCATCGAACAGGTTGCGGCCATCGCGCAGCGGTCGCGGGCGACGATCTGTTGCTGGGCGATGGGGTTGACGCAGCAGCCGGCGGCGGTGGCGACGATCCAGCAGGTCGTGAACTTCCTCCTGCTCCGGGGCCAGGTCGGCCGGCCCGGCGCGGGCGTGTGTCCGGTGCGCGGCCATTCCAACGTCCAGGGTGACCGCACGATGGGGATCTTCGAGAAGATGTCGGATGCCTGGCTCAGCCGGTTGGATGCCGAGTTCGGATTTCATGCCCCCCGGAAGCACGGGTACGACACCGTCGAGGCAATCAAGGCGATGCACGGCGGCCGGGCGTCGGTTTTCATCGCGATGGGGGGCAATTTCCTGTCGGCCACCCCCGACACCGACTTTACCGCAGCCGCGCTCCGCCGTTGCGCCGTGACCGCGCATGTCGCCACCAAGTTGAACCGCGCGCACCTGGTCACCGGGCGGATTGGGCTGCTCCTGCCATGCCTGGGTCGCAGCGAGATCGACCAGCAGGCGACGGGCCCCCAGTTCGTCACGACCGAGGATTCCATGAGCGTCATCAATCGCTCCCAGGGAGTGGCGCCTCCCGCCTCGACGGCGTTGCTCAGTGAGCCGGCGATCGTGTGTCGTCTGGCGGCGGCTACGCTAGCGACGCGAGCCGGGCCAGCCGCGTTGCCGGCGATTCCGTGGCGGGACTTCGAGGCGAACTACGACCTCATCCGGGACCGGATCGAACGGGTGGTCCCGGGTTTTGAACGGTACAACACCCGGGTGCGCGAAGCGCCGTTTTACCTGCCGAACACGGCGAGGGAGCGCCAGTGGCGCACGCCCACCCACCGGGCAAATTTCATCACCGCTCCCCTCCCGCAGGCGACGACCCGTCCCGGCGAGTACCTGATGATGACGATCCGCTCCCACGACCAGTTCAACACCACGATCTACGGTCTGGACGACCGCTACCGCGGCGTCTTCGGCGGGCGTCGGGTCGTGTTCATGAACGAGGACGATGTGCGGGACGCGGGCCTCATGGGGGGACAGCGCGTGGATCTGACGAGCCACTATGAGGAGGTGCGACGGGCTGACGGTTTCATGGTCGCTCCGTACCGTCTGCCGCGAGGCTGTGTCGCGACCTACTTTCCCGAAGCCAATGTGCTGGTGCCGATTGATCACGTTGCGGCCATCAGCAACACGCCGGCGAGCAAGTACGTTCTCGTGCAGATCCGTCCGTCATCGTTGGCATGAACGGGCTCCGGTTGCTTGACCGACCTCTCCTCGTCGTTGTCTTCCGTTTTGACCGTGGAACAATTTGGGGTCAGGGTCCGTCACAACCCCATCATGAAAACCGCTTTCTTCTTGCTGGTCGCGTGCGCGGTGTTCGCGCCGTCGGTGCAGGCAGCCAACCCCGCCGCCCCCTCCGCAGCCACCGTCCGGGCCGAAGTGGTGTACGTCGCGCCGGAAAATTTTACGGATGTGCGGGACAGCTATACGGGCAGCGACGCGGGCCGGGATGCCATTCTCGATGAACTGAGGGAATATTTTGTGGACCAGGCGCGGCGGCACGTGCCCGCGGACGCGAAATTATACGTCTCCGTCAGCGACGTCGACCTCGCCGGAGAGTATGAACCCTGGCGGGGGCCGAACTGGGATGACGTGCGGGTTGTGAAGGACATCTATCCGCCGCGGATCAGCCTCACGTATCGCGTGGCTTCAGCGGACGGACAGATCCTCAAGGAAGGGAAGAGCGACCTGCGCGATCTGTCCTTCCTGATGAAGATCACCGGCACGTTCCGCGACGACCCCCTGCGGCACGAGAAAACGCTGATCAACGACTGGTTCCGGGAGACGTTCCGCGGCGCGGGTAGGAAATAGGCGGTCACGGAGAAGCCCCGCGGAGCTAGAACCAGAAACGAGAAACCAGAAACGAGAAACCAGAAACTAGAAACTAGAAACTAGAGACTAGAAACCGGAAGTCCGAGTTGCGCGGAACGGTCACCTTGATTTCCGTCCCGTAACCTTGAATACCGCGAGCACTCCCGCCGCCCGGCTCGACAAATGGCTTTGGTCGGTGCGGCTGTTTAAGACCCGGAGCCTGGCGACGGATGCCTGTCGCGCGGGAACGGTGCAGATCAATGAATTACCGGCCAAGCCGGCGCATGAGGTTCGTTTCGGGGAGCGCATTGTGGTCTGGCAGGGCCTGGTGAAGCGAACCGTGGAAGTAACCGGCGTTCCGCGTTCGCGCGTGGGGGCGAAGCTGGTGCCCGACTTCTGCACCGATCACACGCCGCCGGAGGAGTTCGAGAAAGCGCGGACGGCGTCCGTCCAGCAAACGTTGGCGCGGGAAAAGGGCAGCGGCCGGCCGACAAAGCGTGATCGCCGGTTGCTCGATCAGTTGCTGCATCCCTCAAACTAACGGTGGGGCGGGATCCGCTGGCTCCTTTGTCATAACCGGTTTGTGGCTGATCTGGACGCAGTTAGGTAATCCCCGCAACGCGCCGCAGCTCGAATTGCCTTGCTTTCGGCACGTCCCCGTGCAGTTTCACCGCCGAATCGTTAGAGAAAGCGTTGAGATGACAGTTTCTGGTGAGTCGTTGGCTGAGCGTTTGGCTTAAGTGATGATTTCGAAACCCAAGTTGGGAACGGACTGCCAAGTGAGACGGTGGATCTACGAGACATCACATGAGTAATTCCAAACTGTACGTCGGTAACCTGTCCTTCAAGACGACCGAAGACGAGCTCCGCTCCCACTTCGGCCAGTTCGGCAGCGTGACCGACGTTTACGTCGCGATGGATAAGATGACCGGCCGCCCGCGCGGTTTCGCGTTCGTCACCATGGGCACGGCCGAAGAGGCCAAGTCCGCGGCGGAAAAGATCAACGGCACCGAACTCGGTGGCCGTCAGCTGACCGTGAATGAAGCCCGCCCGAAGGAAGATCGTCCGGCTGGCGGCGGCTTCGGCGGTGGCGGCCGTGGCTTCGGCGGCGGCGGCGGCGGCGGTGGCCGCGGCGGCTTCGGCGGCGGTCGCGATCGCGATCGTGGCGACCGTCGTTACTAATCCGACCGGTTAATTCCATTTTCGAGGGACGATACCCTTCGGGGTTTCGTCCCTTTTTGTTTGGGGGAGAAGGGACTGAGGGATTGAGGGAATGAGTGTGAGTGACCCGACCTGTCAGCCTTTCATCAAAGGCGTATGGTGCGCCCACTCATTCCCTCAGTCCCTCACTCCCTCATCCCTCAGCATGTCTTTCAAAGCTCTCAATTTATCTCCCACGGTCCTCCGCGGTGTCCAAGCCGCTGGCTATACGGACCCCACGCCTATTCAGCTGCGCGCCATTCCGGTGGTGCTTGGCGGCGGCGACCTGATTGGCTCGGCCCAGACGGGCACGGGCAAGACCGCCGCCTTTGCGCTGCCCATTCTCACCCGGCTCGAAAAGACGATGGCCGGACGTTCCGGTCCGCGCGTTCTCGTTCTCGAGCCGACCCGTGAACTTGCCGCCCAGGTGGAAACCTCGTTTCGGGATTTCGCGCGGTTCAGCGATATCCGTCCGCTCGCCGTGTTTGGCGGTGTCGGCTACGGGCACCAGCGGAGCGAACTCAAGCGCGGCGTCGACATCATTGTCGCGACGCCGGGGCGCCTGGTTGATTTTCTCAAGGAAGGCGCATTGTCGCTGCGGGATGTCCAGATTCTCGTGCTCGACGAAGTCGATCGGATGCTCGACATGGGCTTCCTGCCCGTCGTGAAGGACATCATCGGCCGTTGCCCGCGGGAGCGGCAGACCCTGTTTTTCTCGGCGACGGTGCCGCCGGAAATCGCGGCGGTGGCCTCATTTGCCCTGCGCAATCCCACCAAGGTCGAGATCGGCGTGAATCGCTCGGTGAACCAGTCCGTCACGCATGCGGTGTACCCGGTGAATTTCGACCAAAAGTTCGACCTGCTGCTGGCGCTGCTGGAGAAGACCGATTTCGACAGCGTGCTCGTCTTTTCCCGCACCAAGCACGGCGCCGACAAGATCGCGCGCAAGCTCAAGGCCGCCAACCATAGCGTGGCGGTCCTGCATGCCAACCGGTCACAGAATCAGCGCATCGAGGCGCTGGCCGGCTTCAAGAGCGGCAAGTACGAGATCATGGTCGCCACCGACATTGCCGCGCGCGGCATCGACGTCGCCGGGGTGACGCATGTCATCAACTACGACGTGCCGGAGAATCCGGAGGACTACGTCCACCGGATCGGCCGCACCGGCCGCGCGCAGGCGGTGGGCGACGCGTTCACGCTGGTCACGCCGGAGAATGCCTCCGACGTTCGCGACATCGAGCGTTTCATTGGCGCGAAAATCCCGGAGCTTCGACTCGAAGGATTTGATTACAAGCCGTTGTCCGCCCGTCCCGCGCAGCCCCAGCAACAGGGTGGCCGTCGCGGGGGTGGTGGCGGCGGCGGCCGGCAGGGCGGCCAGCAGCACGGACGCGGTCAGGGCCGTTCGCAGGGCGGGGGCCGATCGCAGGGTCAGGGTGGCGGACGGGCGCAAAGCCGCGACTCACAAGGCAGCGAGAGCCGCCAGCATTCCGGAGGTGCGCGACGCAGTCCCGGAGCTCCGGCGATTCCGGTGGAGAAGCCGGCGGAGAAGAAGAGCTTCTTCGGAGGCCTCTGGCGCGGCCGGCGATAAAGTCGCGACTTATTGGTCGCAGGCTCGTCTGCCGTGGTTTGGGTACTGCGCGCAGTCGGGACTACCTACCCAAGCGGGGCGAATGTAGCGAAGAGCGCCAGCGATTCGACCAGGGCGTTGGGGCTGTACCGGCCACGGTTCGCCGGATCGAATGTAGCGAAGAGCGCCAGCGATTCGACCCTGCCTACTTGCACGCAGCCTACGAGATCAGCTTTTCTTCCCCCATGCCTGCGACCGCCCGCGACCTTGAACGTCATTTTGCCGCGCTGCGTGCCTGCACGCGCTGCCCGGCCATGTTCAAACCGGTCGTGCACGGCCGGCCTGTGGCCAGCGAGATCCTGCTCGTGGGTCAGGCACCCGGCGACAAAGAGCCGGTGATGGGGCGTCCGTTCGCCTGGACCGCCGGCAAGACGCTGTTCAAGTGGTTTGCCGCGGGCCTTGGCTGGGACGAGGAACAGGTGCGCGACCGGGTTTACTTTGCCGCGGTGTGCCGCTGTTTTCCGGGAAAACGGGCGGAAGGGGGAGACCGGGTCCCGGCGCCAGCGGAGATCGAGGCCTGCGGGCACTGGCTTCAGCGTGAGTTCGACCTGCTGCAGCCCAAATTGGTTCTGCCCGTGGGGAAGCTCGCGATCGGTCAGTTTCTCGGCGAGCGGCCGCTCCTGGACACCATCGGCCGGAGCTTTCCGCTGAGTTACCATGGGCACGACGCGGTCTGCATTCCGTTGCCGCATCCCTCCGGCGCTTCGCCCTGGCACCGCATGGAGCCGGGAAAGACGCTCGTCGCCGAGGCCTTCAAGCTGATCGCCCGACATCCGGCGGTCATCGCGGCGGCAAAGCCGGCTTCTTCACGCGATCGATAAGAACCGCAGGACCCTTTGGAGGGGGACAGACCCTGAAAACTCGGCCTCTTGGAGGGGGACAGACCCTCGGGACGGACGTTGAGGGGACAGGCACGCGGATCCCGGATCTCAGGGGCGGACCACAAGAGCGTTGAGGGGACAGGTCCGCGAATTCCGGATCTCAAGGGCGGACGACAAGGGACAGACCCTGAAACTTTGGGGGACAGACCCTCGAAATCCGGGATCTCAGGAAGGCGTCGGGGGCCGCTTTTCATGTCTGTCCCCAAAGCAGAGGTTTGTAAGCGGTTGCGTTGTAACGACCTGTTTCGCTTCGGCTAGGCTAAAGGATTTCCTTAATCGGATTGAGGGTGGGTTCGGGGGCGTTTTGCTTGCTCTGCGACTGAAACCGGGTCTCATCTACCGCGTTCCTCTGCCCACGATGATCAAGCTCACGTCCGATCTGCTGCCTCTTTGCCAGCTGCCCGCTGGAGAGAGTGCGCGCATTCGGGAACTCGCCGGCAGCGCGCAGTTTTGCCAGCGCGTGCGCGAGATGGGGTTTGGCGAGTCGGCCACGGTGACGAAGATCGGCGGCCGGGGGCCGTTCGTTTGCGCGGTCAACGGGAACCGCATCGCGCTGAACCACGATGCGGCCATGAATATTTTTGTCGAAAAGCCGGCGCGGCGGGCGTGAGCTCACGTGTCGGTTGGGACCCACGCCCAATGAATGCTGCCGTTAAACTTTCAGAGCTGGCCATCGGATCGACTGCCGTCGTGCGCGAGTTTCCCAAGGCGGGCGCCGCCTTCCTGAGGCTGCGCGAGATGGGATTGCTCACGGGCACCAAGCTCACGCTGGTCCGCGCGGCCCCCCTGGGTGATCCGCTCGAAATCAAGGTCCGTGGCTATCACCTGACCCTGCGCAAGGCGGAAGCCGAGCACGTCCTGGTGGAGAAAGCCTGAGTGACCCCGGCGCCTCACATCACGCGCTCGGTCGGCAATGGCGGCCCGAGCGCCACCCGGACCCCTGTCTACGCGGTGGTCGGAAATCCGAATTGCGGCAAGAGCACGCTGTTCAATGCGCTGACCGGCCTGAAACAGAAGGTGGGCAACTATCCCGGCGTCACCGTCGAGAAAAAGGTCGGCACCGCCTACTCACAACACGGCCAGCCGATCACCGTCATCGACCTCCCGGGCGCGTATTCGCTGGCGGCGCGTTCCCCGGACGAAGCCGTGACGCGCGATGTGCTACTGGGCCGGCGCGCCGACACCGCGCAGCCGGATCGGATCCTGTGCGTCGTCGACGCCACCAATCTCGAACGCAACCTTTACCTCGTGCACCAGATCCTCGATCTGGGCCGGCCCGTCATCCTGGTCCTCAACATGATGGATCTGGCGGCGGAGCAGGGGCTTGATATCCGGGTCGCGCGCCTGGAACACGAGCTGGGCGTTCCGGTGATCGGCTGCGAGGCGGTCAATGGCAAGGGCCTGATCGAGCTGAAGCTCGCGATGAGCCGGCCGGACCTGCCGCTGTCCAAACACGCGTGGGATGTGCCGGCGGCCATCGCCCCGGCGGTGTCCGACCTGCAGGCCTCGCTCGTCGCGAATGACGGAAAGGCGCCGTTGATCGCCCGGGCGGAGGCGTTGCTGCTGCTCACCGACCAGGACACGGTGCGGGTCGCGGGTTCCACGCCGCTCCACGCCAAGACGCAGGAAATCCTCTCGAATTGGGAAAAGCGCTGGCAGGCCGAGAACATGGACTGGGCCGCGACCCTGGTTAACTCCCGCTACGATTCGATCGGAGCCATCGCCGAGAAAGTGGTGCTTCGCGGCAACGCGGTGAACGGGCTGACCGTTTCCGACCGCATCGACGCGGTGGTCACCCACCCGGTGTGGGGCTGGTTCATCCTGGGCGCGATCATGACCGTGCTCTTCCTCAGCATTTTCACGCTGGCGGAATACCCGATGAACTGGATCGACGCCCGCGTCGCCGGGTTGGCCGAAGTCGTCAAGAACGCGATGCCGGCCGGTGACCTGCGCGACCTGATCACCGACGGCGCAATCGCCGGGGTGGGGGGCGTGGTGATCTTCCTGCCGCAGATCCTGATTCTTTTCTTCTTCATCGGGATGCTCGAGAGCACGGGCTACATGGCCCGCGCCGCCTTCATCATGGACCGGCTGATGAGCCGCGTCGGCCTGAACGGCAAGAGCTTCATCCCGCTGCTGAGTTCCTATGCGTGTGCCATTCCGGGCATCATGGCGACGCGGACCATCGAACAGCCGAAGGACCGCCTCGTGACCATCCTGGTTGCGCCGCTCATGAGCTGTTCGGCGCGGTTGCCCGTCTATCTGCTGATGATCGCCGCGCTGGTGCCGGACGAGCGGGTGCCGTTGATGACCAAGGTGGGGCTGATGCTGCTGATGTACTTTCTCGGCACGTTCGGGGCTTTCGGCTTCGCGTGGCTGTTCAAGCGCACCCTGCTGCGGGGCGAGCCGCCGGTGATGATCATGGAGCTGCCGGCCTATCATGCGCCGCGCCTCAAGGATGTGGCCCTGCACATGTTCGAGCGGGCGTGGGTCTTCCTGCGGCGCGCGGGCACGGTCATCCTCGGCATCAGCATCGTACTCTGGTTCCTCACCACGTATCCAAAAACAAGCGACGGTGCGACCGCCGCGCAGCAGATCGAGCACAGCTACGCCGGCCAGGCGGGGCGCGTGCTGGAGCCGGTGATCCGGCCGCTCGGCTTCGACTGGCGGATCGGGATCGGTCTGGTGAGCTCGTTCGCCGCGCGCGAGGTCTTCGTCAGTTCCACCGCGGTCGTGTTCAACGTCGAGGACTTCGACGACAGCGACACGGCCCCCCTGCGCTCGGTGCTGCGCGACGCCTCCTGGCCGGACGGGCGGCCGCTCTTCACGCCGTTGGTCTGCCTCGGCCTGATGGTCTTCTACGTGTTCGCGATGCAGTGCGTGAGCACGGTGGCGGTGGTGAAACGCGAAACGAATTCGTGGCGCTGGCCGCTGTTCCAGATCGGTTACATGACCGGCACGGCGTGGCTGCTCTCTCTGCTCGTCTACCAGGTTGGCACGGCACTTGGCTATTGAGGCGAGGTCGAAACCCGCATGAACCTCACGCCCGAACTCCAGTCGATCCTCGCGCTCGCCATCGTGGCGCTGGCGGTCACCTACCTGGGGTGGCGAACGCTGGCGAAACGTCGCGGGTCAAGCTGCGGCTCCGGCGATTGCGGCGCCCTCAGCGCCGACGTGAAGAAGCTCCAGGCGCATTTGAAGAAGCGGTAGGCGGTAGGCGGTAGGCTTTAGGCTCCCAAGCCTCGATCCAGTCGCCGCAAGAAGGCGCAAGAAGGCGCAAGAGA
>JAEWKR010000116.1 GCA_023457715.1 Verrucomicrobiota bacterium
CAAGACAGTCGCAGCGCCCGCCTCCGGCTCGGCTCTGATTGGGCCTCTGTGACCTCTGTGGCGAAATCGGTATTCAGGTTCAGTCCTGCAGGCCGGCTGCGCCGGGAATTTCAGATTTCAGATTTCAGATTTTCAGCGTTTCAGCGTTTCAGCGTTCAACCTGGATTCCGAAATAGCCACAGAGAGCTTAGAGCGGCTGCGCCGCAACCAACGTTTGGAGATTGGGATTTCTTTGGCGTTTGGGATTTGGCGTTTGGCGTTTTGGAAAGGACCGCCACGATGCCGTGACGGCCCCTTCGAAGTGGCTTCGCCCCCCGCCCGCTCCACGCCATGCCAACTCCCGCCGTTGTCCGCCTGCTGCCGCTCGTCGCCATCGTCGCGCTGGCGCTGGGCGTCCGCACCTGGGAGCTCGCGCGGCGGCCGATGCATGCCGACGAGGCCAACCAGGCGGTGAAAACGGGCGTGCTGCTCGAGCGCGGCGACTACCGCTACGATCCGTCGGACCACCACGGCCCCACGTTGTACTACGCGGCCCTGCCGATGGCCTGGTTGCGGGGCGAGACCACGCTCGCCGGACTCAGTGAAGTCACCCTGCGACTCGTGCCGGCCCTCCATGGCGCCGCCGCCGTGGCCCTGCTCGGCTGGCTGGTAGCAGGTGGCAGGGCGACCCGCCGGGTTGAGGTAGCGGCTGAAGCCGGCACTACGGTTCGCAGCGCCAGGCCAGCTTCAGCCGGTAGCGGCAACGCGACCCTCCTCGCCGCGCTCGCAGCCGCGTTCCTGGCGATCTCGCCCGCTGCGGTCTATTACAGCCGTTATTTTGTTCAGGAGACGCTGCTCGTCACCTACCTGATACTCGGCGCGCTGGCGACTGTCCGATGGTGGCAGACGGGGCGTACGCGCTGGTGCGTCACCAGCGGCATCGCTGCCGGGCTGGCCCTCGCGACCAAGGAATCCGCCATCGTCTTTCTGACCGCTGCCGCGCTCGGCGCCGCGATCGCGCGTCCGCCGCGGCCGGTTTCGCGGCGGATCCGACGTGACGCCGGCGTGGCCGTCGTCACCGCGCTCGTCGTCGCGCTCCTTTTCTACACCTCGTTTGGGTCGCACCCCGGCGGCATGGTCGATGCGTGGCGCGGTCTCACCCAGGGGACCGAAAACACGGCCGACGCGCGCGGACATACGAAGCCCTGGTGGTACTATCTCCAACTCCTTGCCTGGCAGAAAAACGGCGGACTCGTCTGGCATCAGGTGCTGTTCACGACGCTGGCGCTGATCGGCGGCGTCGCCGCGTGGGCCAGGCGGATACCGGCTTCAGCCGGTACCCTCCCCCTCCTCCGCGGCTGCAGCGTGTTCGTCGTGCTCATGCTTCTCGCCTTGTCGGTCGTGCCATACAAGACGCCGTGGAATCTCGTGGGGGTGCTCCCCGCGCTGGCCGTGCTCGCGGCAGGCGGGCTGCTGGCCATCGCCCGGCTGCGCACGGGACGGATCGTGGCCGTGGCGTTCGCGTTCCTCGCGTTCGTCACGCTGCTGGGTCAGCTGCGGCTCGCGGTGTTTCAGCGCGCCGCCGACGCCCGCAATCCGTACGCGTATGTGCACAGCGCGCCGGATGTGCTCAAATATCGCGCCGTCGCCGCAGCGGCGCGGGCCGCTTATCCGAACCAGCCGATCCAGGTCATCGGAGACGAATACTGGCCGCTCCCGTGGTATCTGCGCGGCTTGGACGGCGTCGGCTACTGGCCCACCCCGCCCACGGAGCTCGGGGGTTCGCTGCTGATCGTCGCCGGCGATCAGGCCGATGCGGTGCGCGCGCGGCTGACGGGACGTTACCGCGAACGGTTTCTCGGGTTGCGACCGGGCTATGCCAACATCCTTTTCGTCCGGGACGAGCCATGAAACCGTCCGTCTCCGCCGTGATTCCCGTGTTCAATGAGGAGGGCAATGTGCTGTCCCTCGTGACGGCGCTCGCCGGCGTGCTGGCGGCGCGCGGGGAAGCCTACGAGATCATCGTGGTCAACGACGGCAGCACCGACGGCACCGCGGCCGAGATCGCGGCCGCCGCGGCACTCGTGCCCGCGTGCCGCGAACTGCGTCTCCCGAGACAGAGCGGTCAGGCCGCCGCACTCCTTGCCGGGCTTCAGGCCGCGCAGGCGCCACTGATCGTGACGCTCGACGGCGATGGCCAGAACGATCCCCGCGATCTGCCGGCATTGCTGGACATGGTCACGTCCGGCCAGGTCGATCTCGCCTGCGGCTGGCGGCAGGGCCGGAAAGGCAGCCGACTGCGGGCGTGGATGTCGCGGGTGGCCAACGGCGTGCGCCGCCGCGTGCTGCGCGACGGCGTGCACGACAGCGGATGTCAGTTGCGCGCGTTCCGGCGCGAGGTCGCGTCCGCCTTCGAACCCATGGAATTGATGCAGAGTTTCGTGCCGGCGCTGGCGGCTGCCGCGGGCTTCCGGGTCGGCGAACATCCCGTGCGCGACCACCCGCGGACGGCCGGGACGTCCAAGTACGGATTCCTGCGGCTGTGGTTGCGTCCAGCCCTCGCCATGGTGCAGCTGCGGTGGCGCTGGTGGCGTCGACCGCCGGCCCGGCTCGCCCCACCCCGCCCCTCATGAGCTGGCAAACCTTCCGCCATGAAGCGATGGCGACGCATTTCGAGCTCGCGATCGCTGGACACGAGCCGGAGTACGCCCGCCAGGCGTCAGCCGCCGTCTTCCGCGAAATCGACCGGTTGGAGGCGGAACTGAGCCGGTTTGTGGCGACGAGTGATGTCGCCCGTGTCAATCGTTCGCGCCGCGGCGAAGCGGTCCCGGTGGGCGAAGCCCTGCTCGACTGCCTGCTGCTCGCCGCCGATGTCACCCTGGCGACGGGCGGAGCCTTCGATGCGGCGTTCCGCAGCGAGGGCCGCGATCGCACCCATCCCGTGCCCTTCACCCTGGACCCCGCCGCGCACCGCGTCACGTCGCACGCCGAGCGGCTACAGATCGACCTCGGCGCCATCGGCAAAGGCTACGCCCTGGACTGCGGCGCCGAAATCCTCGCGGAGTGGAAGATCACCACCGCCTGCCTCGTGGCGGGCGGCAGCACCGTCCTGGCGATGGACCCGCCCGCCGGCCAGCCCGGCTGGGGCATCGGTATTGGTGATCCGCCCGCCGTGCAATCGATCCAGCTCCGGCGCTGCTCCTTGAGCGCCTCCGGCACGGCGGTCAAAGGCGCCCACCTCATCGATCCGCGCACCGGCCAGCCCGCGGTACGCGCGGTCCGGACGTGGGCGCTGGCACCGAGCGCCGCGCAGTCCGACGCGCTCTCGACGGCTTTTTTCGTGATGACCGACGAGCAGGTGGCCGCGTTCTGCGCCGAGCACCCCCATCTCGGCGCCGCCCTGTCCCAGTCCGACGGGAAGTTGATGGCGCTCGGGAGTTTGAAGCCGTTGCTGGCGTGACCCTGCGGGCGGGCCGCCCGCGGTCCATCAGACCCGCGTGGACGCCCGCATTCCTGCGCACCCTCTCGCAAGATCCGCACACGGTTTCGCAACCCAAGCGCAGCTGGTACGGGGCGGAAGTGGGAAGATTTGGCCCTCCCACAATGATCTCGACCCACGAAACCCATGCCCCTGGCGCCCCCACGCCCGCCGCTCCCCTTTCCGCTCCAGCCCGCCCGGCGCTGGACCTCGACCTGATCCGGAAGTACTCGATCCCCGGTCCGCGGTACACCTCCTATCCCCCTGCGACGCAGTTCACGAATGACCTGCCCGCGCTCCGTCTGGAGGACGCGATCGCGGAGGACAATCAGCCCGGCGCCGGTCCCGTCTCCCTTTATTTCCATCTGCCGTTCTGCGAAACCCGTTGCTGGTACTGCGGCTGCAACACGGTCATCACCAAGCGTCGCGACTCGGCCAAGGAATATCTCGACGATCTCGCGAGGGAGATGCGGCTCATCGCCGCGCGCATCGACACCTCCCGTCCGGTGGCCCAGATCCACCTGGGCGGCGGCACCCCGACCTTTTTCCCCCCGGAGGAGCTGCGCAGCCTGGGTGCGCTGATTCGCGCCAATTTCCTGAATCTCGCTCCCGACGTTGAATTCAGCGTGGAAATCGATCCGCGCCGGCTCACGCCGGAACACGTGCTGGCCCTGCGCGAGATCGGCGCCAACCGCGCCTCCCTGGGCGTCCAGGACACGAATCCGCGCGTGCAGCTCGCCATTCACCGCCATCAGCCGCACCGGCTCAACGAGCAGACCATGGAGTGGCTGCGCGGCGCCGGTTTCGGTTCGATCAACGTCGACCTCATCTACGGCCTGCCGCTGCAGACGTCCGAGACGTTTTCCAAGACCATCGACGACGTCCTCGGGATCAGCCCGGACCGTCTGTCCGTGTTCAGCTACGCGCACGTGCCGTGGATCAAGCCGTCGCAGAAGATCTTCGAGGATCGCGACCAGCTGCCGAGCGCCGAGGAGAAGCTCGCGATGTTCGCCGTCGCGCACGAGAAGCTCACCGCCGCCGGTTACGTCGACGTCGGCCTGGATCACTTTGCGAAGCCCGACGACGAGCTCGCCATCGCGCTGCGGGAAGGAACGCTGCACCGGAACTTCCAGGGGTACAGCACGCGCGGCGGACTCTCGCTCTACTCGTTCGGAATCTCGTCGATCTCCCAGACCGCGAATTCCTATCGCCAGAACTTCAAGACGCTCGACGAATGGCGCACCGCGCTCGATGCCGGCCAGCTGCCGACCGAGCGGGGTTATCGCATCACCGAGGAGGACAAGAAGCGCCGCGAGATCGTCATGGGCATCATGTGCAATCGCCGGCTCAACTTCGCCGCCCTTTCGCGCAAGCTGGGTCTCGATTTCGCCGCCACCTACGCGACGGAACTGGCGAGCCTCAACGATCTGGTCGCCGACGGCATTGTCCGCCGGACCGCCGAGGGCATCGAGGTGACCGCCGCCGGCGTGCCGCTGCTGCGGGTCGTCGCCATGCGCTTTGACAACACCTTGTCCGCAGGTCCGCGGAAGCATTCCCGTACGATCTAACCCGCCCCGAGGGGCCTTTCCTCCCATGAAGCACATCCATCACCTGAGAGCGTCCTGGTTGTTCGCCGCCATGCTGGTGGCGGTTGTCGCCGGAGAGTTCGTGGGCTGGTGGGTGTGCCGCGCGCTCGACGTGCGTTTCCCGGCGGTGGCGATCGCGGCCGTCTGCGTCGGGCTGGTCGCGCTCTCGGTGTCGTACCTGTACGACGGGAGCGAATAGCCAAGCGGCCGGCTGCAAAATCAGAGCGGCCCGAAAATCTCATGCCTTTCCGGATCGCCAAGCGTTTCACCATCGAAAGCGGACACCTGCTGACCAAGCACCCCGGGGCCTGCCGCTACCCGCATGGGCATTCGCGCACGGTGGAGGTGATCGTCACCTCCGACTCGCTCGATGCGCACGACATGGTCTGCGACTTCAAGGCGCTGAAGACGGCGGTGCACGAGATCGTCGACCGGTACGACCACTCCTTCTCGCTCAACACCGCCGATCCGCAGTTCCGGGAGCTGCGCGCCGCCTACGGCGACCGTGTCCTGGCGTTTGCGAACACCGACCCCACCACGGAGGTGCTCGCGCGCGAACTGTTCCAGGAGATCCGCGCCCAGATGACCGCCGCGGCCTCCGATGCCGAGTATCCGATCCCCGGCGACGTCCGGCTGGAGCGCGTGCGCGTGACCGAGACGAGTTCGAGCTGGGCGGAGTACTGGGAGTAGCGCGCTACGCGCGGTTTTGGGTTTTGGGTTTTGAGTTTTGGGTTTCCCAACTCGAAACCAGAAACCCGAAACTAGAAACCTCCTTTTCGCTCAACTGTGAGCAGCACCGGGCGGTTGCGAGCACCCCGCGTCCTGGTGCAGGCTTACGTCATGCCCTCCCGACTCCCCCTGGTCGCCTGGATTCTGTTGTCGTTGGTTTCCGCTCTGCCGGCCGTCGCGTACCAAAACTTCAAAGTCGCCGTCTACTGCCGCGCCTACGAGGTGCGTGAGATGGCCGACCCGGCGTGGCTCGAGAGCCGGTGGCAGGAGCTCTCCTCGCAGGTGCACGTCGACAAGATCTACCTCGAGACCCACCGCGACCTGATCATCGTCGACAGCAGGACGCTCGAGGCCGCCAAGGCCTTCTTTGCGGCGCGGGGCATAAAGACCGCCGGCGGCATCACGTACACGATCAACGAGAGCAACCGGTTCGAGACCTTCTCGTACAGCAACCCGGAGCACCGGCAGAAGGTGCAGGAGATCATCGAGCACACCGCGCGGCACTTCGACGAGGTGATCCTCGACGACTTCTTCTTCACCAGCACCAAATCCGAGCACGATCTCCAGGCCAGGGGCCGCCGCAGCTGGACCAAGTATCGCCTGGAAGTGATGGCCGCCGCCGCCCGCGACCTGATCATGGCTCCGGCGCGACGGGTGAACCCGAACGTGAAGGTGATCATCAAGTACCCGAACTGGTACGAACACTTCCAGGGCCTCGGCTTCAACCTCGAAGAGCAGCGGACGATTTTCGACGGTCTCTACACCGGCACCGAAACGCGCGATCCCGTCCTCAGCGCCCAGCACCTGCAGGCCTACCACGGGTATTCGATCATGCGTTACTTCGAGAACATCATGCCGGGCCGGAATGGCGGCGGCTGGGTGGATACGGGCGGCGCGCGATACTACGACCGGTTCGCCGAGCAGCTCTGGGTGACCTTGTTCGCGAAAGCTGCGCCGGAAATCACCCTCTTCGACATCCGCCAGATGCATTATCCCCTGAGCGACGAGGCCCGCGCGCCTTGGCAGGATGGAAAAACGAGCTTCAATTTCGCGGCGCTCCGCCAGCCCGTCCCCCTCCCCGACGGCAGGACCGTGACGCCGACGTCCTACGCGCGGGTCGCCGGGGTGGCCTTTGCAGCGGTCGACGCCGTGATCGGAGCGTTGGGCAGGCCGGTCGGATTGAAGAGCTATCGACCGTACCACTCCACGGGCGAGGACTTTCTCGAAAGCTACCTCGGAATGATCGGCCTGCCCATCGAACTGGTGCCGGAATTCCCCACCGAGGAGGCCGTCGTGCTGCTCACCCAGCATGCCGCGCACGACCCCGGTCTGATCGGGAAGATCGAGCGGCAACTTCGCGCCGGCCGGAACGTGGTGATCACCTCCGGTCTCGTGCGCGCGCTGGCGGACAAAGGCCTGCATCACCTTGCCGAAATCGAGCACACCGGCCGGATCGCGGCAGTGACCACCTTCCAGCCCGCCGGCTGGGGCCCGACGGTGGAGTCGGAGAAGCCCATCCTCATCCCGCAGATCGGCTACCGCACCAACGACTCCTGGGAACTGGTCTCCGCCATCGCCGGCGACAACGGATGGCCGTTGCTCCACGACGCCGACTACGCGAAGGGTCACCTCTATGTGCTCACGGTCCCCGAAAATTTCGCGGACTTCTACCATTACCCGGCGCCCGCGCTGAACGCGATCCGCCGGGTTGTGACCTCGCATCTGCCGGTGGTGCTCGAAGCCCCCGGCAAGGTCAGCCTTTTCGCGTACGACAACGGCACGTTCATCGTGGAAAACTTCCGCGACGAGCCGGTCGCCGCGTCCGTGGTCCTCAACGCAACGCAGACGTCGGCCCAGGACATCGCATCCGGGGAGACCTTGCAGGCGGTCGAGCGCGTGAGCCGCGGCCGGCGTGGGGCCCCGGGCCCAAAGCAGAATGTACTCGGCTTCGACGTGCCGCCGCACTCGTTTCGGGCGTTCCGGTTGAAGTAGCTGGCCGCAAGAAAGGGACCTAAGGGACCTAAAGGACCCAAGGGACCCAAGGGACGCTTGGTTCGGCGGTTTGCGGCCTTCTGGGGCCGCGACGGCTCTTCGCGGTTCAGCGATTTGCGCATCCACCGCGACGAGACGTCGCGGCCCCACCCTGAGCCAGTAGGTCCCTTTCGTCCCTTAGGTCCTTTAGGTCCCTTAGGTCCCTTTTTCTTCCACCCCCTTCCTCCCGAGTTGCCAGTCCGGAAGAACACCACAATCGTGTCCGGTCCGCCTTCTGCCTAGAGCCTAACGCTTACAGCCTACCGCTTCCGTCATCATGTCCGCCGATCTGACCGAACTGTACCAGCAGGTGATCCTCGATCACAACAAGCGGCCGCGCAATCGCGGCAAGTTGCCGGCCGCCAACCGCGTAGCCCATGGGGACAACCCCACCTGCGGGGACCAATGCAACGTCTACCTTCGGCTGGAGGGCGACCGCATTGCGGAGATCTCGTTTGACGGCTCCGGCTGTGCCATTTCACAGGCCAGCGCGTCGCTGATGACCACGCAGCTCAAGGGCCGCACCGCGCCGGAAGCCGAAAAGCTTTTCGAGGATTTCCACCATATCGTGACCACCGGCCAGGCGCCCGAGGAGATCAGCGACCTGGGTGCGTTCGCCGGCGTCCACACCTTTCCCGCCCGGATCAAGTGCGCCACCCTCGGCTGGCATGCCGCGCTGAACGCCCTGCGCAACGACCCGTCGGAAGCCACGACGGAGAGTCATACCGACTGACGTTGGAGTGAAAGTGAAAGTGAGAGTGAAAGTGGGGAGTGCCTGAGCACCGGACCATTTTTCCCCCTCTCACCTCCACTCTCACTCTCACTCTCACCTTCCCTTTCCCTTTTCTTCCCATGCTCTCCGGCCGCGATGTTCGCGCTGATTTTCCCACGCTCCACCAGCAGGTGAACGGCAAGCCGCTTGTCTATCTCGACAACGCCGCCACCGCCCAGAAACCGCAGGTCGTCATCGACGCCCTGTCGCGCTTTTACGAGCGCGACAACGCCAACGTGCACCGCGGCCTTCACGCCCTTTCCAACCGCGCCACGGAAGCCTACGAGGGCGCGCGCGCGCGGGTTGCCCGGTTCATCAATGCGGCCGACCCGGCGGAGATTGTTTTCACCCGCGGGACCACCGAGGCGATCAACCTCGTCGCCGCCAGCTGGGGCGCAGCCAATCTGAAGCGCGGCGACGTGATCCTGCTCACGGAGATGGAGCACCACTCAAACATGGTGCCGTGGCAGCTGATCGCGCAAAAGACGGGCGCGACGCTGCGCTATGTTCCGGTGGCGGGTCCCAATGTGGAAGGCGGGCTGGATCTCTCGAATTTCGATGCGCTGCTCACGCCGGACGTGAAGCTGTTCACCGTCTCCCACGTCTCGAATACGATCGGCTCGATCAACCCCGTCGCCGAACTGTGCGCCAAGGCGCGTGCGAAGGGGATCGTGACCGTGGTCGACGGCGCGCAGTCGATTGGGCACATGCCGATCGACGTGCGCGCGATCGGCTGCGATTTCTTCGCCTTCTCGGGTCACAAGATGGCGGGCGTCACCGGCATCGGCGCGCTGTACGGGCGTCGCGCCTTGCTTGACGCCATGCCGCCCTATCAAGGCGGCGGCGGCATGATCTCGGTGGTCGGCTTTTTCGAGAGCAAGTGGAAGCCTTCGCCCGAGCGCTTCGAGGCCGGGACGCCGAACTTCGGCGACGCCGTCGGCCTGGCCGCGGCCTGCGACTACCTCGACGGCGTCGGCCGCCAGGCCATCTTCGAGCACGACAACCGGCTCGCGCAATATGCGTACGAGCAGTTGTCGACGCTCCCCGGGATCCGCATCCTGGGGCCGAAGGGCGCCCGCAGCGGCTTGGTGAGCTTCGCCTTCGAAGACGTCCACGCGCACGACATTGTCACGTTTGCCGACGAGGACGGCGTGGCGTTACGCGGCGGCCACCACTGCAACCAGCCCCTGATGCGCAAGCTCGGCCTCACGAGCACCACGCGCGCGAGCTTCTACCTCTACAACACCGAGCAGGAGGTCGACGTGCTGCTGAAGAGCATGCAGCGGATTTTGAAGTTCTTCCGCTGAGGCAGGGCGGGGTCGACCCCTCAGATCGTCTCGCTGGCGCTCCCCGCTACTTCCAAACCCTGCCACGAGACGTCCGAGTGTAGCGGGGAGCGCCGGCGAGACGATCAGGACTGCGGTTCGGCCGGCGGAGTTCGGCGCCCGGCCCTACGCCCGCCATCTCGCGCTGGCAATCGCGCCTAACCTTATTACTGGTGTTCCCCTTATGACACTCCCCTCCCCTGCGAAGCTTGCGCTGGCCGCCGCAGCTTTTGCCTTCACCGCCCTCGCCGCCCACGCCGACGAAGGCATGTGGCTCTATTCCGCCCCGCCGCGCGAGGCCATCAAGGCCCGGTACGGGTTCGAACTGACGGACGCCTGGCTCGAGCACCTGATGAAGTCGTCGGTGCGCTTCAACAGCGGCGGCTCCGGTTCGTTCGTCTCGGCCGACGGCCTCGTCATCACCAACCATCACGTCGGCGCCGACGACCTGCACAAACTCAGCACGGAAAAGGAGAACATCCTGCGCGACGGGTTCCACGCCACCAGCCTCGCCGCGGAAAAGAAGTGCGTCGACCTGGAGCTGAACGTGCTGCAGTCGATCGAGGATGTCACCGCGCGGGTGAATTCCGCGGTGACTCCGGGCGCGACCGGCGACGCGGCCGCCAAGGCGCGGCGCGCCGTCATGGCCGAGATCGAAAAGGAGTCGCGCGAGAAAACCGGCATGCGCAGCGACGTCGTCACCTTGTATCAGGGCGGCGCCTACCATCTGTACCGGTTCAAGCGCTACACGGACGTCCGCCTGGTGTGGGCGCCGGAGCAGCAGGTGGCGTTCTTTGGCGGCGATCCCGACAATTTCGAGTACCCTCGCTTCAACCTGGATGCCTGTCTGTTCCGGGTGTACGAGAACAACCAGCCCGCGAAGATCGAGCACTTCCTGAAATTCTCGACGCAGGGCACGAAGGAAGGGGACCTGACGTTCGTCTCCGGCCACCCGGGCCGGACGGAGCGCCAGTTCACGTCCGCTGAACTGGCGGTGCTGCGCGACGTCCAGTATCCTTACGTGATGCCGCGGCTCAAACGGCTCGAAGTGCTGCTCAACAGCTGGGGCGAGCGGAGCCAGGAGAACGCGCGACGCGCCCGCGACCTGCTCTTCAGCGTCCAGAACTCGCGCAAGGCCTACACGGGCATGCAGGCGGGCCTGTACAACCTCGCCATCATGGGGCCGAAGACGGAGGCCGAGAAGGGCTTCCAGCAGCAGATGAAGGATCGCTCCGGCGGCGCCGAGGTGCTCAAGGCCTACGACCAGATTGCGACCGCCACCCAGGCGCAGGCAAAGATCTACCTGCGCTACCGGCTGCTCGAAGGCGGCCACGCGTTCCTCAGCGACTCCTTCACGCTCGCGCGCGAGCTGCTGCGGGCCGGGGACGAGCGGCCGAAACCGAACGGCGAGCGCCTGAAGGAGTTTGGCGATGCGCGCCGCGAGTCGTTCGAACTCGAGCTTTTTTCCGACAAGCCGATCTACCCCGACCTCGAAGTCGTCACGCTGGCCGACGGCCTGACGCTGCTGGCGGAGCAGCTCGGCTATGAGGACCCGCTGGTGCAATCCGTGCTGGCCGGCAAATCGCCGTCCGAACGTGCCGCGGAACTGATCAACGGGACCAAAGTGCGCGACGTGGCGTTCCGACGGAAGCTGTACGAAGGCGGGGCCGAGGCGGTGAAGGCCGCCAAGGATCCGTTGATCGAGCTGGTCCGCCTGCTCGATCCGGAAGCCCGCGAGTTGCGCAAGCAGTGGGAGGCGCAGGAGGAGATCCGCCAGCAGGCGCATGGGGTGATCGAGAAGATGCATTTCGCGATCGAAGGACCCACGCGGGCGCCCGATGCCACCTTCACGCTGCGCCTCAGCTACGGCCCCGTGCTCGGCTACGAGGAAGCGGGCCGCAAGGTTCCGGCCCACACCACCATGGCCGGCCTCTTCGAACGCAACGCCGCACAGCAGAACAAGGAGCCGTTCGACCTGCCCCAGCGCTGGCTCGACCGCAAGTCGGCCCTGGATCTGAACACGCCGTTCAATTTCGTGAACACCGCCGACATCATCGGCGGCAACAGCGGCAGCCCCGTCGTGAACACGGCCGGTGAGTTCGTCGGCATCATCTTCGACGGCAATATCCACAGCCTCGTCTTCAACTTCGCCTACGACGACAAGCAGGCCCGCTCGCTGAGCGTGGACAGCCGGGCCATCCTCGAGGCCCTGCGCAAGGTCTATTCGGCCGACGCGCTCGTGCACGAACTGGTGAACGGCCGGCGAGGGTAATCCTGCGAGTGTTCCCGGTTTCCAAGGCCCGCCCGATTGGCGGGCCTTTTTTGTTTCGCCCACACCTTCCGCCTGAAGGCGGGACTACCTACTCAAACCACGCGGCTCGGGGATCCCGGCTTTGGTAAGTTGTCCCGCCTTCAGGCGGAAGGCATTGGTCAGCCTAAACGACCACCGGCTTCAACCGGCGTTGCCGTTCCGCGTACAGGGCTTCGAAGCGACGGCGCAGGCGCGCGGCGTCGGGAAAATCATAGTGTCCCGGCACCATCCAACGAGCGCCGATCGCATGCGCGCGCTGCATGCTCGGCCACACCAGTTCGCGCCGATCAGTGAAAATCGCCGGAGAGGCCTGCGTGCGCATGAAGAACCGCACCCACAGGTCGCCACTGAATAACAGGTCGAAGCGCGGGCTGTAAAAGCCACAGTGCCCCACCGTGTGGCCCGGGAAATGCACCACCCGCAGGCCACCCCAAAAGGGCAGTTCGTCGCCGTCCGCCAGCGGGACGTCGATGCCCACAGGACGGTACCGTGTCACGCGCCGGGCCATGGCTTCCAGCGCCCCGCACACCCGCGCCGCCCCTCGATAGGGGTACACGCCGTTGAGGTGCGGCTGATCCAGCGGGTGGGCAAACACCGGCGCGCCGCTCCACGCCTTCAACTCGCGGGCGTTGCCCGCGTGGTCGATGTGGCCATGCGTGAGAAGGATCGCCTTGAGGTCGCTCGGCTCCAGGCCCAGGGCCGCCATGCGTCGCTTGATCTTCGCGGCATCGCCAGGGAAACCCGTGTCGATCAGGACCGCCCCCTCTGCGTCCACGAGCAGATGCGGCACGCTCATGATGCCGCGGATCATGTGCAACCCGGGTGGCCAGGAGGAAGCAGCCGACGTACTCACCATTCAAACGCGTTGGATTTCCACGACCTCCACCCGGCCGTCGGGCAGCGTCCGCCACCGGACGTTCCATCCAGAAACCGTCATGCCGTAGGTGCGATCGTCCCCCGCCTGGTACGCCGGCTGCAGCTGCAGCTGGAGGAGGCGCTGCACCAGGCGCGTCGTGCCTTCGCCCAGGCGGGCCCGCGCCGCCGCGTCGATCAGGACCCGCTCGTCCCCACTCATCGAGGGCGGCTGCGGCGCCCAGTCGCTGCGCGCATCAGGGAATGACTCCGCCCACGGCAGGTACGGCTTCACATCGAACACGGGGGTCCCGTCAACCGCGTCCACGCCGGCCACCCGGATCCGGCCGGGCGCATGGTCCAGGATCCGCAGGACCGACAACCCGAGCGGATTGGGCCGGTTGGGCGAACGGGAAGCAAAAACTCCGACGGTTTCGTTGCCACCGAGGCGGGGCGGACGGACCACCGCGCTGCCGGTCCAGGCGGGATTCTGATGGAACGCCGTAATGATCCACAGGTGGGAAAACGCCTCGAGCCCGCGCAGAAACTCGGGCGCAGAAAACTCCGGCAAAAACTCGATCGTCCCCTCCGCCTCGGGCACCAGTCCGCTCTGCCGTGGCACGCCGAATTTCTCCGCGAAGGGCGTTCGGAGCGTCGCAATGGGCCGGAGCGAAAGGCTGCTCATGATGCGCTTAACGAAATCCCGACCGGGCCGGACGTCCAAGGCATTCCGCCTAAAGGCGGTACAACGTACCCAAGCCACGTCAGCGTACGTTGTCCCGCCTTCAGGCGGAATCCGGAGGCTCGAGTACGTTGTCCCGCCTTCAGGCGGAATCCGAAAGCTCGAGTACGTTGTCCCGCCTTTAGGCGGAATCTGGTAGCTCGAGTACGTTGTCCCGCCTTTAGGCGGAATCCGAGGGCTTGGTCAAACGTCCCACTTTGCCCCAAACTCCAGCAGCGGGAAAGATCGCCAAATTCGAACCGCCTCCGCCCGCCCGACCCTATCCAAATACGATGCCGCACTGCTCCACCGCCAAGCCGTCCAGGAATCAACGTAGCCATGCTTCACGGGATTGTGATGGATGTAGTTCAAGGTCACCCACCAGTGCCTTTCGCTTTTGATCGATCGATCCGCAACTCCATGGAAAACCGTTCGTCCGCGAGCGTTCTCCTCGATATTCCATGCATGCGAGGAGCGACCATGTACGCGGCCCAGCGATTGCAGCATCTGCCGTAGGTCCACGCAGTGCACGAGCAGGTGATAGTGGTTGGGCAACACACTCCAGGCGCCCAGCTGCGCGTCCGAATCATCGCACACCTGAAGCAATGAAGTCGTGAACCCCTCCAGACGGTCGGTCGTCCGGCCAATGTAGCTTTGGTGTTCGTAGCACGCCGCAGTCAGGTGGTACCAATCCGTTGGCGCGGCACGGCCGAGGCGCGAAGGACTGTGCCAGGGGACTCTTGCCGTGATGCGTTGCTTCAGCAGGTCCACACGCTGTTCAGGGGAAAGACGCGCCACGTGTACATACGCCTTGTTGTAAGCAGTTCTTTTTATCTGTCGAGGCTGCGTTTCAAACCAAGGCATTCCGCCTAAAGGCGGTACAACGTACCCAAGCCACGTCAGAGTACGTTGTCCCGCCTTTAGGCGGAATCTGGAGGCTCGAGTACGTTGTCCCGCCTTTAGGCGGAATCCGGAAGCTCGAGTACGTTGTCCCGCCTTCAGGCGGAATGCCGGGCGGGGGTATTCGCCGCGTCGCACCGCGATCGCGCCTGTCATCTTCTTTCGTGTCTTTCGTGTGTTTCGTGGTTAATCCAATCCGCCTCCCCTTCCTTCCCCATGAAACGTCGTCATCCCCTTCACACCGTTCTGCTCGGCACGTGCCTGCTGCTCACCCCGTTGACCTTCGCTTCGGCCGCCGAAACGTCCGCGGCCCCGAAATACCAACTTCCCGCCACCGACGAAGGCGTCCCCGGTGCCGGCCCCTTGCGCCGCGCGGACTGGTTTCAAAACGTGTGGCGCGACCGCCGCTCCAGCTGGGAGTCGCATCGCGAGCGCGATCAGGGCGCGATTGTCTTCCTGGGCGACTCCATCACGCAGGGCTGGGGCGACGTCGGCTCCTCGTTTCCCGGGCTGAAGATCGCCAACCGGGGCATCAGCGGCGACACCACACGCGGCGTCCTCCTCCGCCTCCGCGACGATGTCATCGCGCTGAATCCCCGCGGCGTCGTGCTGCTCATCGGCACCAATGACATCGATGAGTGGGCAGCACCTGACATCATCGCCGGCAATGTCCGGCTGATCCTCAGCGAATTGAAACAGCACAACGCGAATCTGCCGGTCGTGCTCTGCTACGTGATGCCGTCCTCCCTGCAGATGCGGCGGCCGCCCAACCAGATCCAGCGCCTGAACCAGGAATACGCCAAACTCGCCGCGGATTTCCCACAGGTGACGCTGCTCGACACCTGGGCACTCTACGCCACGCACGCCGGCGACGCCCGGCCGGAAGAGTTCCCGGACCTGCTGCACCCGAACACCCAGGGTTACGGCAAATGGGCGGCCGCGCTGCGGCCGATCTTCCAGACCCTCGGACTGGCGCCCGTCATGCCCGACGACTTCAAACCCGAGCCCGGCTTCGTCAGCCTCCTCAACGGGCGCGACCTGGCAGGCTGGCACTGCCAGGGCGGCCCCGCACTCGACGGCAGAAACTCGACCGACGATGGCCGGTACCTCGCCGCGAATGGACGCCTCGTCGTCACCGTCGCCGACCGCCAGCGCGACTACAAGACGCTGTGGACCACGCGCACGTTCCCGCGCGACTTCGTGCTGAAGCTCGAGTTTCGCGCCAGCCCGAATGCGGACAGCGGGATCTTCATCCGCGAGCCACAGCTCCAGTGCCGCGACTATCTGATCGCCGGACCCTTCACCACGCTGAAGTCCTACCGTCCCCTCGACTGGAACGAGATCGTGGTCACCGTCCGGGGCGGCGTCGCCCAGGCGACGTGCAACGGCGAGATCCTGATGGACGCGATGCCCGTCCCCGCCGATGGCCCCATTGGCCTCGAAAGCGACCGCGGCCAGGTGGAGTACCGCCGGATCCGGGTGCGGGAATGAGTCGATGAGTCGATAGCGAAAGGCCAGAGTCTAGAGCAAGAGCCGCTCGTGCTCGTGCTCCTGCTCGTGCTCTTCCGAACCGAGCACGAGCACGATTACGAGCACGAGCACGATTCGAAACACTCGTCCTACTTCTTCTCCTCCGCGCCGATCCTGGCCGCTTCCGCCTCCATCTGGGCGACGAGCTGGTTCATCTGATCGACCACGGCCTGGACGGTCTCACGCTGGGTCAGGTCCACGCCGGCCTTCTGCAGCTGAACCATCGGATGGTCGTTGCCGCCTGACTTGAGCAGGGTCAGGTAACGCTCCGTCGCCGCGGCCCTGGCGGCCGCGTCACCGGTGGTCATGTCCTTGAACAGCTTCGCCGAGGACGCAAAGCACGTGGCGTACTGATACACGTAATACGGCGAATTGTAGAAGTGCGGGATGCGCGTCCAGGTGTACTTGTACAGGTCGTCGATCGTGACCGCGTCGCCGTAATAATCCTCCAGCAGCTTCCGGTAGATGCCGCTCAGCACCTCGGCGGTGATCGGCTGGCCCTGCTCGACGCGACGGAACGCCTGCAGCTCGAAATCCGCGAACAGCACCTGGGTGTAGAACGTGCCCACGATCGAATCGACCGCATGCTGGAGCAGCAGGAAGCGCTCCTTGGGATCCGTCGTCGTCTGCAGCAGCTGGTTGAGGAGAAAGCGCTCGTTGGTGGTCGATGCCACTTCGGCGACGAAGATCGTGTAGCTCGCGTTGACGAACGGCTGGTGGTCGTAGGAAAGCACCGTGTGCATCGCATGACCGGCCTCGTGCGCGAACGTGAACATCGCGTCCAGCGTGTCGTTGTAATTGAGCAACAGGTACGGACCGACGCCGTACACGCCGGCCGCATAGGCACCGCTGCGCTTGCCCTCGTTCTCGTAGACGTCGATCCGGCCGCTGGAGACGAACTGCCGGTACTTGGCGACATAGTCGGCGCCGAGCGGCTGCACCGAAGAGATCACCACCTCCTTCACCTCGTCGTAGGGATACTGCTTGTCGCTGCGGTAGATCGGGATCTGCCCGTCGTAGAGATGGTAGGTGTCGAGCCCGAGCAGCTTCCGGCGCAGCTGGAAGTAGCGGCGCAGCGGGGCCGTGCCGTTGCGCACGGTGTCCACCAGCGTGTTCAGGACGGCCGGCGGGATGTTGTTGCCGTCCAGCGCCGCGTCGAGCGTCGACGGGTAGTTGCGCGCCTGGGCCGTGAACCAGTTCCGCTGCATCACGCCGTTGTAGATCGCGGCGTACGTATTGGCGGTCGCCGCGTAGGTTTTCAGGAAAGCCTCGAAGGCCTGGCCGCGGTCCGCCTGGTTGTAGTTGGTCTGCAGGATCTGCTGGTAGGTACCCGGGGTCAGCGTGACCTCCTTCTGGTCGGAGAGTGTCACCTTCGGAAACTTGATGTCGGAGGTGCTGAGTTCCTGGAAGATCGCGGTCGGCGTCTGGTTGAAGCGCGAGGCGAAGCTCAGGAGCTTCTCGCCCTTTTCATCAAGCACGTGCGCCTGCTGCCGGTAGCTGTCGAGGATCGTGAAGCGGTAGTCGGCCAGGCCCGGCGTCGACGCGATCCACTGCTCCATCGTCGCCTGCGGCACGGTCAACAACTCCGGCGTGAACCACGCGGTCGCGGTGCCGAATTTGGCGAACACCGCCCCCACCCGCTGGAACTTGCCGGCGATGTCCTGGTTGCGGGTGTCGATGTCCCGTTGCAACTGCGGGTAACGATACACCTTGTACTGGAGCAGCCCGATCTCGTCGTACGCGCGATACGCCTTGAGAACCGCGTCCGGCCCGTTCTTCAGCGTGCCTTTCAAGGCGGCGAACGCCTCCATCTGCGCCTCCATCTCCTTCATGCCGGCCTCCCACGCCTCCCAGCTGCCGTAGATCGGAGTGAAGTCCCATTTGTACTGCGCCGGGATCTCATCGCGATTGCGGGTCTCCGGTTTGGCACTGCCCGCCGCGGCGCCGGCCAGAGCCAATGACGCGCCCAACACGCTCCGATTAAGCCAACTGTAATGCATCATGAGGAGGGACGTTGCTCGGAAACCCCGCTTGCGTCCAGTCCCCGCGGGCAAAATCTAGCCGGCATGCTTCGCATGCGGTTTCGGGTTTTGAATTTTGGGTTTTGGGTTGTCCTGGTTGCGGCGCTCGCCTGCCTCGGGAGTTCGCCACTTCACGCCGGTGAGACGACCGCAACGCCGTCGGCTGCCTCCCCCGCGCCCGAGACCGCCACCCTGCAGGCGATCTACACCGAGGCGCTCTCCCGGGCCGAGGCGTACGACAATCTGGTCGAGCTCGTCAGCCGCCATCCCGGCCGGCTTTCCGGGTCGCAAGCGTTAACGGACTCGCTGGGGTGGGCCGAGCGCAAGCTGCAGGCGCTCGGCCTCGACCGGGTGTATTCCCAGGAGGTCATGGTTCCCCATTGGGAGCGCGGGGCCGCGGAGTCCGCCGAACTCCTGGTCGGCGAGGCCAGGCACCGCCTTTCGATCTGCGCCCTGGGCGGGTCAGGCGCTTCGCCCGACGGCGGAGTCACCGCGGAGGTGGTCGAAGTCGACTCCCTCGAGGCGCTGCAGTCGCTTTCGCGGGAGCAGGTGGCCGGCAAACTGGTGTTCTTCAACGGCCGGATGAACCCGGCCTTGCTGAAGCCCGGCGCCGCCTATGCCGCCGCCGGACCGCAACGAACGCGAGGCGCCGCGGCGGCCTCGCGGCTGGGGGCGCGCGGTGTGCTGGTCCGCTCGCTGACGTTCCTGCAGGACGATGTGCCGCACACCGGGACGACCATCTTCCCGCCCGACGTGGAAAGAATTCCGGCGGTGGCCGTCTCGACCCTGGCGGCTGATCGGTTGAGCGCTGCCATCCGCGCCGGCAACGCGTCGGGCACTCCCGCGCGCGTCGCCCTCACCGTCAACGCGCGCTGGCTCCCCGATGCACCCTCGCGCAACGTGATCGGGGAGATCCGCGGCACCGAGTTTCCCGATGAGATCATCGTCGTGGCCGGCCACATGGATTCGTGGGACATCGCTCCCGGCGCGCACGATGACGGCGCCGGCATCGTGCAATCCATCGAGGTGCTTCGACTCTTTCGGACGCTCGGGATCAAGCCTCGCCACACGCTCCGCTGCGTCGTCTTCGTCAACGAGGAGAACGGCAGCGCCGGCGCGCTCCGCTATGCCACCGAGGCGAAGGACGCGGGCGAGAAGCACATCTTCGCGATCGAAACCGATTCGGGCGGCTTCGAGCCGAAAGGGTTCGCGCTCGGGAGCACGCACCTCAACGCCGCGGCGCGGGCCGAGCGGTGGCGTCCGCTGCTCGCCCCTTTTGGACTGGTGGACTTCCGCGCCGGCCGCGGTGGCATGGATGTCGTTCCCCTGATGGCCCAAGGCGCCACCGTCGGCGACCTCGTCACCGATTCCCAGCGGTACTTTGACATCCATCACACGCGCGAGGACACGATCGACAAGGTCAACCCTCGCGAACTCCACCTTGGTGCCGCCGCCCTCGCCACGCTGGTGTGGCTGGTGGATACGCAGGGACTGTGAGGTTTTGGGTTTTGAGTTTTGGGTTGGGGGACCGCAACCCTTGGGTCTTTCTCTTTCTCTTAATCGTTCTCTTTCTCCGGTTCGGGGTGTTTCCCGGCATCTCCAATCCAGAGAAAGAGAAAGAGAAAGATTAAGAGAAAGACCAAAGGGGATGGCGGCCTCCCCTCACCGGCACCGCCCGGTCTCCAGATTATACGCCCACTCGTCCCAGCCGGCCGTGCGGGCTTGCTCGGCGGCGGCGCGGAAATCGTAGGGCACGCTGATGAGTTCCACGTTCCACCTGGCTCCGCCTCGTTCTATCACGGCGTATCGCGCATCCGGGCTGCCGGCCTCGACGCGATGCGGATACGGCGAGCTGTCGTCGTACGCGGGCAAGCCCACGCTTCCGGGGTTGACCACCACGCGTCCGTCATCGAGTCGCACGCAGCGCGGCAGATGCGTGTGGCCGCACAGCAGGAGCGACTCCTGCGCCGGCGACAGGATCGCGGCGACCTCCGCCCGCGGCCGGCTTGCCAGTCCGGTCGGCAGCACGGTCTCGACCACGTACGCGACATCGCTCGTCGGCGAGCCGTGAAACGCCAGCCAGCCGTCGGGATGCGCCATCACCCGCGGCAGGTCGCGCAACCACCGCAAGTCGTCTTCGCGAAGACGGTCGCGCGCGAAAAGCGCCGACCGGGTGGCGGGCGAAGCAGGATCGCCAACCATCCGATCGCCGTTACCGCGAACGTGATGGAACGCATCGCCCCCACCGCGCAATAAGCCCACCGCCCGCGCCGGCTCCAGCGGGCCATTCGCGTTGTCGCCGAGGTTGATCAGGTAATCGACTGAGCGGGTCGCCGCATCCCGAAGCACCGCCTCGAGGGCGAGGGCATTGCCATGCACATCAGCAATGACGGCAAAACGCTTGGACGCGGACGCGCGGGGAAACACGACGCGCAACCAAGGGCAAACGGTGACGCCTTCGCAACGCGGAAGCTCGCCGATCGACGCACGGGGGCTGCCGGCTACGGGGAGTGACACGAGACGATGCCGGTACCGGCTGAAGCCGGCGCCACCTCGAACCAGCGTGAGGCCATTCGAGCCCCGCGAGGCCTTCGCGTAGCGCAGAGCGCCGCCGACTCGATTCCGCGCAGGGTGGGACCCGACAGTCACCCGGCGTCTCCTCCTATCGACCGCTGTACCCGTCCGGCTCCCCTCCCGGCTTTCGTTTTTCCAGAATCTCCGCTTCGTTCGCCCGACGCCGACACCACTCCGGTGCCGGCGCGATGCAGGCGAACCACACCCTGGCCCTTCAGCGTTTCAGCTTTTCAGCTTTTCCCCGCCATGACCGACCTTCTCCGAGACACCCGGGTGCGGCGACTCCTCGTCGCCAACACGCTCGGTTCCATCGGATCCGGCATCACCATCTTTGCCGTTCCCTGGCTCATGGTGCAGCAGGCGGGCGGAGCGCAGGCCTACCGCTGGATCACCATCGCCACGACGATCGTCCTGTTCGCCTTCATGCCGTATTACGGCGCGTTCGTGGATCACCATTCGCGCAAGCGGGTGATGCTGGCCAGCGAGCTGTGGGGCCTGGGGGCCACGGTCGCGATGGCCGTGATCGCGCTGAGCTCCAGCGGGACACCGCTGTGGCACCTCATGGCCGTCTATTTCGCGGGCATGCTGTACTACACGCTGCACTACCCCGCGAAGTTCGCCATGATCCAGCAGATGTTCGACCGGTCGCAGTACCAGTCGCTGATCGGCCTCATGGAAGTGCAGGGCCAGATGGCGATGATGATTGCCGGCGGACTCGGAGGGCTGCTCGTGGAACGCGTGCCCCTGTGGGTCATTCTCGTTTTCGATGCCTCCACTTACCTGCTTAGTTTCCTGATCCAGCTCAGCCTCCCGTACCAAGCCACGCATTTGGACAACCGCCCGGCGGCGGCCCGCCCGCAGGTCTGGCTCTCGGTCGTCGAAGGTTGGCGCTGGCTGACAGAGCGCCCGCAGCTCGCGGTGTTCCTGACCTGCTCGCTCGTGCCGTTCATCGTGGTCATGGCCGGCAACTACCTGTTCCCCATTTATGTCGCTGAGACGCTGCACGCCAGCGCCGCCTATTTCGCGGGCGGGGAAATCACCTTCGCCATTGGCGCGATGATCGCCGGGACCATGCTGCCGCGCTTGCTCGGTCGGCACAGCGCGGCAGCCACGCTGCCCGCGACCATGCTCCTTTTCCTCGCCGGTCTGCTGCTCGTCACCTTTGTGCCGATACCCAACGTGTACCTGATCGCGGGCGCGTTGCTGGGCTTCGGCAACGCCGGCAGCCGCGTGGCCCGCAGTTCCTTCATGCTGCACGTCATCCCCAACGAAGTCATGGGCCGGATCAGCGGATTCTACAACGTGCTCGATCGCGTGCTGCGGACGGTGCTGGTCATGTCCATGGTCATCATCGACCTCTGGGGTCCGGCCTCCGGCTTCATGCTGCTCACCGCGCTGCTCGTGCTTGCCCTGTTCGGCGTCCTTCAAACCCGCGCGACCGTCCGGGCCTACGCGTAGGGCGGCTGCGCCGCCCCACTTTCACTTTCACTCTCACTTTCACTCCTATGATCCGCGCGCTCGTCTTCGATTTCGACGGTCTGATCCTCGACACGGAAACGCCGCTGATCGACGCCTATCAGGCCGTCCACGCCAAGCACTCGATTCCGTTCGATCGGGGCGTCTTCCTGCGCAGCGTCGGTCACGCGGACTACGCCTTCGATCCGTGGCACGGGTTCAGCCCGCATGACGACCGCGCCGCGCTCGAGGTCGAACGGCGCCAGATCAAGGACGAGCTCCTGCTGCAGCAGCGCGTCTTGCCTGGCGTCGAGGCGCTGCTGGATGCGGCCCGCGTGCAAGGTCTGCACCTCGGCGTCGCTTCCAATTCGCAGCATGAATGGGTTGAGCCACACCTGCGCCGACTGGGCCTGCACGGCTGTTTCTCGTTTTTCGCCTGCCGTGGGGACGCCCCTTCGCCAAAGCCCGAGCCGGACCTGTATCGGCTGGTGCTGAACCATTTTGGGCTCCGTGGCCACGAAGCCATTGCCTTCGAAGACTCCAACACCGGCCTGACCGCCGCGAAGCGCGCCAACCTCTGGACCGTGGGCGTGCCGAACGAATCGACCGCCCATCATGATTTCACCCCCGCCGATCTGCTGGTGAAATCCCTGGCCGAGGTGGACCTGGATGACCTGAAGCGACGGTTTCTGGGCTAGGCCCGATCCGTGTGTAGCGCCGGCTTCAGCCGGTACCGGGTCCCGCCTTCCGTTGGCGAAGGGTTTGGCGGGGCGCCGGGGTTGAATTGATTAACCTCAGTCAGTGCCGTTGATCGGCGTCCCCCCCGCTTTCGGGATCGACACGTTTCTCCCCTCAAACTCCTTTCTCATGCGCCTTCCGTCGCTTCGCTTGCCCTTCCTGACCGCGCTGCGGTGCGGCGCCTTCCTTGTCCTGCTGGCGCCACCAGCCCGGGCCAGCATTGTTGAGCTGCCCATTCTCACGGGCGTCTGGCGCACGGTGCCCGGCACCGTCATGGCCGGCGAACATGTCGGCTTCAGCTACACCCGCAACCGACAGGCCGACGGGGTGGAGCGATCGTCGATTCTCCTCCGGGACCCAACCGGCACCGCGCGGATCGCCATGAAGGACCACCAGACGAATGCTTCGCTTGCCATCCCGACCCGGGCAGACTGGCCGAAAGGTCGCTACGTGGTGGAGCAGATCTCGGTCGATGGGGACCTTGGCTCCACGACCTTCTATCGCGACGGACGGGTGACGGGCTGGGCTCAAAAAGTCGGACCCACGCCGCAATTCCCGTCGAGCCACGCTCTTGGTTTCGAGGTGCTGGACTTCGTCCTCGTCGACAACGCCGGGGGCACGGCGGTCGGCGGACCCCTGCCCGGTGACACCCGCTGGACCCCCGCGGGCTCGCCGTATCGCCTGACCGGGCACGTCCTCGTTCCGGCCGGGGCTACCCTCACGATCGAGCCCGGCACCAGAGTCGTTGGCTCGACCGAGATCATCGACGTCGCCGGGACCTTCGTGGCGGAAGGCTCGGCCGCAAACCCGGTAGTCCTCTCCAATGTGGTGGTACGCGCCTCAGGCGGAGGCTCATATGCGATCCGGCTGGCTCATGCGCATGTTTTTGGCGGCGCGATCAGCCCAACGACGCTTACCGAGGTGCGCGGGACCGTGGTGATCCGCGATTCGGTGCTCGTCGAACTGGGGCAACGGATGCAGCTCCGTTTCCCGACCACGGAGGCGGTGCTCGAACGAAATCTCCTCTACCATTGCATGGGGATCGACATCGGGACCGGCAATGGCAGCAGCGCTGGGGTGACGATACGACACAACCATTTCTTCGAGCCGCATCTCGGGCCCACCAACCTGATCGCGGATAACGACGGCGTGATCGTGGCCTTTGCGCAGTCCGGCGGGCCCATCACCGTCACGCAGAACACGTTCACCGTGCTCGACAGCGGGGTCGCGCTGAAAATTCCCGTGGGCGCCACCGCCTCGATCGCGGCTGCGCAGAACTTCTTCGATGTCGGCGTGGTGCCGGTGGCGCTCACCGCCAACAAGGGCGCAGCCGGTTCCTCCATCTCCATCGATCCGATGGCCTCTACACCGGATCCGCTCACACCGCCGGCCCCCGTGGCGCCCACCCTCATCGTGCAGCCAGTCAGCCAGACCATGGGATCGGCGGACGGCACCACGCTGTCGGTCCGCGCCACCGGCTCGGGTGTCCTCTCCTACCAATGGTACCGCGATGGCATGGCTGTGGCAGGGGCGACCTCCCCCGATCTCGCGCTCCCCGCCCCCGCCGCCCCGGCGACGTACACCGTGAAGGTCGCGAACTTCGCCGGCACGACCACCTCGCTTCCGGCGACGCTCGCCGTGTCCGACACCGGCAGCCCGCTCACCAGCTGGCTCAGTAACGTCTCCGTCCGGACCGGGCTGCAGGCCGGCCAGTCACCGCTGCTCGTGGGGTTCGCCACCAACGGACCCAAGTCGATTCTCGTCCGCGCGGCCGGTCCGGCTCTGGCTCCGTATGGCGTCCCGACTCCACTCGCCGACCCGACCTTGACCCTGTACGCGGCGGCAGACCGCGAGCCCCTGGCAGCCAACGATGACTGGGCGCCGGCGCTCGCGACGACGTTCGAGAAAATGGGCGCCTTCCCCTTCGCTGCGGGCAGCCGCGACGCCGCGCTGCTGCAAACCATCGGGGGCATGGCGACCGCCCACGCGTCAGGCGGCACCGGCGCCGGCATCGTGCTGGTCGAGGCTTACGATGCCAACCCGGAGGTGAGCGCGATCCGCCTCGTGAATGTCTCCGCCCGGAATCACGTCGGAGCCGGCAGCGAGGTGCTCATCACCGGTTTTGTCCTGCAAGGCACCGGCACCAAACGGCTGCTGATCCGCGGGGTTGGACCCAAACTCGCTGACTACGGCGTGAGCGGCGTGCTCGCGGATCCCCGGCTCGAGGTTTACAACGCCGCCGGAGTCGCGATCGCTGCCAACGACAACTGGGACGCGTCTCTTGCCTCCACCTTTGCCACCGCCGGTGCCTTTCCGCTCACGCCCGGCAGCAAGGACGCCGCCCTCGTGGTGACCTTGCCCGCGAGTGCCAGCTACAGCGTCCAGCTCAGCGGCGCAGACGGCGGGACCGGCCAGGCCTTGGTCGAAGTCTACGAAGTGCCCTGAGCTCTTTCCCGGTCCCACGCAGAGTGGATACCGGCTTCAGCCGGTACCGGGCCTCACCTTGAACCACCCGGCGGATCCGCGTTTGCTCTTTGCCCGGTTCGGCGATTGGTTACTCCCGCCTCCGTTCGTCCAGAGGCCCGCCGCAACCCCGCCCCCCGCCGTGAATCCCGCCGCGTTCCGCACCGTGATCGTACTCGCGCTGGGCGCTGTGGTCGGCCCCGGCCTGGCCGCCCAATCGATCCTTTTCGCGCCGACGCTGAAAACGCTCTGGCGCAACACCGCTCCGGCCGTCGCCGCGGGCGAACACGTCGGCTTCAGCTTCACCCAAACGACCGGTTCGGCACCCGTGCAGCGGACGTCCTTCTGGTTCACCGATCCCACCGGAGCCACGGTGGAGTTCGGAAAGGATTTTCAAAGTGTCGGCTCAGTCGTCCTGCCCACCCAGCCGACCTGGGCGACGGGACGTTACCGGCTCGATGAGATCAGCATCGCCAGCAGTAACGGCGTGCAGATCTCCTTCCGGCGGGATGGATCCGTCAGCGTCCGTCCCCCCTTCACGCGCCCGGGCGACCCTGCGCCCCAGGTTCAGGCGCCGCGCACGCATACCTTCGCGTTCGCCGCGCTGGACTTCGATCTTCACGCAGCGGCCGGAGGTACCGCGGTATCAGGCTCTCTGGCCGGCGACACCCGCTGGACCGCCGCGGGATCGCCCTACCGGCTGACCAACAAGGTGGTGATTCCGGGCGGGACAACGCTGACCATCGAGCCCGGCGCCAGGGTCGTCGGTGCCGGCCACCCCCTGGAGGTCACCGGCCGGCTCGAGGTCTTCGGCACCGCCGCGACCCCCGCGGTACTCTCCAACGTCAAGCTGCTCCCCGCCGGCGGAACCAACAGCCAGCCCTTCCTCATCAAGCTGGATCGTGCCACCATGCTGGGGGGCACCCTGTGGCCGATCACGGTGGCGGATGTGAAAGGCACCGTCGAGGCCCGGGACTCGGTGTTCGTAGACGTCGTCGCCGCACGTTCCCTCATCCGCTTTCCGGTTTCGGACACGATTTTCGAACGCAACCTTTTCTACCACTCCGCCGGCATGACGCTGGGGACGGGCGGGGGCAGCAGTGGCGGGATCACCCTCCGCCACAACGTTTTCTTCGAGCCCGACATCCAGGGCGCCGGAGGATCGCAGGCCACCGACGCGTTGTTCCTGATCTTCGAGCAGTCCGGCGGCCCGATCACGATCAAGGGCAACTCCTTCCTTACGGTGAGCAGCTTCCCCGCGCTCCGCACGGTGCAGGGCATCTCCCTTTCCCTTGATGCCTCCGGCAATTATTTCGATCCCGTGACGCTCGCCACCGGCCGCGCCGTCCAGGTCGACGGGGTGCCGACCATCACCATCGTGCCGCTGCTCACGGAGCCGGCGGCCGCCACGCCCGCGCTCCCCGCCGCCCCCATCCTGACCGAAAGTCCCGGCGACCTCACCACGCCGGCAGGCGAGGCCGTGACGCTCACGGCCGGCGCCAGCGGCGCGGGGGATGTCTGGTATCAGTGGTACCAGGACGGCAACCTGATCCCCGGCGCCACCGGCCCGATCCTCGCCGTGCCCAGCGCCACCCCCGCCGACGCAGGCGTGTACACGGTGGTCGCCGGCAACTTCGGCGGCAGCGTCAGCACGGCGCCCGCGACGCTCGCCGTGACGGGCGACCCGCTGCCATTGACGAGCTGGCTGACCAATGTGTCGGTCCGCACCGCACTGCGCGCCGGACAGCCGCCGCTGGTGGTTGGTTTTGCGACCAACGGCTCCAAATCGCTCCTCGTCCGCGCGGCCGGTCCGGCCTTGGCCGATTACGGCGTCGGCCAGCCGCTCAGCGATCCCGGTCTCAGTCTCTACGCGGGCGGCGAGCCGCTGGCGGGCAACGACGACTGGCCGGAGGCGCTGGCGCCCCGCTTTGCCGAGCTCGGCGCCTTTCCCTTCGCCCCCGGCAGCAAGGATTCAGCGGTGCTGCAGACCGTGCAAGGGCCGGCCACGGCCCACGCCGCCGGCACTGGCAACGGCGTCGTGCTCGTGGAGGCCTATGACACCGACCCCACGTCGTCCACCCACCGGCTCGTGAATGTTTCCGCGCGGAATCATGTCGGCACGGGCAGCGACGTGCTCATCACCGGCTTCTTCCTTCACGGCACGGGCACGAAACGCCTCCTGATCCGCGGCGTCGGTCCCAAGCTTCTCGACTACAACGTCACCGGTGTCCTCGCCGATCCCAAGCTCGAGGTGTACAACCAGGCCGGAACGCGGCTCGCCACCAATGACAACTGGCAGGCCGCCCTGACCTCCACGTTTGTCGCAACCCAGGCCTTTCCGCTCAACCCGGGCAGCAAGGATGCCGCGCTGGTGGTGACGCTGCCCGCCGGGGCCGGCTACAGTGTCCAGCTCAGCGGCGCCGACGGCGGCACCGGCGAAGCCCTCGTGGAAGTGTACGAGGTCCCGTGAAAAAAGGGACGAGGGATCAAGGACATCTGACTCCGCTCGTGCTCGTGCTCGTGCTCATGCTCATGCTCGTGCTCGTGCTCCCGCTCGACTTCCGCTCGTCCTCGTGCTCGAAATCGCCCTCGTCCCTCGTCCCTTCCCTACCCCTCCAGCTCTGACCAGCGCGCGTACGCCTTGGCGAGTTCCCCCTCGATTTCGGCGAGCCGGCTGGTCGCTTTCGCAACCTCAGGGCCCGCCGTCTTGAAGAAGACCGGATCGCCCAGCTTTTCGGACAATTGTGCCTGCTCCGTCTCCAGCGTCTCGATTTTCGCCGGCAGGGCTTCGAGCTCCGCCCGTTCCTTGTTCGACAGTTTGCGCGTGCTTTTCAGCGGCGCCGTCCCGCCACCGCGGTGTCCCGACTTCGCCGCCGCGACGGCTGCGGCCTCGGCGTTGCGGGCGGCCTCGTCGGCCTTCGCCCGGGCCGCCTTTTCCTTCTGCCAGTCGTCGTAGCCGCCGATGTACTCGGCGATGCGTCCTTCGCCCTCGAAGACGAGCAGGCTGGTCGACACCTCATTGAGAAACGCGCGGTCGTGGCTGACCAGCAGGACGGTCCCCTCGAATTCCACCAGCAGATCCTCGAGCAGCTCCAGCGTCTCGGCGTCGAGGTCGTTGGTGGGCTCGTCCAGGACCAGCACGTTGGCGGGTTTCGTGAACAAACGGGCCAGCAGCAGCCGGTTTCGCTCACCGCCAGACAGCGCCTTGATCGGCGTGCGCGCGCGCTCCGGCTCGAACAGAAAATCCTGCAGGTACGAAATCACGTGCCGCGTGCGGCCATTGATCGTGATCGTCGCATTGCCGTCCGCGACGGCGTCCTGCACCCGCTTCGTCTCGTCGAGTTGCGCGCGCAGCTGGTCGAAGTAAACGACCTCGAGACGGGTTCCCTGCTCCACCTTGCCCTCAGTCGGGGCCAGCTGGCCGAGCAGAAGTCGCAGCAACGTGGTCTTGCCGGCGCCGTTCGGGCCGACGATCCCGATCTTGTCGCCGCGTTCGATCCGTGTCGTCAGGTCGCGGACGATCCAGCGGTCCTCGTATTTGAAACTCACGTTTTCGCACGTGACCACCTTGAACCCGCTGCGATCCGCCTGCTGGGCCGTGATCCTGGCGGTCCCGGTCCGGTCGCGGCGGGCCGCGCGTTCGGCCCGCATCGCCTTGAGCGCGTTGATGCGATTCTGAGCCCGGGAACGCTGCGCCTTCACGCCGCGGCGGATCCATTCCTCCTCCTGGGCCAGCTTCTTGTCGAATTGGGCACGCTGCACCTCCTCGGCCTCGAGCACCGCCTGCTTGCGCACGAGGAACGTGTCATAGTCGCACGCCCAGCCGATCAGCTGGCCGCGGTCGACCTCGACGATCCGGGTCGCGAGCGCCTTGAGAAACGCGCGATCGTGCGTCACGAACAGCACGGCGCCCGACCACTTCAGGAGGAACTGCTCGAGCCACTGGATTGATTCGAGGTCGAGATGGTTGGTGGGCTCGTCCAGGAGAAGCAGCTGCGGATCCTCCACCAGCCCACGCGCGAGGAGGACCCGGCGCTTCATCCCGGCCGAGAGCGACGAGAACTCGGCGTCGGCGGGCAGCGCCATCGCCTCAATGAGCCGTTCGACGCGGTCATGACGCTCCCAGTCGTTGTGCTCCTCGTAACTGCCGCCCTCGCCCTCGATCACGCGCAGCACGGTGCCGGTCAACCCGTGGGGCACCTCCTGCCGCAGCGTCGAAAACACCGCGCCCGCCTGGCGAAAGACCTGCCCGTCGTCCGGCTGGGTTTCACCGGCGATCACCTTCATCAGGGTGGACTTGCCCGCGCCGTTGCGACCGACGAGGCAGACGCGTTCGCCGCGGTCGATCTGGAGATTGACGCGATCGAGCAACGGCGCGCCGCCGAAGCTCAGGCTGACATCGAGAAGACTGACAAGGGCCATGGGAACCGGCCAACGTGCGCGGCCAGCCCTGAAGTCACAAGCGCGGAAATGGGCGGAGGACGAACGAGGAACATCGAACGTCGAACATCGAACGGCTGGATCCTGATCAACATCCAACGTCCAACGTTCAACGTCCAACGTTCAACATTCAACTCAAGAACCCTTACTTGGATGTTGGATGTTGGATGTTGAATGTTGGATGTTGGATGTTGGATGTTGGGCCTGGATTCCGAAGTAGCCACAGAGAGCACAGAGCTCCGACACAGAGGACACGGAGGCTCGGTCCTTGGACAAACCTGTTCATTGCGTGACGCCCAAGACAGTCGCAGCGCCCGCCTCCGGCTCGGCTCTGATTGGGCCTCTGTGACCTCTGTGGCGAAATCGGTATTCAGGTTGGATGTTGGATGTTCAGCTCGCTGCTGCCGGACGGATCCGAGCACACGTTCCGGACTTCGATGTTCGACGTTCGTCTTCCCTACTCCCCGCCGTACGTCACCATCCGGCCGTCCGGCAGTTCGATCACCAGCGGCTCGCCCTGCTCAAACGTGAGCTGACTGTAATCCTCGCCGACGACTGAACGCATCTCCTTGATATACTTGTCCTCCTCCGGGCCGACCAGGTCCTCGTACGTCGCGGCGGTGACTCCTTTCTCCAGGTAATACTGATCGGCCGCTGCCGCGAGCTGGCGCAGGTTGTTGAGCACCGCCTTTTCCTGAGAGGAGGCGCGCACCTTTTGGAAGGCGGGAATCGCCATCGCCGCGACCAGGCCCACGGAGACCGGATTATAGAAAGCGACCATGGCGAGTTCCTGCTTCATCGAACGGTGCCAGTGCGAACGCACCAGGACGCCGTCCGCCAGATTGGTCCGGATGGCCACGATGGGACGGTCCGTCTTCGGCACCTTCGACAGGACGAGCGCAATCGTCGGCCGGGCTTGCGGTGGCAGGTTCGGATTCAGGTCCACCACCTTGCGAATCGTGTCGAACACGCGCGGGTGGAGGTAGGTCATGCCGTTGCCCTCATTGCCGACCGCAGCCATGGCCTGCTGAAACTCGGCGTCCTGCGCGAGGCTGGTCTTCCCGGCGCGGCACTCGTCGAGAAACGCCTGGCTCGTGGCGAAGAACAGCGTGGTGCCGTCAGCCACGAGCACCGGCTGCAGCTGCGGAATGGGAGACGGCTGGGTGAACTGGTAGATCCGCAGACCGCCTTGCTCCGTCCGCTTCAACAGCGGCGACTTCGCGAGCGAGGGCTCGAGCACCGGGGCCACACCCTCGATGCACACGAGAAGCGAAAACGCGGGAAGCTTGAACCCGCCCGGCACCGCCAGTGCCTGGTTGGGATCGACACGCAACACCAGCGCGGAGTTGCCTTTCAGCCCGTGGATCAGATCCAGAAACGAGAGTGAGGCATTTTCGCCCGCCCGCTTGAGCGCCGCCTCCAGCTGATTGCCCGCCGGCTCGCCGGCCACCGCCGTGATCACGTCGCGGATCGTCTTGTACACGACCGGGACATCGACCTCCGCCTCCGCGTAGAGCGCGGTGTCGGCCGGAGCCAGTTTCAAGTGCTTGAACGGCTTCGCCGCCCCGCCCAGACCGAGGAGCAGTCCGTGACGTTCGCCAGGCGTATAGAAGAATGCGCGGTTGCGGAAGAACCCGCTGCCATCGGGCACCGAGCTGATGCCGATCGCCTTCACATCGGTGAGGCCCAGCGTCTTGGTGAGCCCGACCAGGTCCTTGTCGACGATCGGCTTCAATTGCGGCTGCATCGCGCTCGCATGCCCCAGCAGCTCCTTCAGGCCCGCCGCGATTTTCTCCACGTCACCCTCGATGTCGATGTAGCCGTATAAGGTGCCACCCAGTTCCAGATGGCGGTTCACCGCCAGGAAGCTCGGGCTGCGCTCCCCTTGGACAACCACGTTCACCACCTCGGGCTTTGGCGCCGGCGGCGTCGCTTTTTCGGCCGCGGTGGCCGCGGGTTGCGCCGCGGGAGTCGAGACCGATTCGGACTTTTTCCCGCACGCCGACAGCAGTGCGGAAAGGATCAGGACCACACACCAGACACGTTTAGGACTCATTAAACGAAGTGCTACCGATTGCCGTCCCGTTGGGAAGCCCGATTTTGCAAGCAGTGCACGCCATGCCGCCTTTCGACTCCCTTGCCGCTGCCCGGATGTAGCGAGGAGCGCCAGCGAGTCGAATCGCCCAGCCAACCCAGAACCCAAAACCCAAACCCAGAACTCAAAACCCAAAACCCAAAACCCAAAACTCATAGCGCGAAACCCATAACCGCGTGCGAAGCGCGCTTGCCGGCAGCAGCGAATTGGCCTTTGTCAGACGTTCTCATGGAGGACGCCCCGCCCATCCTGCCTGCCACCCCGTTGTCCGACGGCGCCGCGCTCGCGGCCTGTGAAACGCGCGGACTGCGCAAGGCCTTCGGGTCGACCCGGGCGGTCGATGGCCTGGATCTGCGCGTGCCCAAGGGGATGCTTTACGCCTTTCTCGGGCCCAACGGCGCCGGGAAGACCACGAGCCTGCGGATGATCGCGGGTCTGCTGAAGCCGGACAGCGGCGATGTGCTGATCCACGGCGTTTCCCTGCTGACACACACCTCCGATGCGAAGCGGCCGCTGGCCTATGTCCCCGATGACCCGGTGCTCTACGGCAAGCTCCGGCCGCTCGAACATCTGGAGTTCGTGGCGGCCCTTTGGGGGCTCCCCGCGGCGCAGGGCCAGCCCAAGGCCGAGGACCTGCTCAAGGCGCTCGATCTCTGGGAAAAGCGCGGCGACTCGATCGAGAGTTTCTCACGGGGCATGAAACAGAAGATGGCGCTGGCGGCAGCCTTGATCCACGACCCGACCGTCATGCTGCTGGACGAGCCTTTGACCGGCCTCGATGCCTCCGCCGCGCGCATGGTGAAGGACCTGCTCAGCGATTTTGTGCGTCGCGGGAACACGGTGATTCTCACCACGCACATCCTCGAAGTGGCCGAACGCATGGCGGAGCGCATCGGCATCATCCACGCCGGCCGGTTGAAGGTGGAAGGCACGCTCGACGAACTCCGCGAGAAGGCGGGCCGCGCGGGTGGCACCCTCGAGGATGTCTTCCTGCAGATGATCGAGGGGGATGGAGCCGAACGGAGAGACGAGGGACCAGGGACCAAGGACCAGGGACCTGCGATCCCCGAGCCGCCGGTGTTGCCTTCATCCCCGGAACGGCGGGGTTCCGGGATTCGACAGGCTCACCCTCCGGGAGAGACCCCGCCCTACAACCCAGAGCCCTAAGCGATGGAGCGCTCCTCCAGTCCCTCGTCCGTCCCGACTGGTCCCTCGTCCCTGGTCCCTGGTCTCTATCACCAGGCCTGGCTCATCCTGCGCAACGACCTGCGTCTGTCGTGGCGGGAGTTTCGCGCCGGCAAGTTGCGGCTGTTTTCGCGGCTGCCGTTCCTGATTCTCGTGCTCCTCGCGTACCAGGCGCTGATGGTGCTCGCCGGTCTGGCAGCCAGCGGGCGCACCCTGCCCCTGGCGTTCGAAACCGTCATCTGGTTCTTCTTCGGCTTCTTCATGCTGGGAGCCTCGATGAACCACGCCGTCACGGTGCTGTTCGAGCGCGCGGACTTCGATCTGCTGCTCTCGTCACCGGTCTCCCCGCGCGCCATTCTGCTCGCCCGGCTGACGGGGATGGCGACGTCGTCCGCGCTGGCCGTCGCCTTTTTTCTCCTGCCGATGCTCAATGGCGCCGCGATCGGTTTGTCCGCGCGGTACCTGATGGGGTATGTCGTCTGGCTGCAGCTCGCGACGATCATGAGCTGCACCGGCGTCTGGCTTACGCTGCTCCTCGTGCGCTGGCTCGGCGCCCGGCGCGCCCGGATTTGGGTGCAGGTCATCGCCGCGCTCTTCGGCGCCACGATCTACATTGTCTTCCAGCTTCAGAACGCGATGCCCGCCGAGCTGCGGCACCGGATGGCTGAAACCACCAAGGCCCTCGCCTCGGATCCGAGCGCCACCCTCGTGGCCCGCGCCGCGCGGGGGGAAGCCCTGCCCCTGTTGATTCTTTTCGGCATCGCGGGATGCGCCGCCCTCGTCACGACCCGCATGCTCGGCCGCACGTTTGTCACCGGCATTCAGGAGGCTGGCATGGTCCGCGTGCGCAAGCGCCGCCACGGGACCTTCCGCTTTTCGGAAGGCCTGATCCGCGCCACCTTCCGCAAGGACCTGCGCTTGATCCTCCGCGACCCCCTGCTCCTGTCCCGGGTGCTGCCTTCGGTCTTTTATCTCGTCCCGGTGCTCTTCCCGCTCCACCGGCTGGGCCAGGTTGGCGCCGCCGGCATCCTGGGTCCGTTTGCCGTGTTCGCCGCGCTGATGTTATCCGGATCGCTGACGCTCGTCGCCGCGTCGGGCGAGGAAGGTTGGGACCTGATCCGGCTCAGCCCCGCCTCCACCGTCACCCTGCGCATCGCGAAGATCGCCGCGGGCATGGCGCTTCCGACGGCCCTTGTGCTGCTCGTCGGCGTCGTGATCACCGCGCTCGGACGGCCCGGTCTGGCACTGATCTCGGTGTGCACCGCACTCATCGGAGCCGCGGCCTCCTGCTGGCTGGAGGTCGCGGCGATGAAGCCCACGCCGCGCAAGGACCTGATCCAGCGCGCGGGTCGCGTGCGGGGGCGCACCAGTTTCGGCCGCGTATTCACGAGCTTTGTCTTCATCGTGGGCGGGACGAGCGCGGCGGTGCTCGCGGCCAAGGAGCTGTGGTGGTGGGCGTGGCTCGCGTTCGGAGTCGTGGTGCTGGTGGCCATCGCCTGCTTCACCCTCGTCGAGATGGAGGACATCGAGTTCGAGGCAACCACCACCGCGCCGGTGGCAAAGTCGTGAGCGCGGACGGGTACAACGTGATCGGGGTGCGCATCGCACCGCTGCGTTTCGCTGCGGCCGTCGAGGCCATCCTGGGTCGGGCGATCGCAGGGGAACGAGGCTACGTCTGCTGCGGCACGGCGCACGGGCTGGTGGAGGCACAATCGAATCCGGAGCTGCAACGCGCGTACAACGCCGCCTGGCTCACGACACCGGATGGCATGCCGCTGGTCTGGCTTGGACCGCCCGGCGTGGAGCGGGTTTACGGCCCCGACCTGATGCTGGCCGCCTGCGATCGGGGACGCGCCCTGGGGTGCCGACACCTGGTGTTCGGCGGTCGCGAAGGCGTGGCGGCGGAACTCACCACTCGATTGCGCGCGCGCTTCCCGGGACTGCAGCTGGAGGTGGCCCCCACCCCGCCGATGGGCGCCCTGGACGACCTCGATCCCCAACCCCTGGCCGCCGCCGTCCGTCACGTGCGCCCGCATCTGATCTGGATCGGCCTCGGTTCGCCCAAGCAGGAGTTGTTCATGGCGCGTCACTGGACGGCCGTGGACCAGGGCCTGATGATCGGCGTCGGTGCCGCCCTCGATTTCCATTCCGGCCGGGTCCGCCAGGCGCCGCGGTGGATCCGGGGCAGTGGCTTCGAGTGGCTCTACCGTTTCCTCCAGGAACCGCGTCGCCTCGGCTGGCGCTACCTGCGCGGCAACCCGCTCTTCCTCGCCCACGTGCTGGCGCAGAAAACGAGGCTGAGGAAGTATGGAATGAGGGAATGAGGAGTGAGGGAGTGAGGGGGGGGTGGACGGATCACCCTCTCTCCCTTATTCCCCCACTCCCTCATTCCCTTCCTCTAAAACAACTCCCGCTGCTGGAGGGCGTCCCGCTTGATGGGATCAAGGGTGCTGAGCGCGAGCAGCTGCAGGAGCGACAGCGACGCCAGCGCGGGGTCCCGCGCCAGCGCGCCCAGAAGGAGCCCGCCGGCCAGCGCATCGTACAAGGCGGCGTGATACCGGCAGCGATCCGACGGGCAGTGCCGTTTCGCTTCCACGGCCAGTTCCGCGCCCAGTCCGGCGGCGAGGACCAGTTCCTCGAGGCCGCGCGACGGCAGCGCGGGATAAAGCTGCGCATAGATCCGGGCGGTGTCGATCCAAGGGCCCCACTCGGCGATCCACTCGCCAGGGCGCGCAAAATCCGGCGAGGGCCGCGGATAAGGCCAGACCGCCTTCAGCAAGGCATTCTCCACGCCGGCAAAATGCGCCGCCAGGGGACCGCGTTCCCGCAGCGAGGCGAAGAACTCCCATTCTTCCGTGAACGGCGCCAGACCGCTGAGTTCGTCCGCGCCCAGCCCATGCACCGCGGTGTCCGCCGGGCGGATGGCGCCCGTCGGCCGGCACCGCCGGGTAAACACCTCCACGACCTGGCCGCGCAGGACCGTCGCCACCCCAAACTCCAGAATCCCCGAGGTTTGATTCCCCTCGAAGTCCACGAAGTAAACCGGCTGATCAATCCAGGTAGCGCCCACGGAACACACGGAATACACGGATCCGATCAAGCCAACCAATCAATGACACGGATCTAAGCCGGAACTATGCAGACGGATTAACCACGAAGGGACACGAATGAACACGAATAGGGGAGTAAACTCGAATGCAGGCCGTCCGTAGTCCCGCTCACTGTTTTGTGCCTGCGCGGAAGTGATGATTTTCCCAGGTCTTCATTCGTGTCGATTCGTGTCCATTCGTGGTTAACTGAATCGTTCCGGCTAAGACGCTGACGCAGAAGCCCCAGGTTTTTATTTTTCAGTGTGTTCCGTTTGGACAAACCTGCTCATCGCGTAACGCCCAAGACAGTCGCAGCGCCCGCCTCCGGCTCGGCTCTGATTGGGCCTCTGTGACCTCTGTGGCAAATCCGGTATTCAGGCCGGACCTTGATGGCCGAGCTGTCCGCGGGTTTTGGATTTTTTTCAGTGTGTTCCGTGTATTCCGTGGGCAACGTTCGAGCCTGTGAATCTCGATCGATACCGGACCTTGATGGCCGAGCTGGCCGCGGAGAGCGGCGCGTTCATCCGACCGCTGTTTGGACATCGTGGGCTCGCGGTGGAGGCCAAGGCGGATCAATCGCCGGTGACGGCGGCGGATCGTGGCGCGGAGGAATTGATGCGCCAGATGATCCATAAACGCTTTCCCGACCACGGGATCATCGGCGAGGAGTTCGGCAACGAGAACCCCGACGCCGAGTTCGTCTGGGTGCTGGATCCGATCGACGGCACCAAGGCTTTCATCACCGGCGTCCCCCTCTGGGGTACGCTGATCGCGCTGCTTCACCAAGGTCAGCCGATCCTCGGCTGTATCCACCAACCCGTCCTGAACCAGCTGGCGCTGGGCGACGGGACCACGACGACCCTGAACGGCCGCGCCGTGCGCATGCGTTCATGTCCCAGCCTCGGCCAGGCAACCTTGCTGACGAGCGACACGACGTTCGTCGCGAAGTATCAGGCGGGCGCGCCGTACGACCGGCTCGTCCAACAGGTGAAACTCTACCGCACCTGGGGCGACTGCTACGGTTACCTGCTGCTCGCCAGCGGCACCGCCGACATCATGTGCGACCCCATCATGAACCCCTGGGATATCGCCGCGCTCGTGCCGGTGATCCGCGGCGCGGGCGGCGTGATCACCGACTGGAAGGGCGGACCGGCCTATCCGGCGGAATCGACCCTCGCGGCAGGCCCGGAGCTTCACGCGCAGGTGATCGCGACGCTCAACGCGTGAGGCGAAAAGGCGACGCAGCTTCTGCGTGCGCAGGCGGGACGCCTACGCTACCCGGAGGCTCAGTGCCTCTTCGTAGCGTAGGCG
>JAEWKR010000117.1 GCA_023457715.1 Verrucomicrobiota bacterium
GTCCAGTTCTCCGGACCTTCCTGGTGGACCGCGGGCGGCCCGCCCGCCTCCCGGGGCTGGAAAACGATCCTCATGCCTCGTTGACCACGTAATGGCTGCCGCGACTGCGCGGATTCAGGGAGGCGGCGTGCACCACCAGCAAGGCGGTCTGAATCGCGTTGCGCAGCTCCACCAGCTCCCGCGTCAACCGGCAGCCCCGATAGAAGCTCTGCACCTCCTCGCGCAGTTCCAGCAGGATGCGCCGGGCCCGCGTCAGGCGCTTGGGCGACCGCACGACCCCGGCGTAATTCCACATCGTGTGCTGGATCTGAAGCATGTCCTGCCGGACCAGCACCGGATCCGCTTCGCGCGTGGGGCTTTCCCATTCGCGGGGCACCGGCAGACGAAACTCCTCCCGCGCCACGTCCTCCGCGTCCGCCATGGCCGCAAATTTCGCGCTGACCAGGCATTCGAGCAGCGAGGTGCTGGCCAGCCGGTTGGCGCCGTGCAGCCCGGTGCAGCCATTCTCCCCGATGGCGTTCAGGTGCCGGACGCTGGTCCGCCCATTCAGGTCCGTGTGCACGCCGCCACAGGCGAAGTGCGCCGCCGGCACGACGGGAATCGGCTCGCGCGTGATGTCCACGCCGTACTCCAGACAGCGCTGATGAATGCTGGGGAAGCGTTCGCGAATGAAGTCGGGTTTCAGGGCGGACAGGTCCAGGAACGCACAGGGCTCCCCGCTGGCCGCCAGTTCCTGGGTGATGCCCCGCGCCACGATGTCGCGCGGCGCGAGCGAGCCGCGCGGGTTGAGGGCATCCATGAAGGCCTCGCCCCGGGCGTTGCGGATCACGGCGCCTTCCCCGCGCAGCGCCTCCGTGATCAGGAAACGGGGGGCGTTCTTCCGCGCAAAAACGGTGGGATGAAACTGGACGTATTCGAGGTCGATCAGGCGCGCCCCGACCCGGTAGGCCATCGCCACGCCGTGACCGACACTGCCCGGCTGGTTGGTCGAATGCAGGAATATCTGCCCGAGCCCGCCGGTCGCCAGCACCGTCTTCTTCGCCACCACCGCGCAGGTCTCGCCGGTCAGCGTATTCAGGACATAAGCCCCAAAGCAGGTCAGCGGCTCGTAGTGGTCGCCGATGTCGGCCGAATTATGGGACAGGGTCAGCAGGTCGATCGCCACCCAGCCGCTGCGCCGCGTGATCAAGGGCGTCTCGTCGACGCGCTTCGCCACGGCCGCCAGAATCGCGTGGCCGGTCGTGTCCTTGGCGTGGATGATCCGGCGCGCGCTGTGGCCGCCTTCCCGGGTCAGGTCGAGCGCGCCTGCCGCGTCCCGATCGAACCCGACCTTGAGTTCGTCGAGCAGCAGTTCCTCCACCGCGCGGGGCCCCTCCCGGACGAGATGATCGACCGCCGCCGGGTTGGCGGTCCCGTCGCTCGCCTCGAGGATGTCGCTGGCCAGCAGCTTGGGGTCGTGACCCGCGTCGTAAATGATGCCGCCTTGCGCCCAGTCGCTGTTGGCCTGCAGGGGCCCATCGAGCGAGAGCAGTTCCACCTGCAGGCCCAGCTTGGCCGCGCGCAGGGCATACGCGCAACCGGCCAGCCCGGCACCGATGACAAGGCAGTCCGTGCGCAGCGTGTTCATGCGCGCTGGCGACGGCGGCGACCCTTCGCGGGCAGACGCGCCGCGGTGGGTTTGGCCGGAGGCAGGGTGAGGCTGAGGTCCGCGGCGATCGCGGAATGCGTCAGCGCGCCAATACTGATGACATCAACCCCCGGCAGCGCATAGCTCGCGAGGGTGTCGAATTTAACGCCGCCCGAGACTTCGATCGTGGCCGCGCCGCCGATCATCGCGACGGCGCCCCGGATCATGTCCGGGGACATATTGTCCAGGAGAATGACGTCGGCCCGGGCACGGATGGCCTCCTTCACTTCCGCCAGCGTCTTCGCCTCGACTTCAATCTTGGCGAGGTGTGGCGCGGCCGCGCGGGTGAGCTGCACCGCCTTGGTCAGCGAACCGGCGGCGGCGATATGGTTGTCCTTGATCAGGACATGCTCGCCGAGCGAGGACCGGTGATTGCTGCAACCGCCACAGCGCACGGCGTATTTCTCCAGCGCGCGCCAGCCCGGGGTTGTCTTCCGGGTGTCCACGATCCGCACGCCCGTTCCTTCGACTGCGGCAGCGTACTTCCGCGCCTGGGTGGCGATGCCGGACAGGCGCTGGAGAAAATTCAACGCGGTCCGCTCGGCCGTGAGCAACGCCGCCGTCGGCCCCGCCACCGTGAGGACGCGTCCACCGCGCCGGATCCGTTCACCGTCGCGCGCGGTGAGCGTCACCCGCAGCCGCGTATCGACCTTTTCGAACACCCGCGCCGCGATCGCGAGGCCACAGATCACCAGATCCTGCCCGGCCTCGATGTAGGCGCGCGACCGGTGGGAGTCGGGGAAGATGGGCCGACTCGTGACGTCGCCCAGCCCCGCGTCCTCATCCAGCGCCAGGTCGATCAGGTGTTCAGTGCGGGGAGTAAGCATGGGGGAAAGGGCTGAAAGGCTGAAGGGCGAAAGGACTGAACGTTTGAAACTAACCACAGATGGACACAGATGAACACGGATCAAAGGCCCGAGGCTTTCGATCTGGATCTGTGTCTATCTGTGTTCATCTGTGGTTGATCAGCCAGCTTGGCTCTAGTCCGTTGGGGCGAGTTCGAACATGCGATCGATGCAGCGCAAGGCGCGAAGACGCACCGCTTCGTCCAGCGTGACGATCTGCTCGGGCCGCGGGTCCTTCAACGCCTGCAGGACTTTCTCGAGCGAGTTCATCTTCATGTAAGGGCACAGCCGGCACCCGCCGATGAAGTTCTTCTCCGGCGTCTCGACATTGAGCCGGCCGACCAGCCCGCATTCGGTCAGCATGAGATAGTACGGCGCCGACGTGCTTTTAACGTACTTCATCATCGCGGCGGTGCTGCCGACAAAATCCGCCAGCCGGGCCACCTCCGCGGTGCATTCCGGGTGGGCTACGACCTGCAGGCCCGGGAACTGGGCGCGCGCCTGCGCGATGTCCGCGGGGGTGAACTCATCGTGAACCATGCAGGTGCCGTCCGAGGTGATGATTTCCTTGTCGACCCCCCGCCGCTTCAATTCGTCGCGCACGTTCTGCCCCATGAGGCGATCCGGGATGAACAGCACGCGTTTGGTCGGCAGGTTGGTGACGATATGGTACACGTTACCCGAGGTCACACATACATCCGACTCCGCCTTCACCTCCGCGGTGCTGTTGATGTAGCAGACTACGGTGGCGTCGGGGTACGCCGCCTTGAGCCGGCGGACCTCCTCGCCCGTGATCGAGTCGGCGAGCGAACATCCAGACCCGCGATCGGGAACCACGACCGTGGCCTGAGGCGACAGAATCTTGGCGGTTTCCGCCATAAAGACCACCCCCGCGAAAACGATCATCTTCGCGCGCGCTTCCTTCGCCTTCAGGCTGAGGAAGTACGAATCGCCGCGGAAATCCGCGACCCCGTAGATGATTTCCGGCTCCACATAAGAGTGGGCGAGGATCACCGCGCCTTTCTCCGCCTTCAACCGGTTGATTTCCAAGGTCAACGGCGCGATTTCGCGGCACGAATCCAGGTTCCACTGGCGGCCGCGCGGATCGCAGTCGACGTGCATCATCGACCGCAACAAGCGCTCAGCTTCGACCTCAACGGCATCCTCCGTGGCAATCATCGTCCGCCAATAAAGCGCGGAGCTGCAGCCAGTCAAAGCGGGGTTTGGGCTGCCAGAGTGAGCGGGCAGCCCGCGGTCCACCCGAACGGCTCGGTGGACCGCGGGCGGCTCGCCCGCCCTGGATCATCCCAACGGCCTCACTCCTTCGGTACGAACAGCAGCAGCGGTCCGTCGCAGCGCGCGACGACCAGCGCCGGTCGCGCCTGGTTCGCCAGTTTCACGCACGCCGCGGCACGGGTGTCCCCCGGGATCAACAGCCCGGAATCGCGCGCGTTGAGCGCACGGAAGCCGCCCTTCCCGTCGCCTTTGAGCAGCAGTCCGACTCCGCCATCGAACCGCCCGGTGTTCGGCTCGGGGCCAAAGTTGTTGCCGCCGCAGAAAATATCGAGGACGGCATCGCCATCGAGGTCGCAGGCCACCAGCGCGTTGATCGGCGCGATCTGGGCCATCCGCGGCAGCGGTTGAAACGTGAACCTTCCTTCGGCCCCTTGCACAAAGACGCCGCTGCGGAGCTCGTTGGCGCTATACTGACGGGCCGCCGCCAACCGCTCGCCGAACAGATCCTTGACCGTCGCTTCGGCGAACGCGCGGTAGGTCGGGAACCGCTTCGGCAGCCAGGGGTAGGCATAGCTCAATTTGCTACGTCCGCGCAGGGGATAGAGATTCCCTCCTTCGTACTGCGCCTCGATGATCTGCTCGCGGCCGCGGTCGTCGAGGTCGCCCACGAACAAGAGGGTCGGCTCCTCGGCCGTGGCGCGGTACTTGGTGTTCAATCCGACATTCCCCGCAACCAGGTCGGTCCGGCCATCGCCGTTCACATCCGCCGCCGCCAGCGCTGACCACCACCCGCGCAGCGGCTCGAAGCCCGCGGATTCAGGCGCTCGTTCCAGCCGTCCGCCGGTGTTTTTGAACCACACGATCGGCCCCCACTCCGTGGCGACGACCAGATCGATCCGCCGATCGGCGTCGAGATCGGTCCAGAGCGCCGCGGTGACCATGCCGACGTCACGCAGGCCCGGCGCGACCTCATCGGTCACGTCCGCAAGCTTGCCGTCGCGCCGGGAATAAAGGCAGCTGCGCGGCGTCGCCGGGTACTTTCCAGGCACGACGCGCCCGCCGATGAAGAGATCGATCGCGCCGTCACCGTCAAAGTCCGCCGCGGCGAGCGTATCGTTGCTTTCCTTGTCCGCGGGCAGGAGGTCCTGCCGTGCGGCCACAAACCGGCCGTCGCCCTGGTTGACGAACAGCAGGTCCCCGAGGCGCTCATCCCCCTGTGGGTGCGCCACGCCCCCGGATGCCAGCAGCAGGTCGGGATGCCCGTCCGCGTTCGCATCGAAAAAGACGGCCTCCGTGATATCGATTTCCTTCGCCCCGCCCCAGGGTTGCTCGGGTGCGGGCGCAAACTGGCCGTTGGCTGCCCCCAGGAACAGCTGCGCGGCCGAACCGGCCCCGCCGCCGACGAAGACGTCGTCGTGGCCGTCCGCATTCACATCGGCCACGGCCAGCGCAACCGCCATCCCGTTCAGCCGTCGCGGCAGCAGCCGCTGACGCGAGAACTCATCCACCGGGCGCAGCGCCAGGGTGTGCTTGAGACCCCGCGCTTGCGCGGCCTCCGCAAACACCGCGTGGTCCGCCGGGGGCTGCGCAAAGACCGCCGGCGCAGGCTTGATGTCCGCCGCCGCGGGTTCCGGGATCGTGATCAGCTGATTCGCCGCCACGCCCGTGAGCACCTGCGTTGCGCCGCGAGGCCAGCGGATCGTGATGCGGTCCACCGTCGTCGCGGCGCCAAGTCCGAAGTGAGCCACCGGCATTTCGCTCGCGACGATTCCACGCTCGGTAAACACCTGGCGCAGCTGACTCAGTCCGCCCGCCTCGAGCCGGATCTCGGCCCCGATGCCGTCGCGGTTGGACGCGCGTCCGGCCAGCTTCACCACGAGCCGGTTGCCTTCATGGGTGTTGTTGCGCACCACCGTCGGCGGTCGCTCGTAATTGGCGTACACGAGGTCCAGGTCGCCGTCCTGGTCGAGATCGACCTGCACGCAACCGAAACTGACCCCGCGCTGGTCCAGGCCCCACTCCGCCGAAACGTCGCTGAAGCTGAGGTCGCCGCCGTTGCGAAACGCGAGGGTCGTCTCCTCGCGGGGCGGCGCATTCTTCCAGACCAGCGCCCGCGCCGTGAGCGTGGGTGCGACGTTCTGTTTGTCGACGAGGTCGGCGTCGATGAAGTTGCGGATCATGCCGCAGGTGACGAACACGTCGAGATGCCCGTCGTTGTCCAGGTCGCCGAGGCGCGAGGCCCAGGTCCACCCCGTCGCGTCCATGCCGGTCAGGTGCGCCACTTCCGCATAACGGTCGGTGCCGGTGTTCAGGTAGACCGCGTTCCACATGTACTGCGGGATGAGTTCGGTCACCCGCTCCATCTCCCACAGGCCGCGTCCGAGCTCCTCCATGCCCGCCATGTACTCGCGGTGCGTGCGGTCGCGCATGTCCATCACCATGAAGTCCACGAGCCCGTCGTTGTTCAGGTCGCCCGAGTCGGCGCCCATCGAAAAGTAGGTCACGTGCGGCAGCCGCTCGTCGACCACGTCGACGAAGGTGCCGTCGCCCTTGTTCAGGTACATGCGGTCGGGCGTCTCGAAGTCGTTCGCCACGTAAAGATCGGGCCACCCGTCATGGTTGAAGTCGCACCAGATGGCGGTGTGCCCCTGCGTCAATCCCCACACCCCGGACTTCGCGGTGACGTCGGTGAACTTGCCGCCGCCGTCGTTATGCAGCAGCACGTCGCGCCGGCCCTGGGGGCTCTTCGAAAAATCGAGGATGTTCGTGACGAGGTAGCAGTCGACGGCCCCGTCGCGGTCGTAATCCGCAAAGACCGCGTGCACGGACGCGTCCCGGACATCCAGGCCAAACTCCTTCGAGCGCTCCGTGAAACGGCCGTGGCCGTCGTTGACGAACAAAAGGTTGGGCGCGTCATAGCGGCAGAGGTAAAGGTCCGGCGCGCCATCCTGATTCACGTCGAGCACCGACACGCCAGTCTTGCTGGAACCTTCCTCGTGCGCCTGCACGCCGGCTTCCGCCGCGACATCGGTGAAAGTCAGGTCGCCCGTCTGCCGATACAGCGCGCAGGGACCGTTCTTCGAGACCGCGAAGATGTCCGGTTTCCCGTCCCGGTCGAAGTCCGCCACGGCGATCCCGGTTTCCACCGCGCCGAGCGTCAGCTCGCGAAAGCGCGCGCCCCACATGCGCGGATCGTTGAAAACGTTCGGCACGGTCAGGCCGGACTGCTCGGGACTGAGCGCCGTGAAAGCCCTGGCGCCGGCGGCTCGCGGAGTCCGCGGGTTCAGCGGCGCTGCGGTGTAGGAGGCATCAGCGGCGAAGGCCGAGCCCAGCAGGCACAGGAGGGCCGCGCTTGCGCGTGCCGGCGGACAGGTGAAAAGCAAACGAAGCATGGTGTGGGAAGGGGGGTGTGGGAGCTACGGGCTCGCCGAAGCGTGAGGAGTGCGATGAACGTGGGAACCCGCGCTGGGTTCTTCACGAGTCAAAAGGAACCACGGAGGCACAGAGAACACAGGGCGATTTGTTTTGGGGCTCCTCCCAATCCTCTCAACCACAGATGGACCCAGATGGACTCAGATTTGGAGAAAGACCGGGCTGGATCCGTGTCCATCTGAGTTCATCTGTGGTTCAATGGGTTTGATGTGGTTGCGGCGTAGCCGCTCTGTGCCTCTGTGGTTCAAAGGATCGGCGACGGTTACAGCGGCCGCAGCGCCGTGGCGGAGACGTAATCGCCGATGGCAAGGCCGAGGGTCTGGCCCGCAAGATTGTCGATCTGGAAGTGAATCCCACCCCAAACCCGGCTCATGCCGATCTCATTGCGGCAATCGGACAACCGCTTGAAGACCCGCACCGCTCCGGGCAACCCGTCGGATTTCGTGGTGAACTCGATCTCGTCGGTGCCAAAGAATCGTTCCAGCACGCGGCTCGCCGCGGATGAGAAGGTGCTGTGGCCCGAGACATAGGAAGGAAACGCGGGCGAAACCATCAGCGGGATGAAGTCCGGCACCGGCTTCGCGTGCGGATTGACCGCGGGATCCACCTCCCGCACCGCGGTCTCCGGCCGCCAGGTGCGATAGAAAAACTTGGTGTCCCAGCACGCGATGCCGGCGTCCGCGTTGGCAAAGTTCAACAGGGCAAACAGCCGCGCCGCGTCGGGAACTGACAGGTTGCGCCGGCGGGCCAGATCCTGCGCGATCACATTCCAGTGGCCGGGCGGCGTGGCCGTCCCAAGGTCGTCCGACCAGAAAGGCGCGCTCAAGGTCTCGTACTCCGTGCGCTCGGCGCCATCGCGCGCGCCGACCCGGGCCACGAACGCAATTTCCTCGGCATACTCCTTGGAATTCACGTCCGGCGGAGGCGCGCAGCGAAACTGCGACGGGGACGTGAGCACAAAGGGACGCACGTTCGCGACGTGCGGCAGCACGGGGGGGCGGAAACCGGGCGGAGTTTCCCGCCAGTACCCCTGGTCCTTGCTCGACCAGTCCTTCGGCACCGGCTTGTCGTAGCCGCTGGTCACGCGATCCGCGAGGATCTGGGTCGCCACCTTTTCGCCCCACGCGATGCCGCCGGCTTTGCCCGGTCCTTCCGGGACCGCAGCGAGGGCTCGCTCAAAGGCGACCTGCAGGTTGCGCGGATTGGTCGAACTCGACCACAGGGTCATCAGCACCTTGTTGGCCGCGCCGGCGATCGCGGCGTTCAGATCGATGCCCGCCGGAGCCGGCTCGTTCACCAACCAACCCCGATGCGTCCGCGTGATCCCGTTCACCGTATCGAAGATCGCGGCGTGGAAGGTCGCCATGTGCAGCGCCGCGATCGGCGGCGGATTGCGGCTCAGCCGCGTGGCGTCGATCATCTGCTCATTCCAGTAGATGACCGGGTTGTCGGCGCGGGCCGAGGTGGCGAGGGCAATGCAGGCAGCAGCAAACGCTGCCAGGATCCGAACGATTTTCATCAGGGTATGGGTTGCGGCCGCGCCCGGTGGGAACGACCAAGATGAGGTCCTCGGAAAATGGCCGCGACCTCCGCGCAGGGAAGCTCTCAGGGGCGAATAGCCGCCGCCCCGGGGCGAACTGCGGCACAGGAAAGAAAGGGACCGAATGGGCGCAGGCGGTAAGCTTCAAACCAGGTAGCCGCAAAAAAGCGCAGAAGTCGCAAAAATTGAGGCCCTGCTTGCGCCCCTTCGTGCGCATTCTGCGCATTCTTGCGGCCCTCCGTGCCCTGGCTTAGGTCCCTTGGGTCCCTTGGGTCCTTGCGGTCCCTTTCTTTCCTTGGGTCCTTTTCCCCTAGCCCAGCGGATTACCGCTCGCCGCAAAAAAGCGCAGAAGTCGCAAAATTCAGGCCGTGCTTGCCCCACTTCTTGCGCATTCTGCGCATTTTTGCGGCCCTTGGTGCCCTGGCTTGGGTCCCTTGGGTCCTTGCGGTCCCTTTCTTCCTACCCCAGCCGATTACCGCCCGTGAGCTTCTCCAGCTGGCCGCGGAGGCTCCGGCTGAGCGGCAGCTTCGTGCCGTCGCGCAAAATCACCACGTAGTCGCCGTGAAAGGTCGGCTGCAGCTCCTTGATGTGGTCGAGATTGACGATCGCCGAGCGGTTGATCCGGGCGAACTGCTCGGTGCCGAGCCGACCTTCCAGCGTCGACATGGTCTCACGCAACATCAGCTGCCCGGCACCCAGGTGGATCATGACATAATTGTCCGCCGCCTCAACCCACTGGATCTCCTCCGGCTTGAGAAACACGACCTTCCCGTCGGCCTTCACCGCCAGACGTTCCGATTTCTTCGCGCCCGCGCCATCGGCGGCCGCCAGCAGGGACTCGAGCCGCTGCTCCAGCTGGCCGCTCCGCATGGCCTTTCGCTGCTCCTGGACCCGCTGCAGCGCCTGCCTCAGCCGGTCGCGGTCAAAGGGTTTCAGCAAATAATCCACCGCCTGCACGTTGAAGGCGTCGAGGGCGTATTTTTCGAAAGCCGTGACAAAGACGATCGAGGGCCGCTGGGCCGCCGGCATCTTGGTGACGACATCGAGCCCGTCGCAGCCCGGCATCTGGATATCCAGGAAGACAAGGTCCGGCGCCTCTTCCTTCAACGCGGCGAGCGCCTCGTTCCCATTGGCGCATTCGCGCACAATCTCCACCGGCTCGCCTTTGAGCAGGCTCCTCAGGCGTTCGCGGGCGAGCGGTTCGTCGTCAACGATCAGGGCGCGCAGGGGGTTCATGGCGTCGCAGCAGCTAAGGGAAGGGTGAGACGCACCAGTAGCCCGCCGTCGGGATGATTGGCCAGCACAAACCCGTGCCGGTCGCCATACAGCTCCCGCAACCGCTCGCGCGTATTGCTGATCCCGATGCCTTCCCGGGTGAAGCCGCCGGCCGGCATTCCCCCGCCATTGTCGCGCACCTCCAGCTGCACGCCTTCCGTGCCAGGCAGGACCGACACCTCGATATGACCCGGCCGCGGGTGCGGTTCGATGCCGTGCCGGATCGCGTTTTCCACCAGCGGCTGGATGACGAGGCTGGGGATCTTCGCCTCCAGGACCGCGGGATCCACCTGGATCTTGAAGGTCAGCCGGTCGCTGAAGCGGATGTTTTCAATCTCGAGGTACTTTTGAATGAACGCGATTTCGTCCCGCACCGTGCTGAGCGGCTGGCCGGAGCGGTTCATGGTGATCCGCAGCAGTTCGCTCAAGCGGATCAGCATGCGGTCCGCGGCGTCCACATCGCGATGCATCAGGGTGGCGATGCCGTTGAGGGTGTTGAAAAGAAAATGCGGCTTCAGCTGCCGCAGCAGGGCCTGCAACCGCGCCTCCGCCAGATGCTTCTCCAGTTCGAGGGTATGCACCGTCCGCTCGTGGTACTTGCGGTAGTAGTCGATGGCGTGGCTGACCGAGATGATCACGCCGTAGATCAGGAGGTTGAACGGGAAGGTTTTGACCAGCAAGGGCCGGAAAACCTCCACGAAGGTGACGTCCTCCCCCGCCAGCGAATGATGCACCAGGCCGACCAACGAACGCAGGACGACGTACACCAGCGACGTCAACAGACCGGCGCCGAGATGAAGCAACGCCAGCCGCCAGGGGTGGTGCGCATCGGGCGGGTGCCGCCGCGCGAGCCAGAGCACCGGGACCGACAGCACGGCCCAGACGTACCAGTCGCCGAGGGAGTACGTGACGGCCTGGCCCCACGTGACCGTGCGCCCCATCTGCGCGCTCGAGAGGTAGAACTGGCTGGCGAAGGCGAGGCCGACGAGAGTCCAGCAGGCGAGCAGCGACACGCCACGAAAGAGCGAAAGAAGCATCGGGCGGCCGCCTTGGGGCATAAAAGGAAGTTGCCTAGCATGTAGGATGCGGACGCATTAGCTGTCGATGCCGCTTTCGCGGAGGCCGTGAACGAGACTGTCACCCATTCCCCCACGTCCGCGCCTTCGTCGCGACCGCCCGCGGCGCACCCGCCGTCATTTCCACCGCTCCTGCCGGTGCTGGTCCCGCTGGTGGTCGCCACGATTGTCCTCGCCGTCGCCTTCGCGTACCTCTTCCCCGCCACCTCCCAGCGCCCCGCCCCGACTGCACGGTTCGCTGACGTGACGGCGGAATCCAATCTGCTGCTCCGCGGCCTGCCCTCCGACCTGTCCAGTCCGTCCACCCTCACCGGCGCCGTCCTCGTGCTGGATTACAATGGCGACGGCCGGCCGGACCTCTGCTTCATCAGCGGCGGGGCCTGGCCCTGGCAGGAACAGCTCGCCAAGGAGCCGGGCCACAGCCGCATCGCGCTTTTCCGGAACGAGGGCGGAATGCGCTTCAGCGACCAAACCGCGCGGGCCGGGCTGAACGTCGACCTCCACGGCGTCGCCGGCGCGGCCGGGGATTTCGATGCGGACGGCCACGTCGATCTGCTGGTCACCTGCGTGGGCGGCAACCATCTCTTCCGCAACCGCGGCGACGGCCGGTTCGAGGATGTGACGGACGGCAGCGGGCTCGAGGTGGAATCCGGCACCTGGAGCACCGGCGCCGCCTGGCTCGACATCGACGACGACGGCCGGCTGGACCTGATCGTCGCCAACTACGCGCGCTGGTCGCCGGAAGTACCGCTCGAGCTCGCGTTCACCGTCGCCCGCGTGGGCCGCTCCTATGGCACGCCGACCGGGTTCGTCAGCGCGTTTCCGTCCGTGTATCGCAATCTCGGTGACGGCCGGTTCGCCCCCTGGGCGAATGCCGCGGGCCTGCGGGACGTGGACGCCGAGACCGGGCTGCCCGTGGCCCACCCGCTCGCGATTGTTCCGCTGGATCACAACGGCGACGGTAAGCTCGACCTCATCTTTTCGTACCACACCGCACCGAGTGCCCTGTTCCTGAATCGCGGCGACGGTTCCTTCCGCAAACGCGAGACCGGCCGGCAGGACCGTCACGAGGGAGCGGCGACCGTCGTTTCAACCGGCTTCATCCCGCTCGGCATCGGTGCCGCCGACCCCCGCGCCCAGGTCTTTCTGGCCGCGGCGGAAAATGCCGCCGCCGAGCCGCCGGTGGAGGGGGCGCTGCGGCTGGCGGCCAAGTACGCGGTGCTGCCTTTCGATTACGACCTCGACGGCCGCATGGAGTACCTGTCCGCCGAGTCCCTGTTCGAACCCGACGTCAACCGCTTCGAAGCGGGCGCCGATTTCAGCGCCCAGCCCCGCGTGCTCTGGTTCGACGGCGCGGCCTGGCGGCAGACCGCGGAAGCCTCGCTCCCCGTCCCGACCGGCGGACTGGTGGCGCGCGGGGCTGCCGTTGCCGACTTCGACGGCGATGGCGATCTGGACGTCGCGCTGGCCCAGCACGACCGGCAACCCGTGCTCTGGCGCAATGATCAGCGCGCCGGTTTCCCCTGGCTGCGGATCCGGCTGGCCGCGACTCGCAGCGCTCCGGACGCCCCCGGCGCCCAAGTGGAGCTTCACACCCCGCGCGCCGTGCTGCGCCAGACGGCCATGCCCACCCACAGCTTCATGGCCCAGTCGGAGACGACCCTGACCTTTGGCTTGGGCGAGGACGCGCGGATCCGAAAAATTGTCGTCCGGTGGCCGTCCGGCGAAACCCAGGAAGTTCGCCCAACCGAGGTGAACCAGACGCTGGTGATTCGGGAGCCGTGAGCGAGCCCGTAGCCACGCCAGGCGGGCAAGCGAGCGTGACCAGAAGGCACCAGGCTTCCGCCTGAAGGCGGGACAACATACCCCAGCCCATCGAGTACGTTGTCCCGCCGGTTTGTGGTTTGCCGCCTGAGTACGTTGTCCCGCCTTTAGGCGGAAGGTTCGCGGTTTGCCGCCGATGCCCGTAATTCGCGAGCGACCGGAGGCATGTCCCGCACTCAAAACCCGAGCGACAACTGCGGCTCCGCGCCACCCGAATCGGGCGCAGCCGCGGCGATGCATTCCGGACCGTCATTGCGCACGCTGCTCACCGCCGGTCCGACTCGCGTCGCGGCGATCGCTTCGTCCGGCGCCGACGCGAGGAGAGCCTTGAGCTCGGGTTCCCTTCGCTCCGGATCCAGCCACGTGCGACACTGCTCCGGCGTCAGCATCACGGGCATCCGGTCGTGGATGGGGCTGAGCACGCCGTTCGGCGTGGTGGTCAGGATGGCGCAGGTTTCGAGCCGCAGGCTCCCGTCGCCCTGCCAGGTGTCCCAGACGCCGGCCAACCCGACTGGCCCGCCAGCGCGCGCCGTGAAGAGCCACGGCTGCTTTCTCGTACCTAGCTTCTCCCATTCGTAGAAGCCCGACGCCGGCAGGACGCATCGCCGGTGCCGCAACGCGCCGCGAAAGCGCGAAACCAGCGTCTCTGCCCGCAGGTTCACCAGCGGCCGCGGCGGCGCGTCCGGCTTGGTCCACGCCGGGATCAATCCCCAGCGAACCGGCGCGAGTTCCAAACTCGTCGTCGCGGCCGGGTTCGGGGCCTGCGAGCCTGCGGTGGCCTCCGCGCCGCCGGGGATGGTCTCTCCCCGTATCCGGATCAACGGCACGATCGACGTCGGCGCGATGTTGTAGCGGCTGTGAAACTCTTCCAGGCTCGTGAGCCCGAATTGCTTCACAAGCGCCTCGAGGTCCTCGCGTTTCAAGACATAACGTCCGCACATGATGGGGTAGACGAATCAGTTATTAAGCCCGAGCAAGTGTGAGGACGCTCCCATGCGTCCGAAGCCCTTCGGTCTTTCTCTCAATCATTCGCTTTCTCAGCTTGATGTTCGGCGTCGCAATTCGGGCCTCGTTCCCAAACGGGGAGAAAGAGAAAGATTAAGAGAAAGAGAAAGATTCATTGGCGTCACGCGACCAACCCGGACAACGGGACCAGCTCAGTGATCTCCTTCAGTTCGAAGAACCGTCCCGGCGCATCGGGCAGCTTCTCGGTGCGCTCGCCCGCCCAGGTGAGGTGATAAGGGATGTGCGCCGCCGCCCCACCGAGCGCCAGCACCGGGAGAATATCTGATTTGACCGAGTTCCCGACCATGAGGAAATCCGCCGCTTCGACCTGGTGCCGCCGCAGCACCGTCGCATAGCTCGTCTCGTTCTTCTCGGACAAAATCTCCACCCCGCAGAAGTGATGCGCCAGGCCGGATTTCGCCAGTTTTCGCTCCTGATCTCTCAGGTCGCCTTTGGTGATCAATAGGAGCCGATGGCGGGGCCCCACGGCGTCGAGGGTCTCACGCACCCCTTCGAGCACGTCGACGGGATGTCGAATCATCTCCTGCCCCATCGCGATCAGCCGGCGGATCTCCTCCGCCTTGATTTCGCCCTTGGTCAGTTCGATCGCGGTTTCGATGGCCGAAAGCATGAAGCCTTTGATGCCATAGCCATACAGCTCGAGATTCCTCACTTCCGTGGCGAACAAAGTGCGCTCGACCGTCGGCGCGTCGTGGTACCGCGACAACAGCTCGCGATACCGGAGGTGCACGTTCTCGAAAATGACCTCATTGTGCCACAGGGTGTCGTCGGCATCGAAACCGATTACTTTCCAGCGCTGCATGGGGTTACGAAGTGCGGAGAAGCCCGGTTGCGCAAGCCGGCGGACATTGCGGGCGGGCCGCCCGCGGTCCAGCCAAGCCGCCGGTTCGGTCATGGACCGCGGG
>JAEWKR010000118.1 GCA_023457715.1 Verrucomicrobiota bacterium
GGTACGTTGTCCCGCGTTCAGGCGGAATGTTGGTTCGGTGGCGCGCAAACCTTCCGCCTAAAGGCGGGACAACTTACCAAAGCCCCGAGCCACCTGGTTCGACTGTCTTGGGCGTCACGCGATGAACAGGTTTGTCCAAGGACCGAGCCTCCGTGTCCTCCTTGTCGGAGCTCTGTGCTCTCTGTGGCTACTTCGGAATCCATGTTCGACGTTCGAGGTGCGCTGTTCATGCTCGGCGTCCCCATGACCGCTCCCCGCCCGCACACCCGTCCCCGGATGGTTCTTGCGCTGATGGACACCTTCGGGTTGTCCCTGGTCTCCGCTTCCATCGCGGCGCTGTTGCTCGTGGGCGCCGGCCTCGCGGCCGTCGTCTGGGTCGTGCGTTCGGCTCCACCACGGGAGATCACGATCACCAGCGGCCCGCCGGGCAGTTCCTTCGAGCGTCACGCCCTCGCGTATCAGAAAGCGCTCGAAGGGCGGGGGCTCCGGTTGCGGATGCTGCCCTCGGGCGGATCGCTCGAAAATCTCCAGCGCCTGCGCGACGCAAAGGAAGGCGTGGACCTTGGCTTCGTCCAGGGCGGGCTGACCGGCGGCACGACGCCGGCCAACCTGGTCTCACTCGGAAGCATCGCCCATCATCCTCTTTGGCTGTACTATCGGGGCGAAACGAAGATTGCGCTCCTGGCGGAACTCGCGGGCAGGCGCATCGCAATCGGGAAACCCGGCAGCGGCACCCACGCACTGGCCACCGCGCTGCTGCAGAGCAACGGGGTCAGCCGACAGACCGCAACGTTGCTCGAAACCGACTCTTCGACCGCCGCCTCGGACCTCCTCGAAGGGAGGGCGGACGCGGTGTTCCTGATGGGGGACACCGCCTCCGTCCAGACCCTCCGCACGCTGATGCGCGCGCCGAACGTCCGGTTGTACGACTGGCCGCAGGCGGATGCCTACGTGCGACGTTTTCCGTATCTGAACCGGCTCCGGCTACCGCGCGGCTCGATTGACCTGGGGAAAAATCTGCCAGCGGAGGACGTGACGCTCATCGCACCCAGCGTGGAACTCGTGGCCCGCCGCAACTTCAACTCGGCGGTTTCCGATGCGCTGCTGGAAATCGCCCAAGAGGTTCATGGGCGCAGCGGACTCCTGCAACGTCCCCGCGAATTCCCAGCCCCGCTGACGCAGGAGTACACCCTGAGCGAGCATGCCGCGCGGTACTACAAATCGGGGAAGACCTTTTTGAACCGCGTGATTCCGTCGTTCTGGGTCGCAAGCCTGGTCAACCCGATCCTCGTGGCCGTCCTGCCTGTCCTGCTGGTGATGATACCGGCGCTCCGGTTCCTGCCGATCGTCTACCGGTTGCGCATCCATCTGCGGATCTACCGCTGCTATCGTCCGCTGTTGCAGTTGGAACGGGACGCGGACCAGCAACCCTCGCCGGAACGCGCGCGGGAGCTGATGCAGCAGCTCGATGAGGTGGAGCGGCTGGCCAACCGGTTGAAGGTGCCCGCGTCCTTCGGGTTCCATTTCTACGAACTGCGCAGCCATATCCAGTTCGTGCGCGCGAAGCTCCAAGCGGTGGCGAGGTAGTTTCTGGTTTCTGGTTTCTGGTTTCTAGTTTTTCGTTTCTGGTTGCTGGTTCTGGTTCTCGTTTCCGATATCGCTGCCTCGTTTGCGAGAAACGGAAGACCCTTGGCCGAAACCAGAAACTCGAGACTAGAAACGAGACCCCTCCTCTAGACGGGCAGCTCGATCCAGAAGCGGCTGCCGGCGGGGTGGTTGGGTTCGACACCGCGGCGGCCGCCCAGCCGCTCGATCGCGGTGGAGACAATGGCCAGGCCGACGCCAGTGCCGGGAGAGCGCGGATCCGGCCGCAACCGCTCGAACAAGCCGAAAATCCGTTCGGCGAACCGCGGATCGACGCCAATCCCGTTGTCCTCGACCCAAACCCGCAGGGCTGCCGGCTGGCGGCTCGAGTGGATCCTGATTTCGGCGGCGACGCCGTCGCGCCGAAACTTCAGCGCATTGGAAATCAGGTTGAGGAATACGTGTTCGAGCGTAACCGGGTCGGCGCGCACCGTGCCCAGCGGGGCATCGATCGTGATGCGCGCCTCCCGCGCCGACGGCTCCTCCCTGGCCTGTTCGACGACGTTGCGAACCAGCGCCGTAAGGTCCACCTCGACGGCCGCGAGCGGCACCTGCTGAATGCGGGTATAGCCGAGGAGATCGCTGATGAGGCGGTCCAGACGCTCGGAGGACGCATCAATCCGGCCGACAAACGCGAGGCCTTCGGAACCGAGCGTGGCGCCGAACTCCTGACGCAGGATCTCGGCGTAGCCACCAATGGCACGCAGGGGTGCCCGCAGGTCATGGGCCACCGTGTAGCAGAACGCCTCCATCTGCCTGGTCTTCTCCTGCAATGCGGCCGTCCTCAAATCGACGAGCCGCCCAAGTTCCAGTTCGGAGATCTTGAGGACCGATATATCCTGCACGAGGTCGATCAGACACAACGGTCGGGACTCCGCGTCGCGGAGCACAGCCGCGCTGTTCTGCACCCAGATCGCGTCGCCCTCCTTGCGCAGCATCCGCTTTTCCATGGAGGCGTGGGTGCGGATCCCGGCCATCATCTCGTCCGCGGCCCGCTGGGCGGCGGCGCGGTCCTCGGGCGCGGTGAGCGAGAGCAGCTGCCGACCTTCCAGTTCGCGGTCGGCGAAACCGGTCAGACGGCAGTAGGCGGCATTCACCTGCTGGATACGTCCAAGCAGATCCGTCATCACCATGCCGATGGGCGCCTGCGAAAACGTCGCGCGAAACTGCTCGTTGCTCACTCTGAGCGCTTCCTGGAGGGTGCGGTGGGGCGTCGCGTCCCGGATGATTTTGGCAAACCCGGCGAGCGTCCCGTTCTCTTCGCGCAGCGCGATCATCCGGCCGACGGCGAAGAAGATGCTGCCGTCCTTGCGCAGATGCCAGCGCTCGTCGTTGGCCTGTCCCTCCCGCGCCGCCGTTTCCATCTCCAATTCAGGGGCGCCGCGTCCCCGGTCCTCGGCGGTGAAGATCGCCCGGCCGTTCAGCTGGAGCGCTTCCGTCTCGGTATAGCCGAGCAGCATTTCCGCTCCGGCGCTCCACTGGAGGATGGCGCCATCCACGTCGGTGAAGAAGATGGCGTAGTCCGAAGGACTCCGCATGAAGAGCTCGAAACGACGGAGACGGTGCAGTTGCGACGACATATCCATGTGAGCAAGGCGTACCCTGTGAACGAAGACGGGCGTCGCAACGGTTGGACTTCCGGGTTCGCTCCCGGCCGTGGCATCGGGGAATGCCGGGGGGGCGGAAAGGGAGTGAGGGGGTGAGGGAGTGAGGGAATGAGGGAATGAGGGAGTGAGGGGGGAGGGAGTGAGGGGGGATCACGCCTCCGGCTCCCCGGTTCACTCGAAGCGGAAGCTCGCCGCATGCCGATAGGGGGCGCTAGGGGGACAGGTACCGTGGGTTCTCCTGTGGTCGAAATCGGCGGTCGGGGCATCGACTCGCTGGCGCTCCTCGCTACGTCCGGAGGGCGGGGGAGGGTTTCGAGTTGCAAGGGTACCGGCTGAAGCCGGCGTTGCGGGCGGAGAGGGGACGGCGGGAGCGGCGCCAGCGGTGAGGCGCTGAGGTTTGTCCGTAGCGCCGGCTTTCGCCGGTATCCTTCCGGGAGGGTTGTGGCACGTCGTGGAGCGGCGGGGGCTCGACTCTTCGCTCCTTCGCGCCTTCGTTGGGCCGGATCAGGTCCTTCCTGGTGTTTCCTCCCATGTCGCCCACTCTTGCCGGCCAGCGTTGCGTCAGCGAATCCGAGCCCGAACTGGGACTGGGCCGCGTTGCGTGCATCGACGCGGCAGGGAAGCGCATCGCGGTGGAGTTCCCCGGAAGCGGCGAAAAACGCCTGTATGCGTTGGGCACTGCGGTCCTCAAGCGAGTGCAGTTCCGGCCGGGGGAGACGGTGACGGCGCAGGACGGATCGGCTCTGGCGATCGAGGCCGTCGAGGAGCAGGAGGGCCTGCTGGTCTACGTGGGCGGAGGTCGACGGCTGCCGGAGAGTCTGATTTCGGATGCGACCAGCGTGGCATCGCCGGAGGAACGCCTGCTCGCCGCCCAGACGGACCCCAGCGAAGTCTTCGACCTGCGGTATCGAGCACGGCTGATGCAGGCGCGCCTGAGGCGGTCCCCGGTGCGCGGCTACCTTGGCGGACGCGTCGAGCTGATACCGCACCAGTATTTCATCCTCGACCAGGTGTCGTCCCGGCTCGTGCCGAGAGTCCTGCTGGCCGACGAGGTCGGACTGGGGAAGACGATTGAAGCGTGCCTGATCCTGCAGCGCCTGCTCGCCATCGGGCAAATCCGGCGGGCACTCATCCTCGTGCCGGAGTCGCTGACGCACCAGTGGTTTGTCGAACTGCTGCGACGCTTCAACCTCTGGTTCAGCATCTATGATGAGGCCCGCTGTGTGGCGGTGGAGGCCTCCGAGCCGGGCAAAAACCCATTCCTCGCGGCGCAACTGGTACTCGCGAACCTGGAGTTCCTTTCCGGCAGCGAGGAACGCGGGCGGGAAGCGATCGCCGCCGGGTGGGATCTCGTGATCGTCGACGAGGCACATCATCTCAGCTGGGAGCCCGGGCGGCCCAGCCCGGAGTACCAGCTGGTGGAAGCGCTGGCGGAGCGGGCTCCGGGACTTCTCCTGCTCACCGCGACGCCCACCCAACTTGGGCAGGCGGGTCATTTTGCCCGGCTGCGACTGCTGGATCGGGAACGGTACCAGGATTTCGAAAGCTTTGTCGCGCAGGCGGAGAAATTCGCGACGGTTGCCAGCGTCGCCGGCAAGATCGTCGACGGGCGGCCGCTGAACGCGCGCGATCGGGCGGCGTTGCAGCGACTCTTCAACCGGACGCCGCAAAGACTGGAGGAGCACCTGACAGCCTTGGCCGCCGGCCGCGCCGGTGCCTGCGAGTCCCTGCTTCGGACGTTGCTGGACCAGCACGGCATCGGACGAGTGATGTTTCGCAACACGCGGGCGAGCATGGCTGGGTTTCCGCGGCGCCGATTCATGCCCGCGCGGCTGGAGACGCCGGAGCACCCCGCGCTCGCGAGCCGAATCGCCAGGGAACTCCTCGCGGAGGAAACAGGAGAAGAGGCCGGCTTGCGGTATAACTTCCGGGACGATCCGAAACTCGACTGGCTGGTGAACTTCCTCCGGGAACACAGCGGGGGAGCGGAGTCCCCCGGGTCCCGCGGGCATTCCGCGATTCCTCCTGCCGGGCCAAAAGCGACGAAAGTGCTGTTGATCTGTCGCACCCAACGGAAGGCGATTGCCTTGGAAACGGCACTCCAGGAGAGAATGAAGGCAAAGTCCGCGCTCTTCCACGAAGGGCTTCCGCTCGTGGTCCGCGATCGCCACGCGGCGTGGTTTGCGGATCCTGACGGAGCGCAGCTCCTGATCTGTTCGGAGATCGGCAGCGAAGGCCGGAATTTCCAGTTCGCCCACCACCTGGTGCTGTTCGACCTGCCGTTGAATCCCGGTCTGGTCGAGCAGCGGATCGGCCGACTCGATCGGATCGGGCAGTCCGAAACGATCCGGATCCACGTCCCGTATGTCGCAGGCACGGCCGAGGCCATCGTGGTCGACTGGTATGCCCGCGGACTGACCGCCTTCGAGCGCCCCCTGCATGGGGGCACCGAATATGTGGAGGCGTTCAAGCCACGGCTCCTGGCCTTGATCGGAGCGCGGGGCGGCGCCGGCGACGCGGCGGTGGAGGTCCTCGTCGGCGAGACGGCCCGGTTTCGAGAGGAACTCGATGCCCGCATGCGGGCGGGGCGCGACCGGCTGCTGGAGTTGAACTCGTTCGATCCCACCGCGGCGGCGGAGGTGATTGAGCGCGTCCGCGCGGCGGAGGACGATCCGGCGTTGCGCGAGTTTCTGTTTTCGGTGCTCGATCATTTCGGCGTGCGAATTCGGGAGCACGAAGGCCACGAGGTGTTCTTTGACCCGGCGCACGCCTACGTGGAATCGTTCCCCTCGCTGCCGGCGGACGGATTGCTGGCCACCTTTGACCGGCAGCATGCGCTCAGCCGGGAGCACATCGCCTTCGTCTCGGCCGATCATCCCCTGGTGGGCGATGCGATCGAGCTGCTGCTCGACTCGCCGGCGGGCACCACGGCATTCGGCACCGCCCGCGCCGCGCGGCCGAATCTCATGCTCGAGGCCGTGTACGTGCTGGAGGCGGTGGCGGATACGACGTGGCACGTCGACCAATTCCTGGCGCCGACCCCGGTGCGGGTCGTCGTGGGTCTGCGGGGCGAAGACCTCACGGCGGAACGCGATCCTTCCTCCCTCGCCGGGTACGTCGAAGACGGGGACCTGCATGCATTTCTGGCGCAACCCGGATTCGATGGCGCCGTGCTCCGGCGCCTGCTCGGGTCGGCGGGAGCCCAGGCCGCGCGCCTGGCGGAGCGCAGCCAGGCGGCGGCGGCGAAAGCGGCGGGGGAAAAGCTCGGCGCGGCACTGCGACGCCTCGTCGATCTGCAGCAGGTGAACGATCACGTCACCGCGGTGGAGATCGCCGCGGCGCGGGAACGGATGGAGCGGACCCTCGGTGCGATCCGGGAGGCGCGGCTGCGGCTCGATGCGTTGCGGCTGGTGCTGGAAACGCCGGCTCGATGAGGTGAGCGCTGAACATCGAGCCTGAATACCGATTTTGCCACAGAGGTCACAGAGGGCCAATCAGAGCCGAGCCGGAGGCGGGCGCTGCGATGCTTGGGTACGTTGTCCCGCGTTCAGGCGGAATGTTGGTTCGGTGGCGCGCAAACCTTCCGCCTAAAGGCGGGACAACTTACCAAAGCCCCGAGCCACCTGGTTCGACTGTCTTG
>JAEWKR010000119.1 GCA_023457715.1 Verrucomicrobiota bacterium
GACACGGAGGCTCGGTCCTTGGACAAACCTGTTCATCGCGTAACGCCCAAGACAGTCGCAGCGCCCGCCTCCGGCTCGGCTCTGATTGGGCCTCTGTGACCTCTGTGGCAAAATCGGTATTCAGGTCGAACATCGAACGCTGAACATCGAAGTTCAGAGCTGATGGCTCGAGGCTTTGGTAGGTAGTCCCGCCTTCAGGCGGAATGGTGCCGCGACGAACAATCCTTCCGCCTGAAGGCGGGACTACGTACCAAAGCAGGTGCGCGTCTCTGGTTCGATGTTCGATGTTCAACGTTCGATGTTCGATGTTCGTTCCCATCGTCACGCCTCCAGCCGCACCTTCGGGTTCATCCAGGCCTGCACGACGTCGGCGACGAGGTTGAGGGCCATGATCAGGACGGCGTACAAAATGACGGTGCCCAGCACCAGCGTGTAGTCGCGGTTGAAGGCAGAGTTCACGAATTCGCGGCCGATGCCGGGGATCTGAAAAATCGTCTCGATCACGAACGAACCCGTGAGAATGCCGGCGATCGCGGGCCCGAGATACGAGACGACCGGCAGCAGCCCGCCGCGCAGCGCGTGATGGACCACGATCCGCCATTCCGACGCCCCTTTTGCCCGCGCCGTGCGGATGAAGTCCTGATGAAGGACCTCGAGCATGCCTCCGCGCGTGAGCCGCGAAATGGGCGCCGCATACGCGAATCCGAGCACAAGCGCAGGCAGCACCCGGTCTTCGGGGCCGTACCAGCCGGAGGCGTTGAACCAGCCGGCGTGAATGGCGAGAGCGAGCACCGCCAGGGGACCGATCACGAACGTCGGCACCGAAATCCCGGCCATCCCGAAGGTGGAGGCCACGTAATCGATCCACGTATTGCGGCGGATCGCGGCGACGGTGCCGAGACCCACGCCCAACACCAGGGCAACCAGCAACGCTTCCGCCCCGAGTTCGGCCGAGACGGGGAGCTTGTCCGCGATGATCTCGTTCACCGTGCGGTTGGCGTATTTGAACGACGGTCCCAGGTCTCCCTGCAGCAGCTTGCCCATGTAGTCGAGGTACTGCTGCCAGACCGGTTTGTTCAGGCCGTAGTGGGCCTCGAGGTTGCGCAGCACTTCAGGCGTGACCGCTTTCTCCGCGGTAAACGGTCCGCCCGGCACCGCCCGCATCATGAAGAACGTCGCGGAGATCACCACCAGCAGCGCGATCAGCGACTGGAGCAGGCGGGCGGCGATGAAGCGGAGCATCGGCGAAGGTTCGATTTACGATTTATGATTTATGATGGGGGGCAAACGCCCGAGTGCACGGAGTGATCCACAGAATTCTCTGCACTGACCGCCCACAAGTCAGAACTCGGGCCTGGGAGCGCAGCGCGTCCCGTCCGCCTCTGCGATCGCGACCCTACTCCCCCAGCGTCAGGCCTTGCAACGACTGGGCCAGGACGGGTTGGCCGTTCGCCTTGGGGGGGTCGAAGCGCCACTGCGAGACCGCTTCGATCACGCCGGGGATGATCTCGGGCGCGGGGGCGGACAGGACGTCCGGGAGTCGCACCCGGCCGGTCTCATCGACGAAGAACTGCACCAGCACTTTCACCGGCTTCCCTTTTTGCAGCGGGTACCCCGCTGGCAGTTGCGGCGTCACATGCGAGAGCATTTTGAGCCCGCCGCCGTCGAGCGAGGCTTCGGGCACCGGCCCGTAAACGATCGGTGGACCGTCGGGATGGCGGACTTTCTCCATGTTCCGCGTCATGGCTTCGGACGGACTTAGCGCAAGGGTGCCCGGGGTGGAGTCACCCGCGTTGGCGGGGGCGCCGAGGTCGAACTGCTGGCCGATCATGAAGGGACCCGGCACCGCGAGTTTCCTCACCTTGCGCGCGACGAAGCGCTCTTTGCGCACGGACTCCAGGAGGGAGTCGGCGAACTCGCGATGGGTGTAGCGCAGCGCGAGGAAATCGGTCGCGCGACCGTCCGCATCGACCATCACGCCGACCGTTGCCTTGCCCTCGAAGACGCCGTTCTTGCGCAGCCGCGTCGGGAAATCGGCGGGAGTGATGGAACCGCGGATCTCGGCTGGACGGACCTCCCGCTTCGAGAACATGGGAAAGTCCTTGAGGACATGAGTGGCGGTGACCTCGGGAAGGACAACGGGTTTTTCGCGCGACGCGTCCGCGATGGGATCCGCAGCGGAGACGGTGAGGGAGGCGGAAACGAGGATGGCCAGCGTGGGGAGGAGGCGCATGGGAATTTATGATTTATGATTGATGATTTATGATTTGAAGGCCGGCGGAGGTCATTCATTAGCGCGACCGGGAGTCTTGAGCCACCGCAGGGCTGGAGGTAGCTGCAGAGCTTTAGCCCGCAGGTTTGGCAGGGTGACGACCGAGAGGGTCTGCGCGAAACGGCAAACCACGGACCACCAGGCGGAAGCTCTCGTGCTACCTTAAACCGTCGAGGTGGAACTCGGGTGCCACCTCGAGCCACCAGGGGCCAACTCAATCACCAATCCACAGGTGTTTCAGCGGATGGTGGTCCAGCAGCGTGGGATGATATCCCCGCACCTTTGGGCTCACGGCCCGGACGGTGGTGTAGTAAAAGAGCGGAATGGCCGGCAGCTCGTCGACCAGGATGGCATCCATCTTTTGGTAGAGCGCGTAGCGCTCCTCCAGGGTGGGGGCGGCGAGGGCCTGCTGGAGCAGGCGGTCGTACTCCGCATTACCCCAGTTGCTGTCGTTGTTGCCGCTGTTGGTTTCCCAGAGCTCGAGAAAGACATGCGGATCGACGTAGTCCGCGATCCAGCCCGCGCGTTGCAGCGTGAAGTTCTTGGTGTCCTGGACGTCGAGGTAGGTTTTCCAATCCTGGTTCTCGAGTCGGATGGTGACGCCGAGGTTTCGCTTCCACATGTCCTGCACCGCCTCGGCGACCGCCTTGTTGTTGTCCGATGCGTTGTAGATGAGTGGGATTTCCGGCAGACCGCGACCGTCGGGGAAACCGGCGTCCGCGAGCAGCCGCTTCGCTTCGGCGACCGAGCCCTGGAGGCGGGCGAGGGGAGTGTAGCCGGCGACGCCCGGATAGGTGAGCGCGTAAGCGGGTTCCTGGCCGCCGCGCATGACATGCTTCACCAGGGCCTCGCGATCGACCGCGAGCGCGAGCGCCTGGCGGACGCGTTTGTCCGAGAGCGGCGGGCGAGCGACATTGCAGCGAAAGAAGTACACGCCGAGGTATGGCTCCATGCGCAACGCGTCAGGGTAGTCGCGCCGGTAGGTATCGATCTTCGCGTTCGGAAATTCGTACGTCAGGTCGAGCTGTCCCGTGCGGAACATCCGTTCCTCCGCGGCATAGTCATCGACCGGGTGAAACACGACTTCGTCCAGCTTGACGTTGGCGGCGTCCCAGTAGTGCGGGTTTCGATCCATCACGATCCGCTGGTTCGGCACCCACTCCTTGAGTCGAAACGCGCCATTGCCGACCAGGTTCCCGAGACGGGTCCAGTTGGTGCGCTTCTGTTCCAGCGCGCCGTGCTGCAGGATCACGTCCACCGGCACGACACCCCAGGCATAGTGGCTGGCGATCACCTGGAGCAGGAAGGGCGTCGGGTTCTTCAGCCGGATCTCGAGGGTGTGCGGGTCGACGGCTTTGACGCCCACGGTGCCGAAGTCGGACGTCTGGCCGTCGTAGTAGGCCTTGGCGCCTTCGAGCACGTTGTAGAGCAGGTAGGCGTATTCCGCCGCGAACTTCGGAGAGAGCATCCGCTGGTACGAACGCACGAAGTCGTCGGCTGTGAGGGGGGTGCCGTTCGACCATTTCGCATTAGGACGAAGCTTGAAGGTGTACACCCGCCCGTCCGCGGAAATGTCCCAGGATTCGGCGACGCCCGGCACGGGGTGAAGGTCCTTGGGATCCTCGGTGACCAGGCCCTCGAACAACGCACCGACGAGGGTATGTTCCGGGATACCGCTGATTGCCTGGGGGTCGAGATCCTGCGGCTCGGCATGATTGCCGATATTCAGGACCTGGCGGGTCGGTGCGCCCGTGGGAGCGGTCGAACCGGCCGGGTTCTTGCCGCAGCCGAAGAGGACAACCGAACCCGCGAGGATCGGCAGAATGAGGCGGAGGCGCATGAGGGGGGAGAGCACGGGCTGAAAAGGCGTCCGATCGTCTCGCTGGCGCCGAGCTGATTGGGTGTAGCGGGGAGCGCCAGCGAGACGACGACGCTTCAAGGGGTGGTTTCGCGGGTGTGCGCGCCCCTCATCGCTTCAGCATCGCGTCGCGACGGGCTTTGAACTCTGCGCCCTCGCGCCATTGCGGCCACGTGGAGGCATTCGCGATTTCCAGGCCCACTTTCACCAGGAACTCGGTGTCCTGCGCGGCGCCCTCGAACGTCCACTCGGGCTTCACCTCATCGGTGACCTGGTGATAGTCGCGAGCGATGTACTGGTTCACGATGCGGTCGCCATAGTCCTCGGGCTGGCCGATGAACTGGCGGCCGGAACGCGCGTAGTAGCTCGGGACGCCGACCTTCGCGAATTCGAAGTGATCGCTGCGATAGTAGGAGCCGCGTTCGGGATGCCGCTCGGGGCCCATGGTGCGACCCTGCGACTTGGCGACGGCGGTCCCGATGTCATCGATCGTCGAGAGGCCATAGCCGACGGTCTGCATGTCGCTGGTTCGCCCAAACTGGTTGGCGCCGTCCATGTTGATGTTCGCGACGGTCCGGTTGAGGGGATAAAGCGGGTTTTCGGCGTAATAACGTGAGCCCAGCAGGCCCTTTTCTTCGGCGGTGATCGAAAGAAACAGGATGCTGCGCTTGGGCTTCTGCTCCGGGGGCAGGGCCTGGTACGCCTGGGCGATTTCGAGCAGCACGGCGGTCCCCGCGGCGTTGTCGGCGGCGCCATTGTAGATCTGATCGCCCGCGAGCTTGGGGTCGCGCCCGAGATGGTCCCAATGGGACGTGTAGATCACGTACTCATCCTTCAATTTCGGATCCGAGCCGGGCAGCAGCGCGATGACATTGCGCGAATCGACGGGACGAAGGGTGCTCTCGATGGTGAACGAGGCCTGGGCGGCAAGGGCGAGCGGTTTGAAATCGCGGGTGGCGGCGGATTTCCTGGCCGCGTCGAAATCCTGTCCCGCGGCGGCGAAGATCCGCTTCGTGGCGTCCAGCGTGAGCCAGCCGTCCATCGCACACCGGCCGGCGTTGCCATCGGGCGTGCGGATTTCAAAATTCTCGCGGCTGCGACTCGTGACCACCACGGCAAAAGGGTAGGCCGCGGGGCCGGTCTCGTGGACGATGAGGCAGGCGGCGGCACCCTTGGCCGCGGCGATCTCGTATTTGTAGGTCCAGCGACCGTAATAGGTCATGGCGAGTCCGCCGAAGACCTTCGGGTCCAATTTGCCGGTCGCAGCGTCCACGACCGGAGGGTCGTTGATCAACATGACGACGGTCTTCCCGCGGACATCGACGCCCTTGTAGTCGTCCCAGCCATACTCCGGCGCGACAATGCCGTAGCCGACGAAGACGACCTCGCTCGCGTCCACCTTGAGGTGCTCCGTTGAACGGCTGGTCGGGCCCACGAACTCGAGCCGGGGTTGCAGAGCGATCGTTTCGTCGCCCGCCTTGATGGTCAGCGTGGGGTTCGATGTGATCCCCACGAGCGGCACATCCTGGATGAATCCGCCCTTCGGATGACCGGGTTGAAGGCCGAGCTGCTGGAACTCGCGGACGAGGTACTGGATCGTCTTTTCCTCGCCGGCGCTGCCCGGCGCGCGGCCCTCGAATTCATCCGAGGCCATGATCCGGGTGCGTTCCAGAATCCGCGGGGCGGAAATGCCGAGCGAATCGGCGGCGAAGCAGGGGAGGCATGCCAGGAGCAACGCGCCGGCATGGAGCAACGAGAGACGCATGGAGCCACGATGAAGGGGCCGGTGGCGTTGGCAAGGGTGGGGCCGCCCGCGCCGCCAAACAACCGATTCGTTCTTACAGGAGGCAACGGAGGAGACGGAGCAGCTGAAAATAGCCGCAAGAAGGCCTAGAGCGGCTGCGCCGCAACCAAATCAATCCTTTCAACAGAAGGTAACGAAGGAAACGAAGGATTGCGGGATCACTCGGCGCTGTAGCTCGATTTTTGAGAAATCTGATTTGGAGGAACTGCTCCAATTCACTCAGCGGCCTTCGTTTCCTTCGTTGCCTTCTGTTCAATGATTGGGACGACTCTCACCGAAACGGAGAATCGTGCTCAAAAAACACGAAATGCAGGGGTATCACTGCAAAAGGCGCAAGAACGAGCCCCGTATTTTTGCGCCTTCTGCGCATTTTTGCGGCTATCCTCTTCCGTCGGTTGAGGCAAAACTGCCTCGGATCAGGGACGCAGGCGCACCTCGTTGTACCGCCGGTTCCATAGGGCGTCCTGCTGCCAGCCCTGCACGCGCGGAGACATCAGCCAGTTCTGCGTGTTGAAGTAGAGGGGCGCGACGACGGCGGCGTCCAGCAGCAGGCGCTCCGCCTCGAGCCACGCGCGTTCGGCGGCCAAAGGATCGCGGTCGTGCGCGGCGGCATCGAGCAGCCGGTCGTATTCCGGCGAGCGCCAGTGCGGGAAGTTGTTCGGCGCGTCGGAGGCAAAGTCGGCCAGCGCAGCGACGCTGTCGGCGACGTCGAGCAGATTGGTCGCGAAGCCGATATCGTAGCGGCCGGTGACGAGGGCATCGAGGTGCACCTTGGCCTCCTGCGTGACGAGAGCGATCTCGATGCCCAGTTCATGCCGCCACATCTGCTGGATTGTTTCCAAGGCGGGATTGCTGGCCCAGCCGGCGAGTTCCAGCTGCGGAAAACCGCGTCCGTCAGGATAGCCGGCCTCCGCCATCAGCGCGCGCGCGGCGGCGGGGTCGTGGTCGTGCCGCGCGGGCGCGTCCGTACCTCCATGCAGCGCGGGCGAAACAAAACGGTGGGCCGGCACCTGGCCTCCGCGGAGCACGAGGTCCACGATGCGCTGCCGGTCGATTGCGAGCGAGAGCGCCCGCCGGACGCGCGCATCGTCGAGTGGCCGGCGCGCGGGATTGAAAGTGAGGAAGCGGGTTTCCGCCAGCGGCTGCTGCCGCAGTTCGCCGGGATGTTCGCGGGCGTACAGGTCGAGTTTCGACTCGGGCACCGCCATCGTGACATCGACCTGGCCGGCGCGGTAGGCCCGCTCCTCGTTGTCCTTGCCGTCGAGGCGGATGAAATGGATCCCGGCGAGGGCGACGCCGGCCGCGTCGACATAGCGGGGATTCTTCGTCACGACGATCCGTTGCTGCGGCCGCCACTCCGCCAGGGTGAAGGGGCCGTTCCCGACATGGTGCTCGGGCTGAGTCCAGGTCCGTCCGTAGCGGGCGACGACCCGCGGATTCACGGGAATCCAAGGCCCGCTCGCCACATAGTGGGAAAACCGCGGCGTGGGCCGGGCCAGTGTGATGACCAGGGTATGCGCATCGAGGGCCCGGATACCCACCGCGGCGAAGGGCACCTGGCCAAGGTTGTATTCCCTCGCCTGGCGGACGGCGTCGAACAGGTGGGCCTTGGGCGAGGCGGTGCTCGGAGCCAGCAGCCGCTCGTAGGACGCCACGAAGTCGGCGGCGGTGACCGCCTCGCCATTGCTCCACCGGGCCTCGCGGCGGAGGTAAAAGGTGTAGGTCAATCCGTCGGGCGACAATTCGTAGCGTTCGGCGGCGGCGGGGATCGGTTTCCCACCCTTTGGATCCGGCACGAGCAAGCCTTCGCCCACGGCGCGGATGATGAAGAACTCATCGGGCAGCGACGCCGTCGCCGGGTCGAGGTCGGCGGGTTCGTTCCGCTGGCTGACGCGCAGGATGTTGCCGGAGGCGGCCTCGGACGGTTTGCCGCAGCCGGACAGCAGGAGGAGGAAAAGGAGGGCAAGTCCCAACGTCGCCCGGATCGTCTCGCTGGCGCTCCCCGCTACCTCCGACGACGGGAGCGCGACCTCCCCGCGTCTGTCCGCCACCCTTCTCATGGCTCGAGCCAGACGTGCTTGTAGGGATGGTGATCCAGCAACGTCGGGTGCCAGCCCTTGACGGAGGGATGGAGCAGGAAGGTGTGGGTGTTGTAGTACAGCGGGATCAGCGGCGCCGCCTGCAACAGGAGTGCTTCGGCCTTCGCGAGCTGTTCAGCGCGGGTGGCCGGGTCCGGATTGCGGGCAGCCGTGAAGAGCAGCGTGTCGTACTCCGCGTGGGACCAACGGGTGTAGTTGTTGGTCGCGTCGCTGCGCCACGGTTCCAGAAAGGTGCTGGGATCGAGGTAGTCGCCGACCCAGTCGCTGACCAGCACCTGAAAATTGCCGGCCCGTCGTTCCGACAGCACCACCTTGCGCTCCTGGTTGACGAGGCGGACCGTGAGGCCGAGCTCACGGCGCCACATTTCCTGCACCGCTTCCGCGATCAGCCGCAGATTCTCCGACGTGTTGAAGAGAATTTCGATCGCGGGCAATCGTTCGCCGCGGGGAAAGCCGGCGGCGGAGAGGAGCCGGCGGGCGGCGTCGGGATCGTAACCGTCGCCGGACGGCGGCGTGTAGCCGGGAAGGCCGGTGGGCGTGAGGGCGGTGGCCGGCGTCTGCCCCCCGCGAAGGACCTGGTTCACGAGGGCGTTGCGATCCACCGCCAGTGCCAGCGCCCGGCGCACCGGTTCCTGGTCGAGCGGAGGACGGGCGGTGTTGAGGGCGAGAAAATAGGTGTCGAGATAAGGGTCCATCCGCAGCAGGTGCGGTGCGTCCCGCCGGTACGCCTCGGCTTTGCCGAAAGGCAGCACATAGGTGAGGTGGAGCTGACCGGCGCGGAAGGCTCGTTCCTCCGCCTCGATGCTGTCGCTGGGATGAAAGCGGATCCCGTTGAGCCGGACGGTGGCGGCATCCCAGTAGGTGGGCGACTTCGCGACGAAAATCTCCTGGTTCGGTCGCCAGGCCTTGAGGACGAACGGACCGTTGCCGACCAGGCTGCCGGGGCGCGTCCAGCGGTTGGACCGATCGGCCTCGCCCCCATGCTTCCGGATCGCGGCGAGGGGGACCGGATACGTGACCGGATGGGCGAGCAACGAGAGAAAGTGCGGTGCCGCGTGTTCCAAGGCGACCCGCAGCGTCTGAGGCGACGTGGCCTTGACGGCGACCTCGCCAAACTCGGTGGTGGCGCCCTTGTGGTAAGCCTCGGCTCCCTGCACGACGTAGAGGAGGGTCGCGTTCGGCGCGGCGAGTGCCGGGGTGAGGACGCGCCGCCAGGCCTGGACGAAGTCGTCGGCCGTGACGGCGGAGCCGTCCGACCACCGGGCGTTGGCCCGCAGGTGGAAGGTGTAGTTCAGCCCGTCGGGCGAGACTTCCCAGCGCTCGGCGACACCCGGTACGGGCTGGAGGGTCTGCGGATGTTCCGCGACGAGCCCCTCGAACAGCGCGGTCGCCACATCGATTTCGGTGATCGTCACCGCGGTATGCGGGTCCAGGTCGCTGACGTCGGCATGGGCGCCGCGTTCCAGCACCTGTTCGCGAATGCCCCGTTCGACGGCGGATTCGCGTTTGCCGCAGCCGGCGGCGGCGAAGGAGGCAATCAGAAAGACGAGAAGGACGGGACGCAGGAACGACATGGAAACTCGGGCGGAATTCGTGGACGGTTGGCCGGGCATCGGATCGTCTCGCTGGCGCTCCCCGCTACATCGGGCAGCCCGGCAAGTCAGTCACCTCAGCGCCGTGGGCCATCGGTTAGGCTTTGACGATCAACGCAACCGCGTGCGCGGCGATCGCAAGCCCCTGGCCGATTTGGTCGACGCCCTCGTTGGTCGTCGCCTTCAGTCCGATGCTGGTCACCGGCAGGTGGGTCGATTTCGCCAGGGCGGCCTTCATCTCGGCCAGGCGCGGATAAATCTTCGGCTTTTCCGCGACCACGGTGGCGTCGAGATTGGAGATGGCGAAACTGCGGCGCGACAGCTCGGCGCAAACGCGGGCGAGCAGCAGTTGCGAATCGATGTTCTTGTACGCTGGGTCCGTATTGGGAAAGAAATGACCGATGTCGGGCAGCCCCGCGGCCCCCAGCAGGGCATCGCAGATCGCATGGGTCACGCAGTCCGCATCGCTGTGGCCGTCCAGGCCGTAGTCGGTGTCGAACGTCACGCCCGCCAGCACCAGGGGCCGTCCCGGGACGATCCGATGGATGTCGTAGCCGTGGCCGATGCGATAGTTCATGAAGGGGGAGTGTAGGGACGAAGGACCAGGGACTGAATTCCGGTGCAGCGCAGGCTCAAAGAGGTCTCTCGTCCTTGGTCCTTGGGCAGGAACCGGCTTGGGGCGGCCGCGATGTCAGCTTTGGCGGCTGAGCAGGAACTCGAGGTAGTCGAAGTCGGAGGGAGCCGTGAGCTTGGGGTTCGGATGGGGATTTTCGAGCAACGCGATCGCATGACCCAGGACTTCCACCGCCTGTGCGTCGTCGGTGATATGCAATCCGCGCCGCTGGATCCGCTCGTAGGCGCGGGCGATCAGGTCACGGTCGAACACCTGGGGCGTCTCCATCGCCCACAAACGGGACCGCTCGATCGTGCGCAGCCGGACGCGCTCCTCACCCGTCGGCTGGGTGGTCACGAGATGTTCCTTGATGGTGTCCGTCACGCGGTGGGCAAGCACGACGGCACGTTCGCGCCGGACGATCTTGTGCAATGCCACCAGTTGCTCGGCGCGGATGAGGGGACGGGCGCAATCGTGAATGAACACGTGGGCGATGTCCGCCGGCAATGCGGCCAGGGCATTCATCACGGAGTCCTGGCGTTCACGACCGCCAGGCACGAGCAGGGAAGGGGTCGGGGCGTACGCCGAGAGTTCCATCATCTGGCGCTGGTCGCGGTAGACGATGACATACAGGTCCGCGATGGCGCTCTGCATGAAGGCAGCCGCGGAATAGGCGAAGACCGGCCGGCCGGCCAGCGGCGCCAGCACCTTGTCGTTGACGGCACCGTTCATGCGCGAGCCGCTGCCGGCGGCGAGGAGGATGGCGGCGGTGCGGGACATACCCTAGGCTAATGGAGAATTATGAATGAAGAATGAAGAATGAAATGCCGGGATCGGCCATTCTGCATTCTGCATTGGACCTGAATACCGAGTTTGCCACAGAGGTCACAGAGGCCCAATCAGAGCCGAGCCGGAGGCGGGCGCTGCGACTGTCTTGGGCGTCACGCGATGAACAGGTTTGTCCAAAGACCGAGCCTCCGTGTCCTCCTTGTCCGCCGTAGGCTCGGCGAAGGTGGATGTGTCGGAGCTCTGTGCTCTCTGTGGCTACTTCGGAATCCAGGTTGTACATCAGGCGGCGCCGCTAGGGTCCGAGCTCCGCCAGGATCGCCTGCGCCGCCGCCACGGGATCCGGGGCTTTGAAGATCGGGCGGCCGACCACGATGAAGTTGGCGCCGGCGCCGGCGGCTTCCCGGGGCGTCATGATCCGCGTCTGGTCGTCCGCCTTCGCATCGCGCGGGCGGATGCCAGGGGTGACGAGCGCGACGTCCGCCGGGAGCACGGCGCGAAGCGGCGCGATTTCGAGCGGCGAACACACGAGACCGCGGAGCCCGGAATCAGCGGCCAATTGGCCCAGCCGCACGACCTGTTCCGCCGGGGTTTCCCGAATGCCGGTTTCCTGCAGGCCGGCGGCGCTCATGGAGGTGAGGACGGTGACGCCCAACAGGCGCAGGTCCGGCGCGTGCTGCTGTTGCGCCTTCAGGGCCCATTGCATCATTTCGCGCCCGCCGCAGGTATGCAGAGTGAGCATTCGCACGGGGAGTTTCGCCGCCGATTCCACGGCCTTCGCGACGGTGTTGGGAATGTCGTGCAGCTTCAGGTCGAGGAAGACATTGAAACCATGGTCGGCGACCTCGCGCACCGCGTCCGGTCCGCAGGCGGTGAACATCTCGAGGCCCACCTTGGCCCACCGGACCGTGCCCTGGAGCTGGCGCAGCGTCGGGGCGACGTCGCGCGGAGACTGGGCATCGAGAACAAGGATCAGATCGCAGGGCATGGGAGGAGGGAGTGAGGAAAAGGGAGAAGGGAGTGAGGGGTGCGGGGGCCGGCAGTAGCGGGTCAAAGCAGCGGGGACACGGAAGTAGCTGGAACGTGAAGTCACACTCCGTTTCACTCAGTCCCGCAATCCCTTATTCCCTTCTCCCTTTCCCGTGCCGACCGTTTTCTCCCCTGCGAAGCTGAACCTTTTCCTGGCCGTCACGGGACGGCGAGCGGACGGGTTTCATGATCTGGTTTCGCTGGTGGCCCCCGTCGAATTCGGCGACACGCTGCATGGGGAGCTGACCGCGGGGGGCGGGGATTCGCTGGAGTGCGGCGACCCGGACGTTCCGCTCGACGCCTCCAATCTCGTGCTCAAGGCCGCGCGGGCGTTCCGCGCGGAAACCGGGTGGGCGCCCGCCGTGCGTTTTGTCCTGGAAAAGCGGATTCCGCTGGGCGCCGGACTGGGCGGCGGCAGCAGCAATGCCGTGGCGGCGTTGCGGGTCATGAATGCGCTGGCGGGTGAGCCGCTGCCGTCGGAGCGCCTGGCGGCGATCGCGGCGCAGCTTGGCTCGGACTGCCCGCTGTTTCTCGCCGGGGCACCGCTCGTGATGCGCGGTCGCGGTGAGCGCGTTTCCCCGTTGCCCGGCTCCGTGGCCCGTCGTTTGACGGGGACACGCGTGCTGATCTTCAAACCGGCGTTTGGGGTGGAAACGGCGTGGGCGTATCGTCGGATGGCCGAGCAGCACGCAGAACGGGGTGACGTGTACCTGCCGGGGGAAGACGCGGAACGTCGCCTCCAGGATTGGATGGAGGCAGGGGAACGATCCGTCGAGGAACTGCTGTACAACAACCTCGAGCGCCCGGCGTTCGCGAAACATGTGGCACTGCCGGCATTGCTGAGCCAGCTTCGCACCACGCACGGGCTGCAGGCCCGGATGACCGGGAGTGGAAGCGCTTGTTTCGCCATTCTCCCGGAAGGAGTTGCGTCAGGCCCGATCTGCCCGTTGATTCGCGCGGCCTGGGGTGAGACAGCGTTTGTGATCGAGACGCGGCTCGCGTAAAACGAATTGACCCGCCTCCGGGGGGTGCAGTTATCGTCAAGCGCCGTCTGCGTCGCCGGCAGGCGCCCTCCACACTTCATGAACAATCGCGCCAAGGACGAACTGACCGTGCAGGGCATTGCCGCCTCGCAGGGGATCGCCTATGGCCAGATTTTCGTCTTCGTCCGCAGCGAGATCGAAATCCCGAAGTATCAGGTGGATGCGGCGAAGCGCATCGACGAGGTTTCGCGGTTTGACCGGGCCCTGGTCAAGACCCGGCAGCAGATCACGCGGATCAAAAACGAAGTCGAAAAGAACATTGGCCCGGAGGAGGCCGCGATTTTCGATGCGCACCTGATGGTGCTGGAGGATCAAGCGCTGATCGGGGAAACGATCCGGGACTTCGAGGCGACCAGCAACAACATCGAGACCTGTTTCAACCGGGTGTCGCAGCGCTACATCAAGGCGTTTGCCGAGATTGACGACGAATACCTGAGGGAACGGGCCGGCGATCTGAAGGACGTGACGCAGCGCGTGCTGCAAAACCTGCTCGGGCAGGCGGAGAACACGCTCAACCGCCTGGCGGACCAGCGGATCATCGTGGCGAGTGACATCACGCCCTCCGACTCCGCCACGCTCGATCGGACGGCGACGCTGGCGGTCGTGACCGACTCGGGTAGCAAGACGAGCCATGCGGTGATCGTCGCCCGTTCGATGAAGGTTCCGGCGGTCGTGGGCGTGCGCAACCTCACCCAGCGCGTGAAGAATGGCGACTGGGCCATCGTCGACGGCTATGACGGCGTGGTCATCCTGAATCCGTCGGAGGCGACGCTGTTCCGCTACGGCAAGATCCAGGAGCAAAAGAAGACCTTCGAAAACCGGCTGCTGGACGCGAACCGCGAACCGGCGGTCACGGCGGATGGCGTGCCGGTGACCCTGCTCGCCAACATCGAGAAGGCCGAGGAGGTCGCGATGGTGAAGAACTACCTCGCGCAAGGCGTGGGGTTGTTCCGCACCGAATTCCTGTTCATGAGCTCCGTCCGCATGCCGTCGGAGCAGGAGCAGTTCGTCGCCTACAAGGCGGTGGCGGCCGCCCTGGCCCCCTTGCCGGTGATCATCCGCACGCTCGATATCGGCGGCGACAAGCCGATGACGGGCCAGGTCGAACTGTTCCCGAAGGAGGACAACCCTTTCATGGGTTTCCGCGCCATCCGTTTCTGCCTGGAGCACACGGACATTTTCAAGGACCAGCTGCGGGCAATCCTGATGGCGAGCGCGCACGGCAAGGTGCGGATCATGTATCCGATGATCAGCGGCTCCGAGGAATTGACGCGGGCGAACGCTCTGCTGGCGGAGTGCATGACCGAGCTGAAACAGCGGGGGCAGCCGTTCGACGAAGCGATCGAGGTCGGCGCCATGATCGAGATCCCGAGCGCCGCCACGACCGTGGACCTCCTCGCGAAGGACTGCCGGTTCTTCAGCATCGGCACCAACGATCTCATTCAATACCTCCTGGCGATCGACCGCGTGAACGATCGGATCGCGCATCTCTACGAGCCAACCCATCCCGCCGTTGTCCGGACGCTCAAGCACATCGTCGACGAGGCGCATCGGCGCAATCTGCCGGTGAGCGTCTGCGGGGAGATGGCCGGCGACCCAATCTACGCCCCGCTGCTGCTGGGTCTTGGCGTCGACTCGCTGTCCATGTCCCCCGCCTGGCTGCCCTCCGTGAAGTACCTCATCCGGGCGATGACGATGGCGGATGCGCGGGCGCTGGCGGCGGAGGCCCTGAGCCTGAGTTCCCCGAAGGACATCTACGCGCGCTGCGATGCGTTTTATCGCTCGCGGGTGAAGATGGAGTAGCGCGCGCGGTTTCGGGTTTCTAGTTTCTAGTTTCTAGTTTCTAGTTTCGGGTTTCTAGTTTCGGGTTTCTAGTTTCGGGTTTTCCAACTAGAAACTAGAAACCAGAAACCAGAAACTCATCTACCTCACCCCACTCGCCAGCAGGGTCTCGAAGTACGGTTCCACCGTTTCCTTCGCGACGGTGGCCACTTCGACCTGGGTGAAGCCGCTCTGTTTGAGGAACCCGTGGAGGGCGCTCTCCCGAAAACCCAGCCAGACATCGGCGTAAAGCTCCCGGGCTTTCTCGAAGCTGTGCTCGTTGAGATCGAGGATGAGCACCTGTCCGCCGGGCCGGAGAATCCGGTGCGCCTCGCTCACGGCCGACTGCGGGTGCTGGGCGTGATGGAGCGCCTGGCTGAGGATGGCCAGGTCGACGGACTGGTCGGGCAGCGGCACCGTTTCGATGTCGCCCAGCTTGTAGCTCAGATTGTCGAGGCCGTTGCGCGCGGCCAGCTCTGTGCCCACCTCCACCATGCGGGGCGAGTTGTCGATGCACCAGACCTGTCGGGCGCGGCGGGCCAGAAGTTGCGAGATCAAGCCCTCCCCCGCGCCCAGGTCGGCCACGTCGATCTGAGGAGTGAGGCGCAGGGCGAGGTGACCGATGGCCTCCCACGAGCGGCCGGGGCAGTAGTTCTTCCCGAGCCGGCCGGCGATGAGGTTGAAATACTGTTCCTGCGTTTCGCGCCGCTTCCGCAAAATGCGGTTCAGGTTCTCCCGATCCTCGCCCAGCGACGGGTTGTCGTGCATGGCCGCGAGCGCGCTGCGCAGCAGGTCCGCGGTGCGCGGATCGAGGTCGGAGCGCAGCGAGTAGAACGCTTTCTTCCCTTCCCGCCGGTCGCTCACGAGATTGGCCTGTCGCAGCTGCGCCAGTTGCGAGGAGATCCGCGACTGCCCCATGCCCAGGATTTCCTGCAACTCGGCGACGGACAGCTCCTCGCGTGAAACGAGCGCAAGCAGGCGGAGGCGAGTCGGGTCCGAAAGCGTCTTGAGCGTATCCCAGGAGGTAGTCACCGCGGGCTGACGATTGCGTGAACCGTCGCGGGTGGAAAGCGGAAAGGCGACGGCTGGGAGCGAGTCGATCGCTGAGAGTCCAGAGTCCAGGGCATGAAAAAGCCGGCCACGGGGGCCGGCTCTGGCTGCGGACTCCAGACTATCGTCTCTCGACTGACCTCAGCTCACGGCGTCGGCGTAGCGGCTGATGTTGACGATCGTGTACTCTTCCTCGGCGCCGGCGGCCTTCACCTTGACGGTGTCGCCCCGCTTCTTGCCGAGGAGGGCCGCGCCGATGGCGGTCTTGTACGAGATGATGTTGCGATCCGGATCGCCGTCCCAGGCGCCGAGGATCGTGTAGGTCGCGGGCGTGGCGGCGGCGTTCTTCACCTCCACGACGGTGCCCACGCCGACCTGGTCGGTCGAGGCGTCCTTGAAATCGGTGACGCGGGCGCGGGCCAGGTCGCGCTCCAGCTGGGCCTTCTGCGCCATGAGCACGGACTGGTCCTGCTTCGCCATCTTGAATTCGGAATTTTCGCGGAGATCGCCGTGCTCGCGGGCCGCGGCGATGGCCTTGGAGTTCTCCGGAATCTTCTTCGCGACGATGGTATCGTACTCCTCGCGCTTGCGATCGTAGCTTCCTCGCGAAACGAGCAGCTGCTCCTCCTTGCCCTCGGCGTCGGTCGCGACGAGCGACTGGATCTTGGGGAAGATCTTGATGAACCGCGCGAGCAGCGACTTCTTCGTCAGCTCCTCGAAGCCCTGGTTCAGCATCAGCGTGTTCGCGAGGTCACGGGCCGTCTCCGGATCGGCCGTCGAAAGCAGGTCGGAGATCAGGTCCGGATCGTCGCTCAGGATATCCGCCAGCGGGATACGGCGGGCGCTGGCGGCCTGCAGCGCCTCGTAGTCGATCGCGAAGAAGATCGCGCCCAGCAGCCGGGGGGTGATGAGGTCGTTGAGCAGCTTGGCGAATTTCTTCGAATGCCGGTTCTTGACGATCCACAGCAGCACCGGGGCGCGCAGATTCTGCTCCGTCTGCCAGCGCTTGAGCGTCGCGGCGAGTTCGTCGGCGTGCCCGTTCTCGACCAGGAAGTTGATCACCTCGGTCGTGAACTTGCCCTGCGACGTCTTCAGCAGCGTGAAAAGGATGTCACGGGCCTCGATCGGGTGCGTCTCCTGCACGAGTTCGAGAAAGCGGGACTGGAAGTGGACCGGGATGTTCTCGGCGATCGCGGGGAGGTCGCGGGCGGTCGCCACCAGGGAGGACTGGCTGGGCTCGAAGGTGGACGCGTCGCTGATGGCCTTGGCGAGATCATCACGCACGGCGGCACCGTACAGGCGCTCGGCCGCCGTGAGCTGATTCGAATCCTTGACCGCATCGGCCACGGCCTTGAGGACGCTCGACAGCTGTTCGGCGTTCAGGTCCTTGCGGCCGGAGGAGAGGAGTTCGTCGGCCAACTGGATGCGGCGACGCGCCGAGCGGGTGCCTGCAAACTGTTCGAGGATCTCGTCCTCGGCGGAGACGGGCGTCTCGCGCAGCACGAAGCACTCGGTCTTTTTTTCCGGGACCGCGACGCGCGGGTCCTTCGACAGCGCCTTCTTGGCGGCCGACCACCACTTCTTGAATTTGTCCTCGCCGATCACCTGCGCCAGCGTCACCTCCAGCTCGATCCCGGTGGCGGCATTGTTTGGATACGCCTGCAGCGCCTCGACGACGAGCTGGGCGGGATCCTCGGCGATCAGCTTCGAAATCGTGTCCGGCTCCGTCTCCTTGCGCACGAGGAGGTGTTTCACCGGCAGCACGTCCATCGTGTTGACGCAGAACGCCGGGTCCATCGGGTGGTTCTTCTTTTCCTTGAAGTCGATCAGCAGCTTGTGCGTCGCATCGTCGAAGCTCTTGATCTGGCCGAAACCCCAGCTGCGATGGACCACGTACGCGCCCGGTTCCATCGCTTCGAGTTTGGCTTTGGCCGGCTTGAGCGACGGTGATTTGGCGAGCAGTGCAGAAACGGCTTCGGAATTCATTATTGCGTAAGTGAGGGCCTGAACGGGAGAGTTGAGCCGACAATGACTCCCCTTGTCAAACCGAGTGTAAAACGTGTTGTGGTTGAGATGCTTATCTCACCTCTTTCCGCCTTATGAACGCCTCTGAACCGGTGGGTCAGGTGAGCGCGTGGTCGATGGCGGCCCGTCTGGTCGCCCGCTGGCTCGAACATCGCGAGCGCGTCGACCTGTTGTTCGACGGGTTGCCGGCGACGCTGACGGGACCTGAACGGGCGCGCTGCCAGAACCTTGTGCTGGGCGTGATCCGGCATTTCGGCCGGCTCGACCAGGCGCTTTCGAAGCGGCTGATGCAACCCCCGCGCTTCATCACGCAGGCGGTGCTCTGCGTGGCTGGATACGAACTGATCGAGGCGGCGTCGGCGCCGAGTGACGGTCGGACTGCGAAAATTGTGCACCATGCCGTCGAGCGGAGCAAAGGACTGGCGAGCCCGGCTGAAGCCCGACTGGTGAATGCGGTCGTCCGCAAGGTGGCGGAGGAACTCGCGGCGGGTGAGCCCGCGGCGGATTCATCCGCTGGATCGCTCGCGACTTATTATTCGCATCCGGAGTGGCTCGTGAGCGCCTGGCTTGCGCAGTTTGGCGCGGAGGCGACCCGGGCGCTCCTGCGATGGAATCAGCAGCCGGCGCCGGTGTATGCCCGCTGGCGCGCAGCTGAGCCGGCGCCGGAGTGGCTGAAACCGTCGCGCTGGGCCGGATTCTTCGAGGTCCCCACCGGACGGTGGAGCGAGGTCGAGCCGCTGCTGAAGAGCGGGCGACTGTACCTGCAGGATCCCTCGACCCGGCTCCCGGTGGAGCTGCTCGCGCCGGAACGCAACGAGACCTTGATCGATCTCTGCGCCGCACCCGGGGGCAAGGCACTGCTCATCGCTGACGCGATGCAGACCGGTCGACTCGTCGCGGTCGACCTGCCCACCGCGCGCATCGATCGGCTGAAGGAAAACCTTGGTCGCGCCGGGGCCGTCGACGTGGCGCTGGTGCAGGCGGATGTCCTGCAGGACCTCGCCAAGGTCCTGCGCGAGCATGCGCTCGACGCCGCGTACCAGGGGGTCCTGGTTGACGTGCCGTGTTCGAATACGGGAGTCATGCGCCATCGGGTCGATGTGAAGTGGCGGCTTCAACCCGGCGATTTCAAGAAGCACCCGCAACAGCAGCAGGCGATGCTGGGCGTGGCCGCCCGGCTGGTGGCTCCCGGCGGCCGGCTCGTGTATTCAACCTGCAGCATCGACGTGGAGGAGAACGAGCACGTGGTGACCGCTTTTCTCGGCAGTCGCGCGGGGGCGGGGTTCACGCTGGAGCGCTCGATCCTCAGCTATCCCTGGATCGATGGGCACGACGGCGCGGGTGCGTTTCTGCTGAGAAAAGGCTGAACGGCCGGACGTCGGACCTCGATCCGAAACAGCCACGGATAGTATCACGAAGCTCCTCGGTGAACTCGGTGGCGAATCGGAGTTCAGGCCGGACGGCGAGGCGGCGCCCGGGTCGGATCAGGGGACCAGGTCGAAAACCGTCACGCGTTTCTCCACCTCTTCGGCGCCGAAGAGCAGATGGAAGGTGATCTCGCGCGCCTCGGCGACGCGTTGTTCGTAGCGGCGCAGGTTCCATTTCGATACCAGCTGGCCGTCGATGCGCGTCACAAGGTCGCCGAACTGGATGCCGGCCTGATCGGCGGGCGAGCCTTTGATCACCCCGGCCACCCGCCAGTAGGCCGGCATTTTGCTGAAACTGAGGCCGGCGGTGCGCCGCGGCGGGATGCTGACGGGCCCGGGTTCGACCCGGTGAAACGAGACGCGGCCGTTGGCGGGGTCGAACGTGACCGTGAAGTGCTTGAGGATGCCGCCCCCGATGGCGGCCAGTTCGTTGGTGAGGTCCACGATGGGTCGCTGGAGCACGTAGGTGCCGAGGATGACATCCTCCGCCAGGCGGCCGATCTGTTGCGGATGATCGCCGCCGAGCGTTCCGATCGTGGCGCCGGCGCGGGGCGGCGAGGCGAAGGGCACGTCGAGGCCCACCGGATTGACGCTGAGCGTGGCGTCGCTGCCGGAATCAATGAGGGTGAACAGATGCCGGTCGCCCAGGCGCAGTTTGATCAGGGGGATCTTCTTGTGATCGTCGAAAGGCACCACGATGCCGGGGGGCAGCGCCGCGGCGTCGGCGGGCTCGAGCAGCACCCGGCTGTTCGGGTAATCGAGGGTCAGACGCGTTTCGCGAAAAAGTGGGAAGCCCAGGAGTCCGTCGATCCGGATGCCGAGGTGGGCGGAGAGCGCGGCGAGGTCGTAAACGAGGACGGGAACGTCTTCGAACCGGGCATCGCCCAGTTCCAGCCGCGACAGCGTGGCCGATGGCAATTCGAGGATGTCGCCTTCGGCCGAGGACACTCGGACATTGCCGCCGGCCGCGGTGCCATAGCGTTTGACGAGGTTGGGCGTCACCACCGTCGCCGCCGAGCCCGTGTCGATGATGAAATGATACGGGCCGAAGCGGTCCCACTTGGCTTCGAGCACGAGAAAATTGCCGACGTTTTCCGCGGGCACCTGCACCGGTTGGGCGTCCAGCGTCGTCCGCCCCGGCCGGAGCGGCTGACGGTGAAAAGGGACCGTGCAACCGGAAAGCACGACCGCGCACAGTGCCAGCGCGGCCCATCCGCGAAAGGGACGGGACGGCAGGGCGGTGGCGGGTCCCGGGATCATTTCACGGGGCGGGGCAGCGTCCGGCCGACGCCAAAGGCCGCCAGGGCGAGTGCGGCGCTGGCGGTGAAGAGCACCCCATAGCCGAATAGTCCCGAGACCGCGCCCGCGAGCAGCGGGGTGATGGCGCGTGACAGAGCCTGCAGCGACCGGAAGATGCCCAGGACCCGGCCCTGTTCGCTGGCGCCGCTGTACAGGGAGATCAGGCCGGTGGACGCGGGATTGATCAGCCCGGATCCCAGTGCGAGCAGGCCGAGGCCCACATACAGCAGCCAGGCGGCGGGTGCGAAGCCGATCACGACGAGGCCGGCGGTCGAAAACAGCAGGCCGGAACTGAGGATGGTGATCTCATCGATCCGGTGCAGGAGTTTTCGGACGATGTAACCCTGGGTGATGACGGAGCAGACGCCAAGAAAGCCGAGCAACCAGCCGTTTTCCCAAGCCGTGTAGCCGAACCGCTGCGCCGCAAGAAACGTCAGCGACGTCTCCATCGCGACGAACGCCACCGAGTACACGAACGACACGATGTTGGCGCGGCGCACGGCGCGGTTCTCGAGATCCAGGATCGCGCGCAGCGGATTGCGCAGCCGCGGTTCACGCGCCTGGGCGCGGGCGTCGGCCGTCAGCGTCTCCTTGAACCGGGCCGAGATCCAGACGAGGTTCACCACGCAGAGGATGAAGGCGATCAGCGCGGGGACCGAGAAGGGGTTGATCCCGAAACGCGCCAGGCCGGGGAAGTAGTCGAGCAGGTTCAGGTGCGACGCGAACGCCCCCAGCATCGGGCCGGTGACGAGTCCGAGGCCGAACGCAGCGCCGATAAGGCCCATCGCTTTCGAACGCTCCTCGCGCGTGGTCACATCGGCGACGGCCGCCGTGGCCACCGACAGATTGCCGCTGAAGGCGCCGCTCACGAGCCGCGCCACGACAAACATCAGGAACGAGCCGCTCACCGCCCACAGCAGGTAGCTCAGCGCCGTGCCCGCGACGGTGAGGCGAAGCACGCCGCGGCGTCCCCGCCGGTCGGAGACGGAGCCCCAGAACGGGGCGAAGATGAACTGCAGCACGGAAAAGAGCGAACTGATGATGCCGCCGAAGAACACCGCCACGTCGGTGCCTCCGCCGAAGGTGGCCGCCAGCTGTTCGGACCGCAACAGCATTGCCCCAAGCAGCCCCTCCCGCCCTTCCAGGGCAAGGTAGTGATGAATCAGATCGGGACCGAGCGGGAAGATGATGGAGAACCCGATCAGGTCGATGTACAGCGTGAGGAAGATGACACCCAGGGACAGCGCGCGCTTGGGTGCGGGGGTGGCGGGAGGCGTGGGACCTTCGGAGGACAAGGGAACGAAACGAAAAACAGATTGGGGGGAAAGGGAAAGTGAAAGTGAGAGGGAAGGTGAAGGTGGGCCCCACTTTCACTCTCACTTTCCCTTTCACTCCGTCGCGGAAAACAACTCCCGCAGCTTGGCCTCGAATGTGTCGCGGCGGAAGGGCTTCGGGAGGAAGCCGATCTGGCCGGTGCCGCGGACCCGCTTCATGATCTCGCCTTCCGTGTAGCCGCTGACCAGGAGGACGCGAACGTCGGGGCGGATCGCCTGAAGCGCGGCGAGCGTTTCCTCGCCGGTCATGCCCGGCATGATCAGATCGATCACGACCAGATCCCATTTCTGTGCGTTCTCCCGGAACGCCTCGACTCCGCTGCGCCCCTCGGGCGCGGCGTGCACCTGAAAGCCGAAGGAATCGAGCAGCTGCACCATCATCTGGCGGACAGGATCCTCGTCCTCGACCACCAGCGCGTTGCCCCCGTGCGTCCATTCGCTGGCCGGCTCCGCCGGGGCCGGCTCCTCGACCGGCACATGCTCGCCGGGGATGATCGGCAGATAGAGCCGAAACTCGGAGCCGCGATCCACCTCGCTCTCGACCCGCAGGGCGCCGTTGTGGCCGCGAATGATGCCCAGGACCGCGGCCAGCCCGAGCCCGCGGCCGGCAAATTTCGTGGTGAAGAACGGATCGAAGATCTTGGCGCGCACGTCCGGCTCCATCCCGCAGCCGTTGTCCCGGATCTCGATGAACAGGTACTGTCCCTCCGGCAGCGATTGCCCGGTCACGCATTCCGCCAGCATGGCGCGGGTCACGTACGCCACCCCGGTGGTGATCTCGATGACGCCGTCGCGGCGGCCGGTGACGGCGTCAACCGCGTTCAGCACGAGGTTCATCACAATCTGGCGCAGTTGCGTGGCGTCGGCCTTCACGCCCGGCAGATCGCGCGCGAGGTTGAGTTTGAGTTCGGCCCCGCGCCCGGTGGACACGCGCAGGAGCGGCAGCAGGTCCTCGGTCAACGAGGAGACGTTGACCCGTTCGACGACGAACCGCCCCTTGCCCGCGTAGGCAAGCATCTGGCGGCAGAGTTCGGCAGCCCGCAACGACGCGGTCTCGATGGCCCGCAGCTGGCTGTCGGCGGGGTTGGTCGACTCGATCGACATCCGCGCGAGGCTGGCGTTGCCCAGGATGGCGCTCAGCAGATTGTTGAAGTCGTGCGCGATGCCGCCGGCGAGCAGGCCGAGGCTCTCCAGTTTTTGGGATTCGAGCAGCTTGCGCTCGATGCCCAGGCGCGTCTCCTCGGAACGCTTCTGTTCGCTGATGTCGATGACCAGGCCCTCGATCAGGCTGGGGGTGCCCTGCTCGTCATACACGCCCCGGCCGCGCGCGAGGACCCATTTTTCCGCGCCGTCGCGCACGCGGATCCGGTAGGTCATCTCCAGGTCCTTCCGGTGCGCGATCGCGTCGCGCGTCTCCCGGCGGACGCGGTCAAGGTCCTCGGGGTGGATCAAGTCCCGCAAATGGACCCGGCCGGCGACAAAATCCTCCGCGGACCAGCCGGTCAGCGCCGCCGCGCCATCGCTGGCAAACAGCGTTTCGAGCTGCGGGCCGTAGCGCGCGCGATAAGCCATGCCGGGCAGCGCATGCACGAGATTGGCGTACTGGCGCCGGCTCTCGATCAGTTCGGCCGTGCGCTCCGCGACGACGCGCTCGATTGTCCGCGTGCGGCGGCCGGTGACCGTGACGAGGCCCGCCAGCAATCCAGCCAGGGCCGCGACCGTGACGCCACGCCACCACGGAGTGCTGGAGCGCCGGTGCTCCACCCATTCCATCCGGGGGCGGTAAAGCACGTACCAGTCGCGCCCGCCGAACGGCAGGGCGGCCTGATGCAGGAACGCGGCGCCCGACCGAAAATCCTGCTCGCTCACGCGGGCGTTCACGGGGCCTTCCGCGGGATTGAAGAGCAGCGTTCGCTTCTGCGGGTCGGATTCGCTCCCGTCCACGAAGAGCATGTCCGACGCGATGTCCGGTTGATGGCTCGAGGCGTACTCGAGGAACTGGCGGACATTGAGCGCGCATTGCAGGAACCCGAGCGGGCGGGTGCCGACCGGCGGAGCTCCGGCGTCCGACCACGGGAAGACGGCGAGGATGACCACGACGCCGGACTCGTCCGCCCGCTGCTGACGCAGGGTGAATTGAGGCGAGACGGTGATGCGCCGGGTTTGCTCCGCCTGGCGAAGCGCACCGGCCGTGGGCGCCGTGGTCAGGTCGTAACCCAGCACGATCTCGTTTCCCGCCATGGGCTCGAGCAGGCAGATGGGGACGTACCAGTCCCGTTCCTGCGCGCGCCGTCCGCGACCGTCCGGGGTGAACTCGGTGATTTCGAACCGGCGCGGTGCGTATTCACGCTGGAAGGTCAGCTCCAGGCTCGCGCGATTGAGATGCGAGACGTAGGGTGCCCACTGAAAGGCCATCGCCCCCGAGACGCGCGGACGCAGCTGCCCGATCAGGCGGGCGAACTCAGGCGGGGAGACCCCGTGGTCGAAGGTGAACAGCGTCGCGAGCCCGTGCAGCGCCTCCGGGTAACGCTGCACGACTTCAGAGGTGAGGGCGTGGCGCACCGCCGCCTTGCGCTCGAATTCCACGGCGGTGGCGTCGTCTTCATGCCGGCGCGCATCATGGTAGACGGCCACCGCCGCGGTGAGGCCGACGAGGATGATCGCGGCCGCACTGACGCGGTACGGGGCGAACCGGGAGGGGCGGGCGGACATGGGGAACGCCGGTAGCATGCCCCGGGCCGCCCGGGCGTTCAAGAACCGTCGGGACGTTTACGTGGCATACCCCGGGGGCTGGCGCCACAACCGCGGTCCGCCGGGAGGGAGCGCAACCGGCCCGTTTCAGAGCTTGTAGGGCAGCGGGAACCGGCCGGTCAGGGCGGCCACGCGCTGTTTCACGGCTGCGATGGCCGCGTCCTGTCCGGGCGTGTCGATTCCGGCCAGCACGGCGTCGATGCAACCGGCTATTTCGTCCATGTCCGCTTCGCCGAATCCGCGCGTGGTTACCGCCGGCGTGCCGAGACGGATGCCGGAGGCCTGGAACGGACTGCGCGTCTCGAAGGGCACGGTGTTCTTGTTGCAGGTGATGTGGGCGAGATCGAGGGTCTCCTGGGCCTTTTTCGCCGTGAGGTCCGGGAACTTGGTGCGCAGATCGACCAGCATGAGGTGGTTCTCGGTGCCGCCGGACACGATCTTGTACCCCCGCTTGGTCATGGCGGCGGCGAGCGCCTTCGCGTTCTTCACGATTTGCTCCGAGTACGTCTTGAACTCGGGCTTGAGGCATTCCGCGAAGCACACGGCCTTGCCGGCGATGACGTGCATGAGCGGGCCGCCCTGGCCGCCGGGGAACATTGCCGAATCGATCGCCTTGGCGTGCTGCGCGCGGCACAGGATCAGGCCGCCGCGGGGGCCGCGCAGCGTCTTGTGGGTGGTGGTGGTGACGAAGTCCGCGTGGGGAACGGGGGAGGGGTGGATGCCCGCGGCGACCAGGCCGGCAATGTGTGCGATGTCGGCGAAGAGGAGGGCCCCGACGCTGCGCGCGATCTCGCCCATCCGGGCGAAGTCGATCACGCGCGAGTAGGCGCTCGCGCCGACCGTGATCATCTTCGGTTTCTCACGCTGGGCGACGGCGGCGAGCTCGTCATAATCGATCAGGCCGTTGTCCTCGCGGACGCCATACTGGCAGAAGGTGTACAACTTGCCGGAGAAATTCGCCGGATTGCCATGCGTCAGGTGGCCGCCATGGCTCAGATTCATGCCGAGGACCTTGTCACCGGGCTGCAGCATCGCGGTGTACACGGCGAAGTTGGCCTGCGAACCGGAGTGCGGCTGGACGTTGGCATGCTCGGCGCCGAACAGCTTTTTCGCCCGGTCGATGGCCAGTTGCTCGACCTTGTCGACATGCTCGCAGCCGCCGTACCACCGCTTGCCGGGATAGCCCTCGGCGTACTTGTTCGTCAGCACGCTGCCCTGCGCCTGCATCACGGCGGGGTAGGTGAAATTTTCCGAGGCGATGAGCTCGATATGGCTCTGCTGGCGGCCGAATTCGGCGGAAATCGCAGCGAAAATCTCGGGATCGACGGAGGACAGCGGCGCGGCGTTTAGCATGACGGTGGCGGGAGGCGGTTGCGGAGCGGGAAAGGAGCCCTGAGCCGATGGCTTCGGCCCCGAATCCGCAATCCGAAATCCTCGCTCACTTTGCGGCGGCCGGAGGCAACAGTGTCTTAAGAAACTCCACCAGTGACGGCACCGCCTCGACCATTTCGTCACGCGCCAGCTCGTAAATCCGGAGCGGCCCGCCATACGGGTCCGGAATCTCCTTTTCCGGGTCGTTCACGAATTCGCGAAAAAGGTGGAGATGTTTCGGGATCGGATCGGCCTGCACCTGGATCATCGCCCGATGCGAGTCCGTCATGCACAGGACCGCCGTGGCTTCGTCGAGCATCTGCTGGGTGAGGGGCTGACTGTGGTGTCCGGACAGGTCGAGGCCCACCTTCTTCAACGCGATCACCGAATTCTCCGAGGCCGGCTCGCCCACGCGCGCCGCCACACCCGCGGAAATCACCTTCAGCGAGCGCAGGGGCTCGGGTTGCGCGGCCAGGGCATGTTGCAGCAGCGCAGCGGCCATCGGGCTGCGGCAAATGTTCGCCGTGCAAACGGTGATGATGGGTCCAGGCGTGGACATCAGTGCCCAGCGAAAGGACATGGAATCGGCGGAAAGGCAAAGCCGGACTGAGCCGCCGCCCCGGCGGGCGGTGTCGCCATTTCGCGGCTACAGCGCCTGCAACGCCCTTAATCCGCGATACAAATGGACCGCGCGCTGCAGCGCCGCATCGATCACCGGCTTCGGCTTTCGGACGACGTCGGGCCGAGGCGGCGGCAGGTCGTCGCCGGCTGTCCCGTCCGCTTCGGGTTCCTCCGCGGGTGGCTGACGGGTCAGGCTCGCCTCGTCGTGACGGCGCTTCTCAGGCAGATCCGTGGTCAGCTCGACCACGGATTTGCCCGTGGCGAACGCGGCGTAGGCGGCGCGCTCGTCGTCGGACGTGGCCAGCACCACAAAATCGGCGGGCCGGTTCTCCCGGGCGGACGCGACGGTGATGACGCCGGGGAGAGGGTCGAGGGCGGAGACCGTCTGCTGCAGACGCGGACTGGTGTCGGCGTTGGTGAGGATGAAGACGGGCCGGGTCGCCCCGGCCACGGCGCGAATCAGGGTGGTGAGGGGACCGTCCGCGGTGCCATCATCGGCGGCAAACCGAACGTCGAGAATCACGCTGCGACCCGCCAACTCCTCCGGGGTCGGGATTTCGGCGGGAGCGCGAGTCACACGGGCGTAGAGCAGGCCATCGCCCACGTCCTGGATGCGTCGGGGCGAGGTTTCGTCCGCGGTGGCGGCGGCGAGGGATGCCGCGCCCAGGGCCAGGAGGACGGTGACGGGGAGCGGACGGAACCTCATTGCCGGCGCAACTGCCGCGCGCCGATGTCGCGACGGAAATATTTCGAGACGCAGCCGATCTGCTCGCACGCGGCGTAGGCCTGCGCGATTGCGGCCGGCAGGGTGGGCGCGACGGCGGTGACGCCGAGCACGCGTCCGCCCGCGGTGACCAGCGCGCCTTCGCGGTTGCGGCTGGTGCCCGCGTGGAAAAGGGTCACGCCCGTCGGGAGGGCGGCGGGAACGGTGATGGCGTCCCCCTTGGCGAAGGCCTCCGGATAGCCCCGGGCGGCGATGACGACGCAGACCGCGTAGGCGTCGCTGACCGACAACGGCAGACCGGCCAGCGTCCCGCAGGCCGCGCGCCATAACAGCTCCAGCAGGTCCGTCTTCAGCCGGGGGATCACCACCTGGGTTTCGGGATCGCCGAAGCGCGTGTTGAACTCGATCACGCTGGGCCCGGTGGGCGTCAGCATCAGGCCGATGAAAAGGGTGCCGCGGAAATCCATGCCCTCGGCGGCGATCGCGTCGACGGACGGACGGACGATGGTGCGCTCGATCTGCTCCAACAGTGCGGGCGTCACTACCTCGGCTGGCGAGTACGTGCCCATGCCGCCGGTGTTGGGGCCGGTGTCGCCATCGCCGATGCGCTTGTGATCCTGCGAGGTCGGCAGGATCACGTAGTCCCGACCTGAGACCACGACCAGGAGGGAGGTTTCCTCGCCGAAGAGGCAGTCCTCGATGAGGATTTCGTGCCCGCTGCGGCCAAAGCGGCCGCCTTCGAGCATCTCGCGCACCGCGGTCTCGGCCTCGGCCAGGGACTGCGCGACCACCACCCCCTTGCCCGCGGCGAGTCCGTCCGCTTTCACGACAATCGGCACGCTGCGTCCGCGCAGGTACTCAATGGCGGGCGGCACGGCGCTGAAAAACGCCGCGCCGGCGGTGGGGATGCGGTACTTGAGCAGCAGCTGTTTGGTGAAAATCTTGGAAGCCTCGAGCCGCGCGCCGTCCGCTTTCGGACCATACACGGGCAGGCCGCGCTCCGTCAGCCGGTCAGCGAGGCCGAGGGAAAGCGGGACCTCGGGGCCCACCACGACGAACTCGATCCGCTCGCGTTCGGCGAGTGCAACCAGGCCGTCGACATCGTCGGCGGCCACGGGAAAGCAGGGGACCTCGTCGGCGATGCCGGCATTGCCCGGGGCACAGAGCACGCGCGGTTGGCCGGGGGAGCCGCGCAGCGCACGCACGAGAGCATGCTCACGACCGCCACCACCCACGACGAGGACTGATTTCGGAAGACTCACGAGGCGCTAACACAACAACGGCCCCGTGGGAGGCAAGGGCGCAAACGGAGGCGTTTCAGGTTGTGCCCGGCCAAAGAACAAGCCGTTTAACGCCACAGGTTCAGGTTGAGCACTGGCGAAGACCAAGGCGTGGCAGGTTACAAGTTCTCAGGTTTCAGGTTGGGCAGCCGTTGGCTGCGCTCTTCAACCTGCAACTTGTAACCTGCAACCTGTACCTCAGTAACTCCGCCTACAGCACCTGCAGTTTCTTGCGGTAGAACTCGACCACTTCGTCGGGGTCGTCGGTGAAGAGGACGTAATCGGCGATCCAGGCGGGGGCCCGGCGCGTGCGGATCATTTGCTGAAGCTGCTTCCGCATGTCGGTCCAGAATTTCGCGTTGAAGAACACGTAGGGAACGCGGGGGCGGATCCCCAGCTTGAGATTGCACATCTCGATGCCGATTTCCTCCAGCGTGCCGACGCCGCCGACATTGAAGATGCAGAAATCCGCCGCCTCGAACCATTTTTGCCGGAAGTGGCGTGATGATTCCTGGAAGGTGTTGAAGAAGTCGACGCCCAGTTCCGGCGGCTGCGCCTCGAGTTCCAGGAAACAGGCGCCGGTCAGGGCCCCCTTGCTGCGGGCCTGATCCGTGGCGAGCCGCATCACCCCGCCGCCGCCGCCGGTCAGCACGCCGAGATTGGTGCCGATGAACGCGGTGAGCTTGTCGACGAGGGACGAGATGCGGGCGGTGTCCTCCGCTTCGAGGCCGAAGGCCGAACCGTAGAAGGCGAGGATGGTCGACTCCTGGAACTTCCGCGCCACCTCCTCCCGCACGAAGAACCCGTGGTCCTTCTTGTAGGTGTGCATGTAGAGGTCCTTCGTCAGTTCGTCGTACCAGTACACCTGCAGCCCGATCGCCTCGAAGGTGTCGAGGCGCGCGTGCGCGTTGGACGAAAGGAAGTATCCATGGGTCCGTGACGCCTTGCGGAAGATCACGCGCTTGAGCTTCACGTCGCCGATGCGCGTCATCAGCTCGATCTGCTCCAGCAGGTCGGGGAAGTAGTCCAGCACCAGGGTGTCCCCGTTTTCGGGGGCGGCGTCGAGGGCGTGGATCATCGTCCGGTAGCCGCAGGCCCCGCCGTTGCCGAGGTGGGCCTTGAGGTCGTCGCCGGCGCGGATGAGGGCACAGCGATTCTCCATGCTGGCGTGCTGGCCGCGGACCGTGATCTTGGTCCGGGGATGCGCGGTGGCGTTCTCGCGCGGCTGGGACTCATCCATGCACTTGTACAATTCCGACGCGGTGCCCAGGAGCCGGGTGCGTCGTTTCGCCAGGGTCTTGTACTCGGGATCGTTGGCCTCGGGGGCGCGGAAGACCTCGACGGACACCACGGGGTTCACGATCGGCTGGTCGCCGGTGTTGTAGATCTCCAGCATGATGTTCGTGCCGAAGGTCTTGATCGGATCGAGCAGGACCGCGCTGGTGTGGATGCCAAAGTGCCCCTGCCCCTGGTTGAGGACGACAAAGTGTTCCTTCAGGTACATCGAGCAGCTGGTCAGGATGCCGGAACGGGGCGGGATGGTGAGCGGGGAGGCGTCGTGGCGGATCTGGACCCGGTCCAGGTAATTGCGCCCCGCGATACCGCTGACCAGGCGTTCGAAATCGCCGCGCTGCAGCTTCGTGCTGAGCGTGTAACTGAGCTGGTGCGGGGTGAGGAACACCCGGCCCTGGCTGTCGATGCTGATCGTGTTTGGCAGCTTGATCCGGTTTTCCTGCAGCGCCTCCCAGATCTCCCCCGTGGAAAGCTTGGCCGCGGGCGGAGCGTAGAAGAGGCGGCCAACCGGGGCCCCGATCCGCATCAGCTTCTTCCAATACGGGGCGTTGGGGAAACTGTGGTCATAAATGAAGGCGTCGGCATCCAGCTCGATCCGGTTTCCCTCCAGGCGCGGGGCGCCGTGGGTCAGCATCTCGATGCCGATGCGGGCCATCGAGCTGCGTTCGGAAAATTTGAGCGCGGCCAGGTGCGTCTTGAAAAGCTCCAGTTCGGCAGGATGGCGGGGCCAGAAACCAAGGGTAAGCGAGACGGAATGCTCGTCCTTGTTCCTGACATTGAGAATCTGGCCATCCTGACTCGTCCAAAATTGGTCAGGATTCATGAGGAAGTGAAAGTGAGAGTGAAAGTGAGAGTGGGGATGAATTGGGTGGAAGGGTGGGGATAACGCAAATGACAGCGGAGTGAAAGGCGTTCTTTAGCGCCGGCTTCGGCGTTCCGGCCACTTTCACTCTCACTTTCACTTTCCCTCTTCTGCGTTGCTTTTGACAGGGCGGGCTGGCTGAGTCGGCCACTTTTACGGCACCGACTGCCACTTTTACGAGTCCACCCGAATCTCAACCCATGAAATTGACGCACTCGCTCGCACTCTGCGGCATCGCGCTTGGCCTCACGGTCGCGCAGGCGCAGGAGATCAAACTCAACCTCCCGGCGCAGGGAGACAAGGCTGCCGCGGCGCCCGCCGCCGCTCCCGCGACCCCGACCTTCACCGACGAGCAGCTCGTCGAGGAGCTCGGCTGGTTCTTCGGCAAGCGCATGGGCCTCTCGGAACTCGGCTTCACCAAGACGGAGCTGGACGCGCTGGTGAAAGGTCTCAATGCGGCGGCCGCCGGCAAGGACTCTCCTTACGAACTCGCGCAGATCGGTCCCAAGGTGGACGAGTTCATGCAGAAGAAGCAGACGACCTACCTGGGGAAGCTGCGGGAGAAGAGCGTGGCCGACAACGCGGCATTCTTCGCCAAGCTGAAGGAGAACAAGAATGTGCAGGAGCTTCCGAGCGGCCTGCGCTACGAGATTCTCCAGCAGGGCCAGGGGGCGTTCCCGAAGGCTGAGGACACCGTCCGGGTGCACTACACCGGCACGCTGCTGGACGGCAGCGTCTTCGACAGCTCCGTCGAGCGTGGCGAACCCGTCAATTTCGGCCTCAAGGAAGTGATCCCCGGCTGGACGGAAGGCATTCAGAAGGTGAGCAAGGGCGGCAAGATCAAGCTCTACGTGCCGCCGTCACTCGCGTATGGCGACGATCCCCGTCCGGGCATCCCGCCGGGTTCGACGCTGGTCTTCGAGGTTGAACTCATCGATATCAACCCGCCGGCGGAGCAGCCGGCCGCGGGCGCCGTGCCGCCGCCGGCGACGAAGTAATTTGAGATTTGAAATTTGAGATTGGCGCGGACCTTTCGGTCCGCGCCTTTTTTGTTGGTTTTGAGTTTTGGGTTTTGAGTTTTGAGCGGCACCACGCCTCGCAGCGTGGCGCACTTCTGAAAAAACTCTCCTGGCTCGATCCGACGGAACCACGTATCGAGCGCAGCGAGATCAGCCAACCCACGAACCGCACGAAAACGCGGAGGTTCGTGTGTTTCGTGGTCCCGACCCAAAACCCAAGACCCAAAACTCAAAACTCAAAACCCAATACCCAAACCCCAAAACAACTCCGCCTGGCCCATGCCTACTCCGGTTGCGCGTAGACCTCGACCAGCACGACGCCGCCGGCTCCGCTCGCCGGGCCGGCGTGAACGGTGTAGCCGCCAGGCGGGAGATTGAGCAGGAGCGCCGAGTCTTTGGAAGTGAGCGGGAGCGGGAAGGTGTACAGGGCCTGGAAAGTGCCGGCGGCCACGTGCGCCGCCCAGTCGTCGTTCTGGGCGATCACGGTTTCGCCGCGGTAGAGCGTGAGGCGCGGATCGGCCATCGCGCCGCCGACATCGTAGGCTGCGAGCTCCGGGCCCACGGCCCGGAGCAGCACGGTGCGCGGCGCGGTGCCATCGATGATGAAGCCGACGATCAGCGTTCCATCCGCGCCCCCCGCCCGAGCCCGCACCGACGCATTGCTCAGATCGGCGGTCGCGGCCCCCGGGCCGGCGTACATCTCCACCAGCGTGGCGCCGCGGGCGCCGCCGGCGCCGACCACATGGGCGGTGTATCCGCCCGCAGCCAGGTTGAGAAGCATCGCGGAGTCCTTGCTCGAGCGGGGCAGCGCAAACGCTCCCAGGCTGTTCGCCGTGCGCTCCAGTTCATCGACACCGGGACTCGCGCCCCAATTGTCATTCGCGCCGAGCAGCGTGCTGTTCGCCCCGTAGAAGTTGAGTTGCGGATCGGCCAGCGCGCCCGGCACAGCGAAGGCCGTCAGCGTCGGTCCCACCGCGCGGACGAGCAGCGCGCGCTCGCCGGCGCCTGACACGGTGAACCCGGCCACGAGCGTGTCGCTGCCATCGGCGGCATTGGCCCGGATGGACATGTTGATCATCCGGCCGCGCGCACCGGCGGCATCGACCCCCGCCAGGCGGATCAGCGGAGTAGGCGGACGGCGCATGCCGTGGCCGAGGAAAAAGCTGGGATGCGGCGGCTGGTTGTACGCGGTGTTTTGCCAGGCGATCGCCGTGCGGTACTGCGCGTCGTGCATCAGCGTGTAGAGGCGCGACGCGGCGGGGATGGTCGTCGTGTAGAGGCGAAGTTCGGTGTTGTCGGTCGTTCGCCAGACGACTTCCTCGCGCCAGTCGCCCAGCAGGTCTGCGCTGATCGCCGGGGTCGACTTGGTGCCGTTGTTGGACGTGCAGTTCTCCGCGGTGAGGAGCGTGGCCTGGCTGCCGCTCGTCCAGTCCCATTTGTAGATGCGATTGGAGTCGAGGATCTCACGCAGCGGATCGTCATCCCACCAGACGGCGAAGTTCATCGCCGGCTTGGTGCTGCCGATCGTGGCGCCGGTCGCGCTGTAGAGCCCGCCCGCCGCGCCCCAGCATTCGGCGCCGGCGTGCGTGGGATCGATATCAGCCGCCAGCGCGCGGCCGGTATCGCGGTCGTTGGGCACCTTCCAGAGCAGGGCGCCGGTCCTGGCGTCGCGGAGACTGAGGCCGATGCCGCCGTTCGTACCCACCGATTCATGACATTGCCAGACCTCCTGGCCGGGACGATCGGGATCAAAATCGGAGACGTGCAGGGCGTCGCCGTGGGCAAGGCCGTTGGCATAAAGCCCCTTGCCGTCGTCGTTGATGGTGCAGGAACCGTAGACGATCTCGTCGCGTCCATCCTGGTCCACGTCCGCGATGGACAGGTTGTGATTGCCCTGGCCGCGGTACGCGGCGTTGCCCGGCGTGCCGTCGTCGCTGTCGAAAGTCCAGGCGCGCGTGAGCTGGCCATCGCGCCAGTTCCAGGCGACGACGACGGCACGCGTGTAGTAGCCACGGGCCATGATGAGGCTGGGGCGGCGTCCATCCAGATAGGCCACGCCGGCAAGGAACCGGTCGACGCGGTTGCCATAGTTGTCGCCCCACGCGGAGACATCGCTGCTCGTCGGGGAGCCATTGCGGGGGGGCACGAAGTCCGCGGTCGCAAGTGCCGCGCCGGTTCGACCGTCGAACACGGTCAGGAATTCGCGACCGAGCAGGACGTAACCGCTGCTGTTGCGATGGTCGGCTGCGGCATCGCCGATGACGGCTCCGATGCCGTCGACGGTGGCGTCGGCCGTCTTGCAGGCGACCTCGGCGCGCCCGTCGCCGTCGAAGTCATACACCATGAACTGCGTGTAGTGCGCGCCGGCGCGGACGTTGCGCCCCAGGTCGATCCGCCAGAGTCGGGTCCCATCCAGGCGGTACCCGTCGAGGAACACATTGCCGGTGTAGCCGGATTGCGAGTTGTCCTTTGCGTTCGTGGGGTCCCACTTGAGCACGAGCTCATATTCGCCGTCGCCGTCCAGGTCGCCGACGCTGCAATCGTTCGCCACGTAGGTGTAGGTGACGTTGTCGGGCGTGACGCCCCCGGTGGGCGGGGAGAGCGGGATGCTGAGATAGGGGCGCGCGGGCGCGCCGGCAGGCAGCGTGAAGGCGCCGCTGGCGGGCTGCTCGACGCCGCCGAGCACCGGTTTTACGTGGTAGCGAAGGGCCTGCGTCGGGTTGGCGCCCGCGTCGACGAAATCGGTGGTCGCGGCGATCGGCGTCTCATTCAACCGGACAGGTTCGCCCGTACCGGTCGTACGGTAGACGTTGAAGCCAATCTCGTCGGGGTCCTGCGCGAGCAGTCGCCAGGAGACGTAGACGCCCTCGGACTGCTTGATGGCGACCACGCCGCGGCCGAGCGCCTCCATCTGACGTTGGGCCTGGAGGGTAGTCAGGCCGAACAGGACAAACAGAACGAGGCAGCGGAAGGGGCGTTCCATGTCGTGATCATGGCATTACGGGCACACCGCGCACGCGAGGCGCGGGCCGGACAGTCTGCTCCGCCGGGGGGCACGGATACGCCGCACCGTCGGGAGAGGTCAACAAGGCATTCCGCCTGAAGGCGGGACAACTTGCCCAAGCCCCGGACGCAGGGGGAATGCCTGGGTACGTTGTCCCGCCTTCAGGCGGAAGGAATTGGGTGTGCTTGCGCCAGCGAGACGATCTGTGGTCGTTACGGCCGCAGATACGTTCCCAGCGGGTTGCCGGGCAGTTTCCGCAACTCCTCCGCGACGACCTCGGCGTTGAGCTTGGCGCCGGCCGCGTTGGTGTGCGTGTGCTCGTCGGCGAAGAGCGCGTTCACTGCGTCGGTGCCCAGCGTGTCGTAGCGCTGTGCGACCCGTTCGTTCAAGTCGATGAAGGCAACGCCCTCCTGTTCCGCCACCTGGCGGGCCCACAGCGCGAAGGACTCGTTGCTCCGCGCGACCTTGCCGTCAGTCCATCTTTTGCGCGGCACGAGCGAGCACACGATCGGGGTCGCGCCGCGGGCGCGCACCTCGGCGATGTTCTGGCGCAAGTACCAGCCCCAGCTGTGCATCGGCCGAAGCTGCTTGGTCTTCGGATCTGGAAGGTCCTCTGTCTGGTCGCCGATTCCCCGCGCGGGACCCCGGGGTGGGTTGTCGTTATGGCCCCATTGCATCACGACGAGGTCGCCCGGTTTCACCATCGCCAGCAGTCGTCGCCAGTAGCCGATCGCGCGGAACGTCTCCACCCCGGTGCCGCCGACCGCGCGGTTCACGAGATTGATGCGATCGAGCCGGAGGTGCGGCGCGAGGAAGTCGCCCCAGCCCCATTCACCATTCGAACCGTCGCCGCCGCCGTTGCGCACCGTGGAGTCGCCCGCCAGGAACAACGTCGGGAGGGAAGGATCCGCCGGCACGGGGAGGCGCAGCCAGGCGCTGGCATCGGTTTCCACTTCGCGCCCCCGGGTCGAAAGGAGGTCGTGAAAGCCGGGGATGGGGCCGCCGGGATCGCCCTGGGGTTTGGTCGCTCCCTTCGCATCGCGCGGACGCATGCCTTTGAGTGCGGCAACGACGGCGCGGGCGTGCAGGTCCGCGCCGGCGGCGCTGAAATGGGTGTGATCCTGCGGATAGAACTCGGCGGTCCTGGCCGGGCCCATCGCCTCGAATTGGTCGGCCACGGCATTGCTCACCTCGCCGAAGGCCAGGTTGTGGTCCACGGCGAGTTGCTGCAGCCAGCCGTTGTACCGGCCGGGCCCGCGCTCGATTCGACCGTCCTGCCAGCGATTGCGGATCGTCAGCCCGAGCAGGACGGGCGTGGCTCCCTTTGCCTGCACCTCGCCAATCATCCGGCGGATGTACCAGCCGAACGTGTGCACCACCTCATGCTGCTTCGTGACGACGTTATCGATCGCCTTCGTTTCCTCGCCCAGACCCGGCAGGCTGCCCCGGGCACGCAAGGGTGGCGGAGGTTCGTCGTTGATGGCGCCGCCGTCGTTGTGCCCAAACTGGATCAGCACCAGGTCACCGGCTTTCAGATCCGCGAGCAGTTGACCCCATTCGCCTCCGGTGATGAAGGTGCGGCTGCTGCGGCCTCCGCGCGCGCGGTTGGCGATGTTGACCTTTTCCGGGTCGAAGTAGTCGGCAAAGGGGACGCCCCAGCCTTGCTGCATCTCACCTTTGCCCCGCGCGGCGGTGGAATCTCCGGCGATGAAAAGGGTGGGAAGCGCCGGATTGAGCGGGAGCGCAACCGGCGCCGGGTTCTTCGCGAGGTCGGGCGCGGGTTGCGTGGAGAGGGCGTCCGCGGCTGAGCCAAGCGCCATCGAAAGCCAGAACAGGGCAAGGCAACGGGTGATCATGGGGAAACGATGAGCTCGGCATCCGCGTGCGCGAGGTTCAGGTCCGGGAGGTCGCGGCCGCGCCGGGCCCGGAAGCCGCGCACGCGGCGCAGGACCACGGTCAGTCCGGTCTCGTCGCGCTGCGCGTCCAACCCGTCGAGGGTGATGTTCTCCGCGTCCATCACCACGACCGGGGGCCGGGAGTCGGGCAGGGTATGCGCCAGCGTGAGTCCGTCGATGGTCACCTGACGGGCGTGCCGCACAAACAAGCCATAGGCCGGCAGAATGCCGAACATGCTCGGTTCAGGATAGGCCCGCTCCTGTTCCGGCGGCTCGTAGGGGTCGCGCGGCTGGGCCACGGCCGGATCGCGCAGGAAGAACGGGTTGATGAGCTCCGCCGGCTGCCGGGCCGCGTCGTCCAGGGAGAGTCCGCCGCGGAAAGTGACGTGAATATCGTGCAGCCGGAGCTGTTCCACCGGGTGGCCGGGCAGCCCCGCGATCAGGATCGGGTAACGCGCATCGCAGTCGGAGACGGTGATGTGGCTCAGGCTGACGCGGCGGATGGCCCCGATGGGAAGCCCGGCGGGACCGCGGCCGCGATTGCCGATGCGGAAGAAGAGGGGGGCGTTCGAGACTTCGCGCATCACGATGTTCGTCACCGAGACATCCTCGAGCGCGCCGCCGTCGACCGTTTCGAACGCCAGCCCCCGACTGCGGAGGAACACGCAGTTCGAGATCACGACGTTGCGGTAGCCGCCGTTGGATTCCGTTCCGAACTTGATCCGCCCGCACGGGCCGTCCTGGTCCGGCGCCTTCCACCCGGTCCGTCCGCAGGTGCCGTCGAGGAAGGTGCCAAGGTCGAAGCCGCTCACCTGGCAGTTGGCGATGGTGATGTTTTCGCACGCCCGGGCGGTGCCGAGCGCGTACGAACTCTTCAGCACGATCGCGTCGTCGTGCGGCGTGTTGATCGCGCAGTGGGCGATCCGGACGTGACGACAGGAATCGAGGTCGAGCCCGTCCCGGTTGGTGTCGATCCGCAGGTTGTCGATCGTCAGGTGATCGACGCCCGTCGCGAGCACGGCAAACCATCCGGCGCGCAGCATCGAAAAATCCCGCAGCGTGACGTGGCGGCAGCGCTTCAGCGCGATCGCCTTGTAGCCGGGGCCCGGTTCGTGCGTCTGCGCCGGGGCGGGCTCGGTGACGGGAGCGAGGGTGCCGTTGGGCCCGGCTTCGATCGGGGCGGGGCCGCCGGAAGTAGCCGGCTTCGGCTCAAGCCCGTGGCTGAGACCCTGGCCGTGGATCAGCCCGGGGCCCACGATGGCGACATGCTCCAGGTGCTCGCCCCAGATCAGCGCGTCGTGCCAGTGACTGTGGCCAAAATCCTGATACTGCCGGTCGCCCCATTCGTTCGGTTCGGCGGCGTCGTAGGTGCCCCCGTCGCGGTGGGGCGTGGCGGCGAGCAGCGTGGCGCCGGGTTGAAACTGCAGGGTGAGGTGGCTGCGCAGTCGGATCGAAAACGAGAGGTAGGTGCCCGCCGGCAACATCACGACGCCGCCGCCCGCCTGGGACGCCGCCTCGATCGCCCGGTTGATCGCGGGACTGTCGAGCGTCCGGCCATCGCCGACGGCGCCAAAATCCCGGACATTGCAGACAAGCGCTGGGGAAGGCTGGCTCACGCGTGAAGGATCGGCGTCGGGTCCGACCGGCGCAATGGGAGCCGCGGACTGACCGTCAAATCGCGGCTGACCACGCGAGACAAGGGACCAGGGACAAGGGACCAGGGGCCACGGACGAGGGACCGGCGGTTCGTGCTCGTAAGGGCCCGATCGGCTTGGAAAGTCTCGTGGTCCTTGGTCCCTGGTGTCTAAAGCAATGGGCGCCGGGCGGAGATGGCGCGATCCGCGCCGGTCTCCGGCCGACGCCGGGCGCGTGCAAGGGTGCACGTGATGACCTGCATTCCTCCTCCTGCTGTCGCACCTCGCCCGAGGCGACGTCCTGGCCTCAGGGACCGTGCGTGAGCAGGAGTCCGCTCAGCAGAGCGGTCCAAAGCAAAACACCTCCGCCGACCAGACTGACCACCAGCCGCCGCGAACGAGATTTCGCGGACTCCGACATCCGCAGCCACGATACGTCAATGACCCAGCGGATGCGCGGCATGCCCGCTGGCAGCGGATACCATTGGCAGCCGTCGGGGATGAAACCTTCGGCGGCGAGCTGGCGAATGAACGAAATCTTGCGGCGCTCCGAGAAGGTGTTGCGAGTGGCGCGGACTACCACCGCCTCCGGATCGGTGTTCTCCACCTGGAGATAGGTGTCGACATCGCGGAAGTAGAACTCGAAACACCGGGTATTGAGCGCGGGTGAATTCATTCCGCGCTACAGACCAGCGTTTCCGCCGTCAGAGCGCGAGGATGAGAAAAAAAGTGCCGGCAATCTTTAGATTTACGAATAAAAGGCCTGCCGACGATTTTGCCGCCTACTGGCCATTTTCCCACGCGGGCAGCGAATCCCCGGCCAGCTCCAGCGTTTGGATCGCGTTCAGCGCCCATTGGACGCTGGCCACCCCATGCAGCTGCCACCCGACCGAACCGCCCAGAAAGGCGGGCTCCGTGACCGTGCGGCCAAGCGGGTCGCGGACCTTTCGCGGCTGCGGGAGTGTGGGAAGTTTCCCGGGCGGACCGATCAGCTTTTCCCAGGCGAGCCGCCCCAGGACGGGGTCCCGCTTTTTGAACGAAGCGTAAGCGAGCAGTCGCGGACCGGTCATGTGGTTCCCTTCCACCGCGCGGCCGACCGCCTCGCAGGTCTCGACCCACGCGCGCCAAAACTCCGGAATATCGTACATCGGCTCCATCTCCCACATGTTCTCAGGGCCGCCGAAAATCATGTCGAAGTAGCGGCCGGGGAAACGTCCCGCCTGATCGACGGACGCCGCCATGGCCCGCATGTCGGATTCCATGCGCGCGCGCCAGGCCGGGTCGACGCCGCGCTCCCATTCGGTGGTCCAGTTGAGCGCGTAGCACATCCACTCCAGCCCGAACCGGGTGTTCGGTTTGCGCTCCGCGGCGGTCGGCCGCGGTCCGAATTCCTCGGGTCGCGGCGCCGGCACGACAGCGGGAGCATTCGGAAACGCGGGCGGGGTGCGGACATCGAGTCGCGGGCTGCCGTCCGGATTAGGGACATAATGGGAGTTGTTGAACTGCTGGAGGTACGTGTACGCGAGGTCGGCGTCGACCTGGTCGCGGAGGAGGTCCCCGACGCGGCCGTCACCTCCGCTCAGAAAATAATAGAAGCGCAGCAGACCCGCGTGACTGGCTCGCGGCTGCTTCGCGCCGTCACCCCAGTGGTTGACGTTGTGCCGCGAGCCCAGAGGCGCGAACGGCCCGAGATGGTGCACGTCCACTTCGCTGGTGTGGCGGGTCATCGCCTCGGCGAATCGGTACCAGTCGGCCCGTCCGGTGCGCAGGAACGAATACCAGAGCAGCAGGTCCGGCATGAGCTCGGTGTTGGCCCAGGCCCAGCCGCCGATGTCGTAGCGCCATTCCTGCCGCGCGAAATCGTAGTTGTGCATGATGTCACCGAAGTCCCAGAACCCGTACCACGAACGTTCGTCCACCTGGCCGCGGTAGAACTCCACCAGGCCCTCCACCTGGTGCTCGATCCAGCGCTTCGCCGGCGTGGAATGATCGGGCAGGCTCCAATGGCCGAACACGCGCTGCTGGTGATAATACTGCGGCGCGCACACCAGCAGGGGCGGCGTCTTCGCAGCCCGGGCGATCGCCGCGAGTCGCTCTGCGCCGGGGATGCCGTCGAGGACCCAGAGGGTCAGGTCATGCGTTGCGGCGACGCCGTACGGCGAGCCCCAGCCCGGCTTCCAGTCCTCGTAATTGATGGCGAGTCCGTGCGGCGTCTCGCTGTACCGGCGCAGGTCCATGGCGGGCGCGTCCGGCGACCAGAACCAAACCGCCAGCCGGCCGCGGGGAGTGCCCCCGCCGGTGACCTCGAGGGCGGCCGGGCAGCGTTGCCAGAAATCCCTGGCCCCCACGGCAAGGGCGCCGGACGTGTCGCCCAGCAGCACGAGCCCGTTGGCCCGGCGTCCGTCCGTCACGTGCAGCCACGACGCTTCGGCGGTGGTCCGTTTCCACAGGGACCAGCCGTTGGGCGAGAGTTGCGTCAACTTGGCATCGCCCCAGACCGGCATGGTGTGGAGCGCGTCCTGCGTGCGCTTCTCCAACTGTTCGAACGCCGGGACGCGCTGACCGTCCAGATGTGGGCCGTAGAGCGCAGCCGCCTGCGGGCCCGCTTGCGGACGAAATCCGGGGAGCATCCGGACCGGTTGCGCCCAGGCGCCGGCGTCGTCGGTGCCCAGCCGGATGTGGCGGTTGTGCGCTTCGTCCCGGAACGGAACCTCGAAGGTGAGGCCGAGGGCCCGGATGAAATCGTGGTCGGCGTTTCCGTCGTAAGTAAAGGAATGGGTCATCCGCAATGCCGCGGAATCCGCGTGGAAGTACAGCCGGAGCGAGAACGGCAGCCAGGTCCGGGTGCCGGCATTCGACCGGTGGCGCCCGGTCACCTTGATCGCCGCGCGGAGGGGGCCGGCCTGCTCGACCGTGACCGTCTCGACCTCGCTGACGAAGGTCTCCTCGCGACGGAGACCCTGGGTGGCGAGTTCCGCGCGCTCCTCCCGTTGCGCGACCAGTTGCCCGCGTTCGGCGATGACGCGCCCGTCGGGGAGGGTCAGGGTGGCCACGATGTCAGCCCCGCGCCTGGGCAGCCGGGCGGTGTACACGCCGGTATCGATGGTGATGGCGTCGGCGGCATCGATGACTCGGAGCGTGCGCGTCGTCGGAGCTGAGGCATTTGGCCGCAACATGCGATCGACCCCCTGCCGCAGGGCCAGGGGACCGGCGGCTTCCCTGGTGTGCGCGAGCGCATGGCCCGACCACTTCACGGACCCGTCCGGCCAGAACGCGAGCGGCCACCATTGCATCGGCAGGGACGACCCGTTCGCGGCGCTCAAAACCAGCGTGGCGTCCTTCCGCAGCGCGGCCTTGGGCCACGGGACGCCCCAGCTTACGGCGGCATCGGCCTCGGGCGGCTGGCCATCGAGCCAATGCAGGGTGACGGGCTCGGACGCAGCCGCGGCGAGCGGAAGAACCAAGGCAACGGTGAGACAAACCAGCGGGGGAGGCTCATGTTCGAAGGGGTAGCGCGCCCTACGCGGCGCGCTGGGAAAGGTGACAGACCTCGAACCGTTTCGCAGCGCCGCCGTGCGATGATGAGGCCGGACAGTGGGATGACACGTGGGGTGCCGCGGCCCTCACATCTGGACTGGCGCCAGGCGAACGGTGGGTGCACGTTTCGGTATGGAAAAACGTCCGTTTGCCGAGTTGGGGCTCTCGCCTGAAATGTTGAAGGCCGTCGCGAAGATGGGCTTCGAGGAGGCGTCTCCGATTCAGACCGCGGTCATTCCGGTGGCGTTGACGGGGCGGGATCTGGTCGGCCAATCGGCAACGGGGTCCGGCAAGACTGCCGCGTTCGCCATCCCTGCGATCGAACGGGTGGAGCCCAAACGCCGCGTAGTCCAGGTGCTCGTCCTGTGTCCTACCCGCGAACTGGCCGTGCAGGTGGCCGAAGAGACCGGCAAGCTGGCCTTCTTCAAACCGGGCCTGCGCGAGGTGCCGATCTATGGAGGCCAGAGCTACGACCGGCAATTCCGTGCGCTCGAGAGCGGCGTGCAGGTCGTGATCGGTACTCCCGGGCGCGTGATGGATCACATGGAGCGGGGTACGCTCAAGCTCGACAACCTGAAGACCGTGATCCTCGACGAAGCCGATCGGATGCTGGACATGGGTTTCCGTGAGGACATCGAGAAGATCCTTTCGGCGACGCCGGAGGGACGTCAGTTGCTGTTTTTTTCGGCCACGATGCCGCGCCCGATCCAGGACCTGATCAAGCGGTTCGCCAAGGATCCGGCCTGGATCAAGATCGAGGCCCAGGCGCAGAACGCGCCGCAGGTGGAGCAGGTGTATTTCGAGGTGGACCGTCGCTCGAAGCTGGAGGCGCTGACGCGCGTCATCGACCGTCACGATTTTCGCTACGGGATCATTTTCTGCAGCACGAAGATCATGGTCGACGATCTCGACGAGCACCTGCACGCGCGCGGTTACGCCGTCGATCGGCTGCATGGCGACATCTCACAGATGCAGCGTAACCGCGTCATGGAGAAGTTCCGCGAGCGGAAGTTCGAGTTCCTGATCGCGACCGACGTGGCCGCGCGCGGATTGGACGTGGACGACCTCGAAGTCGTGATCAATTTCGACCTGCCGAACGACGCCGAGGACTACACGCACCGCATCGGGCGAACCGGAAGGGCGGGGCGCTCCGGACGGGCGTTCACGTTCGTTTCGGGCCAGGAGATCTACCGGCTGCAGAGCATGATCCGGTTTGCGAAGCTGAAGATCACGCGGGGCACGATCCCATCGTTGGGCGAAGTCGAGGAAGCGAAGAGCAACGCGTTGTTCGAGCGGCTTCAGGCGACGCTCGACGCGCGCGAGTTTCGTCCGCGTGACGAGATCGTGGATCGCCTGCTTGAGGCCGGGTACCCCAGCACGGACATCTGTTCGGCGTTGATCCATCTTCTGCATGCCAACGAGGCGCCCGCGAAGCCGGCGGCCGCGCCCGCCCGTCCCGCGCAGCCGGAAGCTGCGCCCCGGGAACAGTCGGGCTGGCGTTTCGGCGACGCTCCGCCCGCTCCGCGACGGGCGTCAACTCCGGCTCCGGCGGCGGCCGCGCCGCAGTGGACCCCCGCCGGCCGCGCCGCCGCGCCCAAGGCCTCCCCTGACGTCGAGGGCGAAGCGCCGCGGAAGCGGAAATACGACCGTCCGGCCCGCACCGGTCGCGACGAAGCCATGGCGACGATCTTCCTCAACGTCGGGCGTGACCAGTTGATCACGCCGGCGGACATCGTGGGGAAGATCGCCGGGGTGACGAGGCTGCCAGCGACCGTCGTCGGCGCCATCGACATCCACGACCGTCACACGTTGGTCGACCTCTCGAAGGAGCACGCGACGGCGATCCTGGCCAAACTCGATGGAATCAAGCTCAAGGGCGTCGCGCTCCGCCCGGCCGCCGCGCCCAAGGAATAGCGACGCGCGGAAAGTTTCCAAACTGGTCAGCCGCGAAGGAACGCGAAGAGGCGAACCGCTGGAAGGGGAACGCTGATTCGCGCTGATCTCCGCTGATAACGGATGGCGGCGGCGGCTGCGGTGGGCCCTCCCTTTCCCCGTAGCGGGGAGCGCCAGCGAGACGATCCTACGCCGCGTACGCTCACTGTTTCTTCTCCAGCGGGGGCAGCGTCGGGCGAAGCCATGGCACGTACGCCCAATCCCTCTTGCCGGGATGCACGTACGGATCGCTGCGGTCCATCTCGCGGAGCTTGTGCAGCACTGCCGCGTAGCCGTCATTCAACGCAAGATCGATGAGTTCACGCGCACGTGGCGTGGCGCTGGCACGTGCGGCCTTCATCGTGTCGCGCACAACCGATTGGGGTAGATTCGAGGCCAGCAGTTCGAGGGCGTGGGCTCCCTCGTAGAACCCCCGGGGCTCATCAACCAAAGGTACGCGGGCGATCAGTTCACGCAGGTATGCGGGTTCGCCTGAAGCACAGAAAGCTCCCCAAAGCGCAAACGTGGTTTCGGCATCCTGGAGCCGAGTCGCGTCGACCTTCATGATAATCCGGGGATCATCTCGTTTGAGCCGCAGGGCCATGCGCAGGAAGTACACAGCGTCGTCGTGCTTCAGTTGCCGGATGACCGCCTGCCATTCTTCGAGGCGTTCGGGGTTGCGGGACATCACTTCCGCGAAAAAGCCGACGCAGGTGTAGGCTCGCTGAAGAGCTCCAACATGGGAGCCGCGGTACCGGTCGAGAAACCGGGCGCGGGCTAGCCACTGCATGGCCGGGGTGACTAGGTCTGGCCGGGGGTTGCGGTAATAGCCGAGCGCAAACCTGGTGAATTCCTCCTCGGTGCTGATCGTATCGGTCGTGGTCGGATTCGGGCTGCCCTGCGCCGTCACCTTCAGCACCAGCAGCAGCCGGTAATCGTTGTCGCTCGGCGATGGCAACAGACGGCCGCCCCATTCTCCGAGCGGCATCTCCAGATCAAAGCGCTCCTCGAAACGGGCCAGCACCGGTTTGCCAACGGCGAGGCTCACACCCGGTAACTCTTCGCGCCGGGCCACGGTGACGAGTTCCAGCCCGCAGGCAACGCGCTGGGCGTCGAGCGCCCGCGCCCGGACCAGGGTGAACCGGAGGTCGAAACGCGGGGCGTCGGGCGAGTCCTTCTCGATGGTTCGCACGTACAGGGAGCCGTCTGCCTGTTTCTCCATGTACTGAAGCGCCGCCGCGGATTTGAGCTGCACGGGTTTGCCCGCACGCGTGGTGATCGATGGAATCGAAATCGCGGTGAAACGGCTCGAGGGACCGCCGCCGGTCCATGTCAGGTCGGTGTCCTGCAGCGACAAGGTTTCATGATCAAAGTGCAGCACGGCCGGCGCGCGAAAAAATCCCTGGCTCACGTCGACAGCCTCTTTCGAGCCGCGGATCTCCACCTGACCGAAGTCCGAGGAGCGAAAGACATAGACGTGACCTTGCAGCTGGAATGACTCGGCCTCGCGAGACGGTCCGGCGGTTCGGTCGCTGCCACGCGCCGCGGGAAGGCCAGCGACCAGCAGGATCGACGAACAAAGCAGGGCTAATCGGTTCATAGGGGCAGCGGTTAGAGTTGTGGGGTGCCGATGGCGTTCGGTTCCGGCAAGAATTCGGGAGGGCCGTGGCGGCGTGCCGCCGGATCGAGGAGCATCTCGCGCAGACGGCCTTCCGCCTCGAAGGTGTAAACGTCAGCGGGAGATTGCGGAGCGCTCGCGACGAGACCGCTGGGCCGCGCCGCCGGAGAGCCGGGACGAGCCAGGACGATGAACAGCACGGCTGCGATCCCGGTGCCGGCGAACGTTGCAAGCCAGAGCCACGGCCACGGCGATGTGCGGGTTCGCGACCGGCGGCGGGCGGCCGCGAATGCCGCTTCCACGCGTCGATCCAGGGCAGGTGAGGGGCGCGATCGTTTCGCCGCTCGGAGTTCGCGTTCGATGGGGTCCATTAGCGTTCCTTGGCCAGAAGGGTTCTCAGTCGTTCGAGTCCGCGGCGGTGCCAGGACGCCACGGTCGGTAAAGGTTGACCGCGCACCTCTGCGATCTCGTGGAAAGTGAGCCCGCCATAGGTTTTGAGCACGATGGTCTCCCGTTCGTCCGGGGTGAGTTGATCGAGGAGCGTTTGCAGATCGGCCGCACCGAGCGCGTCCTGAACGACGTCTGCGTCGTCAGCGGACGCGGCGAGGACGAAGACGGAATCGGTGCGAACCCGGTCGCGCCGCAAGGTGTCGTACGCGGCGTTGCGCACTGCCCGAAAAACGAACGGTCGCAGTTCGGCCGGCAATCGGTCGCTGCGGAGCAGCCGCTCGAATACCGCATGAACGGCGTCTTCGGCGACCTCTCGATTCCGGGTGATGGACAAGGCATACGTGAAGAGCTCCTGCCGGCTCTCCGCGTACAAGGCATGAAGGCGCTCGATGTCGGCAGGCTTCATCTCGTCACGCGGAGTTCCGGCGGCGCATACCCTTGTCCACGCACCAGAGTCGCGCATTTATGCGCCCATCACGCAATTTCTCTCCGCGCAACGCAGATCGGGTCTTGAAAGTAGCGGGGAGCGCCAGCGAGACGATCGCGGGGGCACCGAGGTGGCGCACCGCGGGCGAGCGTTGCGGTCCAAGGCCCGAACCACACACGACCATGGGACTTATCAGCAGCTTAATGGGCAACGCCTCGGAAGCCGATGCAGCCGAGGTGCAGGCGGACCTCGAGGCCGTCCTGGCGCCGGGCGAGCAGGTGGGCAAGGCGTTCAAGATCTTCCGCGACGCGCTCGTCTTCACGGACCATCGCCTGATCCTGATCGACAAGCAGGGGCTCACCGGCAGCAAGGCGACGTTCCATAGCATTCTCTACCGCAGCATCACGCAGTTCAGCGTCGAAACCGCCGGCAGCTTCGACGCCGACGCCGAGATGAAGATCTGGGTGTCGAGTGCCGGAGAGCCCATCACCAAACAATTCAAGCGCGGCACCGACATCGTCGGCATTCAGCAGCACCTCGCGCACTGCGTCTTTGGCGCCTCCCGCAAATAGCCAGTCGTCACCGACACCCCAAGCCGTAGTGTCACCCATTGGGTGACAACGTCGGTTAGAAATGGATACGTGGGCCGGGCGCTGTCGTGAGGAGCCGAGGTCAATCGCCCCTCAGAAAGCGCGCCTCGTCACCGGCCATTCTCGCGACCGCCCAACCCGAAGTGTCACCCATTGGGTGACAACGTCGGTTCGGTCCGGATACGTGCCGGGGTGGGGCAGGGCGGCCGGGCGGGGGCGCTGGAATAGCCGGGCGGGGGCGCCGGATTGCAGGACGAGGGGGGGCGCGGTCGAGGAGTGGCCGCGGCGCTCGAGGGTTGCGGGGGGAAACCGGGGAACGGAATGGCCAGCCAGGCGGGCAGGGGGCGCTTACGCGGTCCGGCGCTGCCAGGCTTCGACGATCTGGCGGATGGTGTCTTCCAGCGATTGCGTGATGTCCCACGCGGGGTAGTGCGCGCGCATTTTGCGCAGGTCGCTGTAATAGCAGATGTGGTCACCGGCGCGCGCCTGGTCGACGTAGGTGTGGATCTGCGGCTTGCCCGAGAATTTCTCCGCGATCTTGAAAGCCTCGAGGATGGAGCAGGAGTTCGCTTTGCCGCCGCCGAGATTGTAGACCTCGCCGGCCCGAGGCGCGGCGACGAACGCCGCCATGAAGCGGGCGACGTCGAGCGAGTGGATGTTGTCGCGCACCTGCTTGCCCTTGTAACCGAAAACCCGGTACTCGCGGCCTTCGAGATTGCACTTCACGAGGTAGCTGAGGAAGCCGTGCAACTCGACGCCGGTGTGGTTGGGGCCGGTCAGGCAGCCGCCGCGCAGCGCGCAGGTCGGCAGGTTGAAATAGCGACCGTATTCCTGCACCATGACATCCGCCGCCACCTTGCTGGCGCCGAAGAGCGAGTGCTTCGACTGGTCAATCGTGAACGTCTCCGCGATGCCGTGCTCGTACGCGGGATCAGCATAGTCCCAGCGCGTTTCGAGCTCCTGCAGCGCGATCCGGTTCGGCGCATCGCCATAGACCTTGTTCGTGCTCATGTGCACGAACGGCGATTCGGGCGCGGCCTGGCGCGCCGCTTCAAGGAGGTTCAGCGTGCCGACCGCGTTGGTGTCGAAATCGTCGAAGGGAATGGCGGCGGCCCGGTCATGCGACGGCTGCGCGGCGGTGTGGACGATCACGGACGGACGTACCTCGCGCACCAGCGCCAGCACGCCCGCGCGGTCGCGGATATCGAGCTCGTGATGGACGAAGCCGGGCAATTCGTTCAACAGCCGCTGCTGGTTCCAGCGCGTGTCGCCCTGCGGGCCGAAGAACACGGCGCGCTGGTTGTTGTCGACACCGTGTACGGTGTAGCCAAGTTCACGCGCAAAGTAAGCGCACACTTCGGAGCCGATCAGACCGGACGAGCCGGTGACGAGGAGGTTCTTTGCCATGGTGGTGGCGCGGCGAGTCGCGCGGGAGAGGATGCTTTCTCGTGATCCAGGGCGGGGCAATCCAATGTTATCGCGCTGTCGGACGGGCCCAGCCGAGCGGGAGCAGGAACAGTGCGAGCCCCGCCGCGGCCAGCCAAAGTGCCGGCGTGAGGACGCGGGGCCAGTAGGCGAACCGGACGGTGTAATCGCCTGCCGCCGGCACGGTGATCGCCCGGAAGGCGTGATTGATCCGGAAGCACGGCACGGCCGCGCCATTGATCGTCACCTTGAGGTCGCCCGGGGACCACGTCTCCTGCAGCACGATCAGGCCCGCCGCAGGGGCACGGACCCGGAACGTGGTGGTGTTCGCGGTGAGCCGATAGTGCGTCGCCGGCACCGCGGCGACGGCCTGGGGTGGGCGGGTGTGGGCCGCGAAGGCCGACCGGGCCTCGCGGTCGGACGAATCCCACGCGGCGAACGGTGTCTTCCGTGCGCGCAACAGATCGATGAGATGGCGCGGCGAGTCGTAGGTGGTCGCCTCGCTGACGAAGAACGCCCGGGGCCAGGTGCCTTCGCTGCGGTACAGTTTCAGATCGTAGTCGCCGACCGGCCGGTGGGAGGGGAGGGACAACGCGCCGTCAGACGCCACGTAGCGAACGCCGACGAAATCGAGCCAGGCAGACTGGGCGGCAATCGTGCCCGGGCTGAGGCCGAACCGCCATTCGCCGGGCGTGACCAGCGCAACCGCTTCGGCCAGTTCGCGGTAGTGCCGGTTCATGATCGCATCGGGACCGTTGATGCTTTCCACGCCGTACATGGCATTCCAGCCGTTCACGACGTTGAGATCGGTTCCGATCAGCCGGAACGGTTCGCCCCCTGAGTCGGCGCGGGCGGCTTTCATCACCGGGGACGGCGCGTTCAGGTCGGCGCGGCTCATGGGGTGCGTAAGATAGGTGTCGCCCCAGCCGAGCGGCAGATGCAAACCGTGCCGGTACAGGAGCACGACGAGCGCGGCGATCAGGGCGACCAGACGCAGGGGGGAGCGTCCTCCCGCGCGCGGGCGGGCGGTGCGCACGAGCACGAGGAACGCGAGGACGCCGAGCGCGAGGTGCCCGGTGAAGAAACGGTGCGAGCCGATGCCTCGCAGCCACGCCATCAGCCCGTGGCCCGCGCGCCACGCTTCCGGCTGTCCCTGGAAATAAACCGCGAGCAGAGCCAGTGCGACGGCTCCGGCGATGAGCGTCCCGCGGCGAGTGGGATGCTCCATGGCCTCCCGCAGCCCCAACCCGCCCAGGATGCAGAGCAGCACCACGGCCGGCGCGGAGAAGGTGTTGTGCACATGATAGATGCTTCGGAGCAGGGGAATGTCCGCGATCCACTCGGCGGGGACGAACCCGAAGGCCAGCGCGACGCAGCCGAGGAAGCCCCCGGCAAGGACGAGCCCGAACCGTCGGGCCAAAGGCGCAGGTCCCCGGCCGGTCACCAGCGGTTCGAGCGCCACCAAGGCACCGCCGGCAAACACCAGGTTGGCCGCGGCCAGGTAACCCCAGTGGCGCGAATGCAGTTCCACGAAGAAAAGGCTGTCGAGCAGTCCGATCCCGAACCAGCGCGGTGCCTGCCACACCTGCGGGGTCTCATAAGCGGTGACCGAGTCGCGCAGCGCGGAAAAGAACGTCAGCCACAGCGGCGCGGTGATGAGCAGCGTCACCACCGCCAGCCCGGCGAGTGTCACCGCGTCGCGGGGGCGGCTTTCCGCGGCCGACGGGCCGGGCGTGAGCAGCCAGGCAGCGGCGCCCACCGTGTTGAGCACGAGCAGAAGCGCGCAGGCTTCCTTGACCGTGCCACTGGCGACGACGGCGGCATTGGCGGCCACCAGCGTGATCATCGCAGGCCGCCGTGCAGCCACGTAGCCGCGCACTTGCGACCGCCACGGACCGGCCGGGACGGGTGCCTCCGCCGATCGTTTTATCCAGGACACCCAACCGACGAGGATCCACGGTGAGTACGCGAAGCTGAAGACCGCCGGATGGTTGAAGCGAAAATTGAAGAAGCCGACGAAGGGTCCGGCCACCGCCGTGAGCAGGGCTGCGCGGAGACTTCCCGTGAGGCGCCAGACGATCAGTCCGAGCCCGGCGGCAAACACCAGGCGGGCGAGGACGAACTTCACATCCCACGCCCACGCCGCTCCCCGCGCGGCCACCACCATCCAGTGGAAGGGGTCGCCAATCATCGACTGGCCCTGGCCGAGCAGCGTGAGTCCTGCGGACGAGTACCGGTTCCACAGCGGCAACTCCCCGTGGTCAAACACCGCCTCGTGCTGGACGGCGCTGTACGGCACATTCTGCCACATCATGGCGGCCGGATCCGGCGTGCGCAGATCGTGGTGTGTGGCGTCGGTCTGGCCCGGCAGCGTCGGCGCAGACTGCCGCAGCAGCGGGACGATGTTGGGCGAAACAAAGCTCTTCCCCGCGAAAACGACGGGATACGTGGCGAGGAGAGCCGCGCCGGTCGCCGCCAACAGGATGCCTGCCCGGGGATGGGCGACCGCTGCCCGGGAAATCGTGTCGCGGCTGCGGGCCGCCAGCGCGAGGGCGAATGCGGCGGCCCAGCCGCAGAGAAAGACCGCGATCAGGGTGCGCCCTGCGCTCCACAGACGAGACCAGAACCCTTGCGCGAGCGTGAGGGGCTCGGGAAAGCTGAGCGTGAGGTAGGGATCGTTGACGCCGCTTCGGGCCACGATCTGCGCGGGGGCGCCGCGTTCGAAACGTTCGATCTGGTCGTTCGGGTGCCATTGCGCCGGCGGTAGTTCCGCCACCACGGCACCTCGCGGGGCGAGGATGCGCGGGGGCGAGAAGGTGACGGAGCCTTCGCCATCAATCGGGTCGAAGCGCAACGCCCGGTACGTTCCCGCGGGCAGCGGGAAGCGCAGCCGCTGTGGGTGCGACGCGGCAACGACCAGCCCGGCCGAGTCTTTTTCACTCAGCCCGGCGCCGGTGTCGAAGTAGAGCTGGGCCCGTCCTGCCACTGAGGATATGACCTCCGTTTCGAGGAAGAACGTGGCGGCGGCATGGTGCGCCCGCCAGGCGCCGAGCGCGAGGGCCAGCGTGAGCGAGACGATGCCGGCCCAGCCGGCCAGGACCCAGGCGGACGGCGGGGGGCGGCGCTTCACAGGGGACCGAAGCGCGATTTGCCCCACGCGATCAGCCACGTGATGGGGTCGCGAAACATCGAGATCTTCTTGCCCTCCTTGAACGAGCGCGACCGGTAGCTGATCGGGATCTCGATCGGCCGATGCCCTTTGCGGATCAGCTTGATCAACAGTTCCCAGTCGAAATCGAACCGGTTGCACTCGAAGGTGAGTCCTTCGAGGCATGACCGGCGGAACACCTTGTACATCGTGAACGGATCGCGCAGCCAGATGCCGAGCGACACGTTGATCAACAGGGTGAAGCCCCAGTGCGCGCAGTTGAGGATCAGGGCCTGCAGCGGCTGGTCCGAGAACTTGCGGATGGCCCAGCCGCCGGTGCCGTGGCGGGAACCGAGCACGAACTCCTGCCGACCGGCGGCGATGGGCGCCAGGAGGATGTCGTAATCCTCCAGGTCATATTCGAGATCCGCGTCCTGGATGAGGATCACATCCCCCGTCGCATGCGTGAGACCCTCGCGGACCGCGTGCCCCTTCCCCCGCGGCCGGTCCTGGAGGATCAGCTTTACCTTGGGATGCTCCTGGAACGGCAGGACGATATCACGGGTGCCGTCGGTCGAGTTGCTCTCGACCATGATGATTTCGAGCCGCCACCCCGGAATTTCCTTGGCCACGATGGCGTCCAGCGCGGCCTTGGCGGTGGCGGCCTCGTTGTAGATCGGTACGATGACGGAGAGGACCCCGTTCTGAAGGGGAGCAAACGGAGGCGACATGATCAGGAACGAAGCGGCTTGGTGGCGCACGGCATCGCGGAAACGCCGTAGGCGGCGTCGATCATCCAGCGCAGCGGCGGCAGCCCCAGTGCAAGATTGGTCAGCCGGAGCACCGCGCCCGACTGGGGCAGCGCCCGCAGGACCTTGAAGCGAATCGCGCCGCGGTAGCGCACCGAAATCGGCTCGAGTCCAGCCGCGCGGTAAACGCGGGTGAGGGCGGTCGGATTGAACAGGCTCACATGAATCTCCGGAATGCAGTAGCGGTGATGGATGCCCCCGCGCCGCGGAATCGGAGCCTCGAGGTTTCCGGTCGTCAGCAGCAGCAGCCCGCCCGGTTTCAACAGGCGCGCGACGAGCGCGATCGCCTCCGCCGGTTCCGGCAGGTGCTCGATCACCTCGATCATCGTGATCACGTCATACTGGTCGCTGGGCGCCGCCGAGATTTGCTGGAAGTCGAGGATGCGGAAGCCGTCCTGGTCCCGGAGGAGTTCGGCGTACGCACCGACGTCGTGGCCGGTGATCTCGACCGGTCGTTGCGCGATCCGGCCGCGTTCGCGGAGGTATTTCAGCAGTCCGCCGGCACCGCAGCCGAAATCGAGCCAGTGGACGGGGCCACGCTCCGCGGGGGCGCGTTGACGCAGGAAGTCTTCGGCGAGCCGGGCAAGGTCGTGGAACTCGTGCCGGCGATGGGTGGCGCGCCAGTTCCGGTACTCGTTTTCGTAATTCACCAGCGAATCCGGCCCCTCGCCGCGGTAGTACGCGGCGTCGTAAATCGCAAAACCCGAGAACGGCTCGACGGCCATGAAGCGGCAGTCCGCGCAGGCGTAGAAGGAGTACTCCTGCCGGATGAATTCGCCCTGCTTGCGCCCGCGGAGTGCGACCCGCGGGCTGCCACAGGCACGACATTTCGGTGGTGGAGTCATCAGCGAACGTACGATCCAGAAGACTTGTCGGGCCGGGCCAACACAATTCCATCGCGCTGGGCGCCGCGGCGACGCGTGACCCCAAGGACCACCGCCGCGCTGCCGGCCAGGAGGATGAACCCGGCGCCCGCCAGGGCCGCGTTTCGATACCAGCCCTTGGGCACATAGCGCACCTCGACCTGATAGGTGCCAGGGGCATTCACGGCGACTCCGATGAAGGCGTGATTCACCCGCAGCAGCTTTTGCTTGGCGCCGTTCAGAAGGATCCGGACATCCCCGGGCCAGTTCGCCTCCGTCAGCGCAATCACGCCCGGCGCCGTGGCCTGCACCGAAAAGCGCGTGGTGGCTTCAGTGAGGTGGTAGTCCGTGGCCGGGACAAACGTGCCGCGGGACCCTGCGGCGGTCGCGAGACCCGGTAGTGCCAGAGCGGCCGCATCCTCGGGCTGGATACCCGCCACGGGGCGGCCGTTCGCGGTGCGCAGCACCTCGATCAGCTCTGGCAACGTGGCGTGGACGAAGACGCGATCGGTGAAGAAAGCGCGGGGCCAGGCCGTGGGGCTCTCGTGGACGTTCAGATCGCCCGAGAAGACCTTCGGCAGCACCCGTTCCAGCGCCGCGGAATGCTCCGGCGCGGTCACGTAGTAGCGCACATTCAAGGCGTCGAGGAAGGGCCGGGCGCCACCCGCCGCGTCGGGTGCGACGGACAGGCGCCAGTCCCAGATCCGCTCGATCGGTTTCATGGCGCTCAGGAGCTCCCGATACGTCCGGTTCATCAACGCGTCCGGCCCGTGGACGGTCTCGAGCTGGTATGTCGCGTTCCAGCCGGGAAAGAGCGAAGACCCGATGCCAAAGACACGCGCCGGGGCCGTGCGCTGGGCCGAGCGCAGGAAGTGGACGGCGGGCGACGGGGCCTGGAAGGAGGCCCGGGGGCCGGGTTGAACGACATACGCGTCGTAGCCCGCCGCCGGGTGATGCAGCCCGTGCCGCCAGCACAGCACCAGCGCGGCGGCGACGATCAGGATCGTGGCGGGCGTTCCGAATCGGCCGGCGAGCCGGCCGCGTCGCACCACGAGCGCGAGCACGCCCATCGCGGCGGCCAGCGAGCCAATGTAAGCCCAGATGAAGGGGGAGACCGGAAGGGAATGGGCGTCGTCGTTCACCGTGATGGCGGTGCCGTAGACGGGACGATGAATGGCCTGCGCGAAGCCGATCCAGGCGGCGGCGACGAGCGACAGCAGCACCGTCATTGCGATCAGATCGCCGCGCCCTGCGGTCGTGCCCAGGCGGCGGAAGGCGCGGGCAAAACCGACGCCCGCGAGGAGCGTCCACAGCACGATCAGCACGCAGCTGAACGTGTTGTCCACGTGCACGACGTTGCCGAGAAAGGGCAGTCGCTCGATCCAGTGCGGCGGGACCACGCCGAACACGAGTGCGGCGGGGAGCAGCGAGGCCAGCGCCAGCGCGTCAATGATCCGGCTCCGACCTGCATCGCGGAGGGTGACCACAAAGTAGGCCCAGCCGAGCAGAAACAGGGCGTTCAGCGAGGGGTTGAATGTCATGAGCCCCGGCATCAGCGGCCGGTAGAACACCTCGTCGAACAACCCCAGGAGGAGAGACGGCTGCAGCTGGTACGCCTTCACAGCGTTGTAGGACGTATAAGCGTGCCGCAAATCGTGCAGGAAGGTGGCCCAGAGCGGCGCCGTGATCAGGGCGAACAGGAGCCCCGCCCAGGCGAGCAGCGCGATTTTGACGAGGGCGTTCCTCCGGTCGGCACCGGGAAGCGGCGTTCTGCCGGCGGCCGCGGCGAGCAGCACCACCGCCCCGACGCCATTCAGGGTGATCAGCAGCATGTAGGCTTCCTTTGCCGTGCCGCTGGTCATGACGGCGAGGTTGGCGAGCATGAGCCCTCCGACCGCCGCCGCCGTCTCGCGCCACCCGGGCGAGGACACCACGCGGAGCCAGCAGTAGAGAATCCAGGGCGAGTAGCAGAGGCTGAAGCAGGCTGGGTGGTTGATCCGGTTGACGAAAAATCCGATGAAGGGCGCCGCGGCCGTGACGAGGAGCGCCGCCACGTGGACGGCACGATCCGCGGCTGCGCCCGGCCGCTCGAGTCGCAGGAGGCGGAGGACGGTGAGCCCCAGGCCCGCCGCCCACAGCCACTTTGCGAGCAGGTACTTCACGTCCCACGCCCAGGCGGCGCCGCCCGCCGCCAACACCACCAGATGGAGAGGATCGCCGACCATCGACTGTCCCTGACCGAGCAGGGGCGTGCCGGCGCTGTTGTAACGATTCCAAACCGGCACTTCCCCCTGTCGCCACGCGCTGGCCTGGACGACAGACTGCGGGACGTGCTGCAGCATGATCGCGCCCGTGTCGGCGCCCATGGTCTCGGTGCGCGTCCGATCCTGATAGCCGGGGAGGGTGGGCAGGGTCTCGTACAGCAGCGGCGTGCCGTGGTTGGGCGAGACATGACTGCGGCCGAAAAAGAGCACGGGATAGGCACTGGCAGCGACGGCGACGGCCGCCACCAGCAGGATGCGTCGCGAGACCGGCTGGCCGCCGCCGCCGTCTGGTTCACCGCTGCTGCCATACCGGCGCGGCCGGAGGAAGCGACGTCGCGCGAAAAACCAGCTGCCGGTGGCCAGCGCGCCGAGCGCGGCCGCGGAGAGGATCGCCCACCGCGCCGCGTCTGCGGGCAGCCAATCCGTCCAGCCCGGCTCCAGCACCAGCGGGTCATTCAGCGCCACGCGCAGCTGCGGGTCATTCGTGCCCGCGACGGGCACGAGTTCGAGCCGGGGCGGGGTGGCGGGGGTGAGGGTGGCCGCGGCGATCCCGTGCAAGGGAGCGAGGGTGTCCAGAGCCAGAGTGCGCACGAGTCTCCCGCGGCGATCCACGATCCGCAGCGATTCGAGCTGCACGGGCGCATCGCCATCGGTCGGATCAAAGCGGAGCTGGCGATGGGTTCCCGGCGGCAGGGGAAGCCGCAGGGTGGTCATGCGTTCGGTCACGGTCAGCGCCACGGAAGATGCGTCGGTCTCATTGAAGCCGGCGCCGCGGTCGAAATAGACCTGGGCGCGGCCCGGCGCGGTTGAGCGCATCCTGACCTCCAGCCCAAACAGCTCGGGCTCCGACTGACTCAGGGGGCTGAACGGAACGCAAAACAGCGCGCTCAACAGCGCGACGGCGAGGAGCGTTCCGGCCGAAAACAGCTTCATGGAGGCGACGAGTTTCCGGCGGACGAGCCCCGGCGACAAGGCTTTACCCGCCGTCGGGCTCAAGGCTCACAACTTCCGGGCGTCGGGTCGCAGGCCCTTCGCGCCAAAGCGGGCGCGCAGCCGGGCGCCGAAGGGCTTGTGCACCCGCGCGACCACGAGAAATCCGATGGGGTTGGACGCGGGAAAAAACTCGTGCACTTCCAGCACCTCGATGCGACCGGGCCAAACCTGCTCGCGATTGCCCAGCTCGATGAGGTCACGCGCAACCTGGCTTTCGAAGACGTGGAAGTGGATGTTGATTTCCAGGCCATGCTGGACGGCGTGGCGGTAGCCGTTCGCGAGTTCTTCGCGTGCGCGGGCTTCGTCTGCCGGCGGGGTGGCGGGGGAGAACTGCGACCAGTCGATCCCGAAGACAAAATCGTCAATGTGCGTGCCGTCGGATTGGGTGGTGCCGCGCCGGTAATCGTCGAGGAAATGGGGGGCGGCGGTGAGTTCGCGCCGGTGGTCGAAGGTCTTCCGGCGGTCGGGCACGACCATGTAGATGATCCCTCCCGGCGCCAGCACGCGGTGCCATTCGCGCAGCGCGGACAACGGGTTGGCGACATGCTCCAGCACGTGGGACGAGGCGACATAGTTCAGCGACGAATCCAGAAAGGGCAGGTCACAGGCGTCGCCGTAGTAATCGGCCAGCGTGCGTTCGCCGGCGTATTCGCCGAAGCGATCGACGTACACCGGTTTGATTCCAGGGATCGGGGTTTTGAACGCGCCGATCTCGACGCCAGGTTCGTGCAGAAAGCGGGGGACAAGGTCCAGGTGGTCCATGGAGGCGGCGGAGAGCTTGTGCAGCGGACGGTCCCGCCTCAAGCGCTCGCGATGGCGAGCAGGTGGTAGTGCAGACTGGCCCCATCCACCGTCTTCAGGGGTGCCTCGCCGTAGCCGACGACCTCCACCGACCGGAACTGGGTTCCCAGGAGTTCGGCGAGGCTGGCGCGGGAGAAAAAATTGCGGTGATCAACATCCAGCATGTGCCACGGAATGGCGAGGTGCGGGCGCCAGTAGGTGACCAGTTCCACATTGGGCACCGACACGATGAAACGTGAACGCACGACGCGACGCACCTCGGCCACAAAACTCCACGGGTCCGGCACATGCTCCAGCACCTCGATCGCCATCGCCGCGTCGAAGAACTCCGCCGCAAACGGCAGGTGGGTCCCGTCGACCTGCACGTGTGGCAGTCCCTGCTCGGCCAGGCGGGCGCAGTCGTCCGCTTTGATCTCCGCGCCCTGCCACGCATAGCCGCGGGTCTGCAGCGGCGCCGCATACGAGCCGCGACCGCAGCCGACATCGAGGACGCGCGCCGGCGCGGGCGGCAGATAACGCTCCAGGAACATCAGCAGTTCCGCGCTGGCCGCCTCCTGCGAGGGCCCGCTGTTGAACATGTGCTCCCGCCGGACCAGATGCTTGAAGGCGCGGTCCACGAGAATCCCCCAGTCGCCCTTGCGATGGTCGGTCGGGGCGAGACGTATTTCCCGGGAAAGGATTCGGGTCCGGGTCCCGTCGTTCCACACCGCGAAGATGTCCAGCGGCGTCGAGGCGCGGCCCAGCATGGTCGAGGCGTCCACGACCAGGGTGAACCCGGTGCGGACTTGCTCAGGCAGGTTCAGGGCGGCGCAAACATCGCTGCGGCCGTAGAGCAATTCCGTCCGGCCCAGTGTGCCGGTGGCGCCGTCCACCTCGATGGCGGCCAGTTCGGGGTGCCGCTGCTCGCCAAAGAACCAGCCGCTGACCTGCACCCGGAGCGGATCGCTCAGGGTGTGTGCGGCGGGGTGGTCCAGCGCGGCGGGCATGGCCGTAGCAAGCCACGCGCACGAACGCAGTCGATGCGGAAACGCGACGGTTCTCGAACCGCGTTCTCTCGAACGCAGCTACGATTGATCACGCGCCGCCTGCGTAGCTGCGCTCGAGCGCGCGCGGCGCAACCGGTTATTCGCTTGTCCGCGTCGGCCCGTGCGGCAGCTTCACCGCCAATGAACGAACGGGTCGCCGGCCTGGATCTGCTGCGGGCGCTCGCCATCCTCGGCGTGCTCCTGGCGCACACCCTGCCGTTTCTTTACTCGCATGAGTGGCGCTTCGCCTACGGCGGTCACCTCGGGTCAATGGGCGTGGACCTGTTCTTCGTGCTGAGCGGTTACCTGATAGGCGGGATCCTCTGGCGGCTTGGACCGCGGCTCGCGTCCTGGCGCGAGGTGCGTGACTTCTGGTGCCGGCGCTGGTTGCGCACGTTGCCGGCCTTCTATGCGTTCTTTGCGCTCACGGTCGCCCTGGCGGTCTGGGCCTACGCGCGCCCGCCGGGTGTGAACGAAGCGCTGCGGGTGGCGACGTTCACCCAGAATCTCGCCTGGACGATGCCGACGATCTTTCCGGAAGCCTGGACGCTCGCGGTGGAGGAGTGGTTCTATCTGATCCTGCCGCTGGCACTGTGGGCCGGGTTGCGTTTGCGAGTGCCGTTCAAGTGGGTCTGGTGGGCCGTTCTCGGCGTCATGCTGGTGGCGCCGCTGGTGCTGCGCTGCCTGCAGGACCTGCCGACCTCATGGGGCGCGGCCACGCGCCAACCCGTGATCTTCCGACTCGATGCGCTCGCGACCGGCGTGGCCATGGCGACGCTCCGGGCGGAATGGCCGGCTCCTTGGCGGCGTTGGCGCCACGGGGCGCTCGCCGCTGGCGTCGTCCTCGTCGTGCTCTCCTACGTGCTCCTGTATCGGCTGACACTGGACGCCTCGTGGTTCGCCAATACGCTGTGGTTCAACCTCACGAGCCTGGGCTACGCGCTGTTGCTCCCGTGGGCGTCGGAAAAGCGCCGGTTTGGCCATCGCGGGTGGGGCACCGCGGTGCGGAAGACGGCGCTGTGGTCGTACTCACTTTACTTGTGCAACGTCGGCGTCGTGGTGGCCCTGCAGCACCACTGGGAGAAGCAGATCCAGGCTTCCGCCGCCGTCGCCGCCGTGGCCGTCATCGCGGCGTGGGTCCTTGCTTTCGCGATCGCCGCCGCAGCGCACGCGGCCATCGAACGCCCGTTCCTGCGCCTGCGTGACCGCGTGACGGCCGGTCCTTCCGGCACCGAGTCGCCCGCGGTGTCACCCCGGCCGTAACCGGACGGACCAGCACGCTGGATCGCCTCCTGCGACGGTCCCCTGCTTCGAGCTTGTTCCCCACCGCCTACCGCCTGTCGCCTGACTTGAGCCCGGTGACGAAGAGCGCGGCCCCCAGCACCACCGCCACGCTCCCGGCTATGATGACGAGGAGCACCCCGTGCCTCATCACGCGCCAGGTCCAATAGGAGAGGTTGGTCATTTCGACCGGCGCGCTGAACGCCAGCCAGCCGTCGGGGCTGGTGTCCGCCGCCGCCACGACGAAGGGCTGTGCGGGCGTGCGGGCGTACGCGGTGCGCCATGATTCCCCGGGATGCTTCGAGGGCCGGATCTCGGCCAGGGTACGCCCCGTCGCGGCGTCGAGCATGTACAGGTGGGTGCCGGCGGTCCCGATGTCACCGACCACGTCGAAGCGAAGCCATCCAGCCGCCGGCGGTGCCACGGGGAGGCTGCGCCATTCGCCGACGGCGCGCGCGCCCACCTCCACCGAGTAGGAACCCCAGGTCGGACGGGACGGCAGCGGTCGCGTGCCGGCGGACAAACCGGAGCGGGGCGCAGGCTCGCCGGAGGTGGGTTGCACCTCATTGCGTGCAAACGCCGACGCTGGCCCGGCGGGCTCCAGCCGCAGGGCGGGGCGCACGCTGGATGGCATCCGCGCCCGCAAGGCCGGGTGGGCGAGCCGATCCATCAACCCTTCCGCGTGGAGGTAGGGCAGGGGATCCCGGAGCTGCGCCGGGTCGTCGGTGGCGAGGTACGCGCGCAGATGGGTTTCGGCGGCGATGTAATAGCTCCTCACCCGGGGCAGTTCGTCCGCGAGATTCGTTCGGCTCAGCGCAAACAGTCCCGCGCCCAGCGCGAAGGACCACGCGACCGCGAGCGCGCGCAGGGTCCACCGCGCCGGCATCGAGGGGGGCCGGCGCGACAGGAGCAGGCCGCACGCCAGCCCGTTGGCGATGGCTCCCACCATCAGGGTGTCCATGTAACGCGAGGCGGGGTAAGGGGCACCGGCCCCGCGGGTATAGGCGGTGGCCAGGAGCTGCAGCAACACCCAGCCGCCCATTGCAACCGTCACGCGCGCCGCTCTCCCTCCGTCGATGGGGTTCGCGGCGGCGCGATGCCGGCGCCGGGCCGTCTCGCGGACCTGCGCTCCGAGCAGGACAACCCAGGGCAGCCAAAGGACCGCGGCTCCCCAGGGCTGGCCGCGGAAGGGCCACTCGAGACTTCTGCCGAGGTAGAGGAGGAAGTCGGATGCGGTCCTGGCCTTCAGGGATTCATGGTAGTCAACTTCCAGCCGGGTCGTGAAACCCACCGCCACCAGCCCGGCGCACAGCACCCACGTCGGCCACACCCCGCGCCAGGTCGTTTCGCCATCGGCCAGCCGCCATGCCAGCACGACCAGGACGAGGGCGCTGCCGAAAAATCCGGAACCCATCGAGGCCAGGGAAAGGATGGCCGCCAGCGCGCCGCCCCACCAGCGCGCCGACCCGGCGCGCTCCGAGCCCAGCCAGCCGATGGTGAGCAGCGACAGGCCCGCCAGCCAGTATTGTTGCGAATGGAATCCGCCCAGGAGGTTCTGCCACGCGAGCGGCAGCGCATAGATCAACCCGATCAGGATATACGCGGCGGCCGCCAGCGCACCGCGCAGATGCGCGCGGGCAAAGGCCCAGAGTCCGACGGCAATCGCCGCGTGCAGCAGCGCGTTCACCGCGCACTCCACCCGGGAGTCCCAGTGCCCGCCCCCTGCGACCAGGCCGAGCGTCTGCAGCTTGGTGAGAATGACCCGGTGTTCGTTATGGGGACGGAGGAGCGGCTCGGATGACGGTCCTTGTTCGAACCAGGGCGCCAGGAGATGCGCGCCCTCGGCGTCCCATTGATCCATGTCCGGGATATCCGAGCCGAAGCGCAGCGCGACGGCCCAGTTCGCTCCCAGCACGACGAGAAAAAGACACAGCGACAATGCGCGCTCCAGCGTGCGCCGCCAACTGACCGTCGTCGGCACGCGGGTGTCTGCCGTCCCTGACGTGGCGTGTGACGTCGGCGTCACGGCGACACGCGCGGCGGCCAGGCCAGCTGCCAGCCCAGCAGATCAACCGACAGATTGGGGTTGTAGGCCGGATCCCGGTCGAGCAACGGACCCCAGGTGCGACGCATGTACTCGATCTCGCGCTGGAACCGGGCCTGGTGCTCCGGCGCGTGGTCGTTTCCCCGCGACGCTGATTCGTGATGGTACAGCTCGGCGAACGGCGTCCACAGGTTCCAGTATCCGGCCGCTCTGAGACGAAGACAAAGGTCGATGTCGTTGAAGGCCACGGCGAGATCCCGCTCGTTGAACCCGCCCACCTGCTCGAAGGCGCTCCGCCGGACGGCCAGGCAGGCCGCGGTCACCGCGCTGTAGTTCTGGGCCAGCCGCGCCCGGTTCATGTAGCCGTCCGTCCCGTGTGGATACCGCAGGAACGCATGGTTCGCCACGCCGCCGAGCCCGAGCACCACGCCGGCATGCTGGATCGTGGCGTCAGGGTAGTAGAGCATCGCCCCCACGGCGCCGATCTCCGGGCGGAGGGCGTGGCTCACCAGTTCGTCGAGCCAGCGGCCCGTGATGACCTCCATGTCGTTGTTGAGGAAGCACAGCACCTCGCCCTGGGCAGCCGCGGCCGCGCGGTTGTTGATCGCCGAAAAGTTGAACGGCGCATCGTGGGACAGGACCCGCACGTGGTCCTCCGCCTCCAGCCGCGCCAGCAGGTCCCGGGCGGCCGGGTCGTCCGAACGGTTGTCCACGACGATGATCTCGTAATTCGGATAATCGGTGCGGGCAATGATCGAGCCGACGCAGGTCCGCACGAGGTTCGCCGCGTTGCGGGTGGGGATGATGATGCTGACGAGGGGAGCCTTTTCCGGCACCGGGTAGACGATCTGCCAATGGTCGCCCGGAACCCGCCGGAGCTGGGCCGCAATCCCCCGCCGCTCGAGATGGTCGGACAACGCGCGCTGCGCGGCGGTCACGGTATAGCTTTTCTCGCCGACGGCGACGGCGGTCGATCCGCTGATTGCGCGCCAGTGATACAGGACTTTCGGAATGTGACCGATCCGATCGGGGGCGATCGCGTCCACGACCCGCAATGAGAGGTCCCAGTCCTGGCTGCCCTCGTAGCCCGCGCGAAACCCGCCCACGCGCCGGACCACCTCCGTGCGGTACACCGAGAGGTGGGATATGCAGTTCTGGCCCCGCAGCAGGTCCGGCAGGTAGTCGGGCTTGAAATACGGGCTGAAGCGCCGCCCATTCTCGTCGATCTTGTCCTCGTCCGAGAAAACGAGGTCGGTCCCGGGCCGGTCGGCGAGCCACAGCACCACTTCGGCCAGCGCGTCGGGCGACAACTCGTCATCATGGTCGAGGAGTGCCACGAACTCGCCGGCAGCCAGTTCGAGCGCGGAGTTGGAGGCCGCGGAAATGTGCCCGTTGCCGGAGCGGAAAACCACGCGGATCCGCGGGTCCGTGGCCTGCCACCGCTCAAGGACCGCGCGCACGTGCGGCCGGGTCGAGGCGTCATCGGCAATGCACAATTCCCATTGTTCATACACCTGCTCGCGGACCGATTCGATCGCCCGCGTGAGCCAGCGTTCGTCCACGTTGTACACGGGCATGACGACCGAAATGAGCGGCCGGCGGTTCGCGGGCAGAGCCGCCAGCCGCTGGCGCAGCCGCGCGGCGACTTCCGGCGTCACGGTGGAGAAGGTCTGCACCCACGCGGTGTAATCCCGCGCATCGCGGGGTTGATGCGTGCCCTGCAGCAGGCCCTCCCGCAACGGGTGCCACGTCCCGTCTGCCGCCTGGGTCTCGATCACCAGCCGGCGCGGAGCGTCCGGTTCGAGACGATAGTGGAATTCAAAGCCGCAGTTCGCGGCCTCGGCGCCCAGTCCGTGGGCGGCCGCGACGTCCGGCCGGGGGAGATCGGTGCGACCGTGCAGCACCACGCCGTCGAGGGTGGCGCGCACCCCGCGGATTTTTGCGGTTCCTTCCCGCAGACACCATCCGGCGATCGTTCCCGCGACGGGGGCGGCGTCCCAGAAGGCCGGCCGGTCGATTGCGGCCGCCACGGGCGTGGAGGCGCGGCCCGCGGCGCCACCGGGTGAGGCGTTCGGCCGGAGCCACGGATCGACCACGGCCCGCCGGAGTGCGCGAGCCGGCGACGTCGCCTGCCAGGACCACGAGGCCTGCATCCGCCGGATCTTGGCGTCGCGTTCCGCCACGGCACTTTCCAGCGTGGCGCGGGTGCCCGCGAGTTCGCGCGTCAGCGCCGCGATCTGCTCCTCCTGCCCGGCGGCCTGGTCGCGCAGCGTCGCGCGGTCGCGGGCCGCCTGTTCCCCGGCCGCGCGCTGGAGTTCAAGCTCCCAGTGCTGACGGCGCAGCCGGGCTTCGGCTTCCTGCAGCCGGGCATTGGCTTCCCGCAGCCGGGCACTGGCGACGGCGGCCGCGTTGGCCAGTTCGGCTTCGCGCTGCTCGAATCGTTGCTGGGACTCGGCCAGCGTCGCGCGGTGGCCGATTTCCGCCGCCTCCTTTTCCTGCCGCAGGCGTTCGAGCCGGTGCTCCAGTTGCGGCAGGCGCGGGTCGCGGATCGCCGAATACAGATGCGGCCAGAGCTCGCGCCAGACGGGGCCCGCCGCCTGTACCTCGGCTTCGACCGCGGCCATGGCGCTGAGAATCTCGCGGTTGCGACGGGCATGGCTCGCGGGCACGAGGCGGTAATCGAACAGCACCTCCGGCACGGTTTCGAGGCGTCCGCCGGCCGCCAGCAGCGACAACAGGAACTGCCAGTCCTCGCTGGCGCTGCGGTTGGACTCCGGAAAGCCGCCCAGCTTCCTGAAGACCTCCCGGCGGACGATGAAGTTGGTGTCGCCCAGGACGTTTTCCACCAGCGCGAGCTCCCGGCAGGGGCCCAGGGGCGCGAAGACGTAAGCCTCGGCGGACGAGGCCGCCGGTCCGCTGGGGAACGCGCGGAAGGCACACGTGACCGCATCCGCGCCGGTTTGCGCCAGCGCCCGCGCCAGCGTCGCCACCATCGCCGGACGAAAACGGTTGTCCGCGTCGCAAAAAACGAGCGCCTCACCGGTCGCCTCCGCTGCCAGTCGGTTGCGCGCGGCCGCGGGGCCCGCGTTTGCCTGCCGCAGGAAACGCCAGCCCCGGCCCGCATGCCGTCGCTCCTCGGCCGCGTAGGCCTCGGCCGCAGCCGCAGAGGGGGAACCATCGTCGATGACCACCACTTCGTGCGGGGGCAGGGTCTGGGCGGCGAGCGAGTCGAGCGCCTCCGCGAGAAAGCCCGGTTGCTCGTAATAGGGCACGCACACGGTCACCCGAGGGAGGGCGGCGGGGGCGCGGGGAGAGCGCCGCGGCGTCGGGTGGCGAAGGAGGGACGTCCAGGCGCGCTCGTTCCAATCCAGCGAGTGGAGGCGGTCGGGAGCGATCTCACCCGTGTCGCGAAGACGTGAGGCGATCGCAGGGTCGGCGGCCAGCACCGCGTCGGCAAGGGCCAGGGCGCGGCGTTCGAGAAAGTCGTGGATCAGTCCGTCGCGCACCGTGAGTTCCCCGGCGTCGCCCGTTTCCCGACGCACCCGCGCCTGGGGCAGGACGGTGAGGATCAGCGTGAAGGTCGTGTGGCTGAACTTCCCGGTTGTCTCGCGTGCCACCAGCGTGATCGCCGCCGCCGCCAACTGGCCGGCCGCAACCACGACGTCCGGCTCCTCCCGTCCCAGCCGCGCCGCGATCGCGTGGGCAAATTGATGCGTGGCGGTCGCCGGATAGAGGGGGGCGTCAAACGGCGGTTCACAGCCGCGCACGGGCACGTAATCCAGCCCGCCCGCCTCGGCCGCGGCCCGCACCTCGCTGCGGAGCGGTTCACCGGTGAGGTCCAGATGCAGCAGGGTCACGGAGTGACCGTCCGCCCGCGCCTGCGCGCCCAGCGGGAGCACGCGGGCGAGCAGATCCCGAAAGCCCGTGGGGGGCAGATACGGGGACTCGGCGAGCAACAGGCAGAAGCGGCTCATAGACGGATCCCACGTTGCCAGAGCGCGAGGAGTAAAGCGCTCTCAAATTGCGCCCGGCGCATGCTGACATGCATCTCTGCTTCCGTGGGTTTCCGGCCCAGCGAGCGTTCCCGCAGCCGGTTCATTTCCGGGATGCCGCGCGTCTCGATCTCGGCCTGGGATTTCTGCCGGCGGTGGAGCCGGAACGCACCGAGAAAGCAGGGCACGCGGGCGAAGCGGGCGCCGGCCGCCTCGAAGCGCAGCACCAGATCCCAATCCATCGCGAAGTGAAACTCGGGATTGATGCCACCGACGCGGTCCCACACGCGGCGCCGCCACACGAGGGTCTCCTGCGGGATCAGGTCATGCAGCCGGAGATCGTCGCAGCGGCGCCGCGGCGTGAACCAGCGCCCGACTTCGCGATCCTCCTCATCGATCAGGATCCGGTGCCCGTACAGCACGTCGACCGACGGGTGGCGCGCGAAGTACTCCGCGATGTACCGCGCCGCCCCGGGGGCCAGGATGTCATCGGAATTCAGATACATCATCAGGTCGTCGGGACCGGCGTCGAGGTGCCGGAATCCGCGGACGATCGCGTCGGCCTGCCCGCCGTCGGGGCGGGAGTCCCAGGCCTTGAGCTGACCCGCGTGCGCCGCGATGAGGGCGGCGCTGCCATCGGTGGAGCCGCCGTCCTGGACGATGTAGTCGATGCGGCAGCGGGTTTGCGACAGCACGCTGCGCATCGTGGCCGGCAGGTAGGCCGCCTGCTGGAAGGAAGGCGTGACGATGGTGAGCTTCGGCAGCGTGGAGGCGGGGAGGGTTCCCGCCGCCAGCGTATCGTGCACCACGGGCCGGGGCGGGTGGAGGGCCGCGAGCTGCAGATTGAGCCAGCCGCGTTGTCGGGCCCACGCCACCGCAAAGTCGCGATCGCCGTGCGTCATCCGCTCCCACCGCCTGCGCTCGCCGGCGAGCGCCCCGAGCCAGAACCGGGCGCCCCCAAACCGGGGGCTGCCGGACGCCGCGGGTGTCACCCGGACCTCGAACTGTTGGAACGGGATCCAACCCCCTTCGAGCAGCGCCTCGAGTTCGATTCGCGCGCGTCCTGGCGGCAGCTCCAGCGCGATTTCGAAACCGCAGTCCCTGGCCACGGGATCCACCGGCGCGAACATCGCCTGCACATCGGGTCGTGCGCCGCCGTACCAGCCGGTTTGGATCCGACGGCCCACCCGCGCGCGCACGCTCCGCACCGGTTCGCCGGAGCGGTGATAACACCAGCCGCGGACCACGGTGCGCGGGGACGCCGGTGCGCTCTGGAGCGGATGATCAACCCAGCTGCGCATCGCCGGATCCACGGCGCCAGCAGCGGCGTTGATCTCGTTCACAAGGCAGGCGTCCCGCCCACGCCTAGAGCTTGAAGCCGGCGGAAACGGCGTCCTTGGCGAAACCCTTCACCGTGTCGAGGGAGAGCTCCGTCAGATCCATGCCGTACATCTTGGCCGCCTTGGCGAGAATGTCGTGTGGCACGGTGATGATGGCGCAGCCGCATTCCTGCGCCTGGAAGATATTGAGCACTTCGCGCGTGCTGGCCCACAACAGCTCTGCCTTCGGCTGGGCGTGCAGCAGCGCGCCGGACGCGCGCATGATCGGCATCGGGTCGACGCCGGTGTCGGCGATGCGGCCCGCGAACACGGAAACCACGGAGGGCACCGCGGGGTTGAGCGCCTCGGCCACACCTGCGACCTGCGGCAGCGTGAGCAGGGCGGTGACATTGAGCTTCACGCCCTCCTTGCCCAGCTCCTTGATCAGCGGAAGGCAGGACTCGCCGCGCGAGTTGGTGATCGGGATCTTGGTGTAGACGTTCTTCGCCCAGCCATTGATCTTCAGCGCCTGCCGGCGCATCTCCGTCAGGTCGTCCGTGAACACCTCCAGCGAGATCGGTTTCCCGGTGACCGACAGCAGCACCTCCTTCGCGAACGCCTCGTAATCGGAGATGCCCGCCTTCTTCATCAACGACGGATTGGTCGTCAGGCCCTTGATGTAGGGCTTGGCGTAAAGGTCCAGAATGCCGGCCTTGTCGGCGCCGTCGGCATAAAGCTGAATGGTAAGGTCGTTGAGGGATTTCATCGGCGGAGGTGTGGTATTTGCTCAAGCGGACGACGCGCCGTGCTTCGTCGCAAGGGCAAATTGGAGAGGGGGAAGGGACCTAAAGGACCAAAAGGACCTAAAGGACCAAAAGGACCTAAGGGACGAAAAGGAAAGGGCGGGTCCCGCCTGCCGGTGGAGGAGGTTTACCTGCATAGAAGATTGGCTGACGCTACAGCCGTCCCGTCGGCTGCGTCCCTTCGGTCCCTTACGTCCCTTAGGTCGCTTAGGTCCCTTTTTTTTCCCCCAGAATTACCTCCACTGCCTCGCTGAAGGTCCGCACCGTGTGATCGGGCGCGTGGCGAAGCTCCTCGGCGTAGCCAAAATCGATGAACACGGTGCGCAGCCCGGCGCGTTGGCCGCAATCGACGTCACGCCAGCGGTCCCCGACCATCCACGAACGGGTCAGGTCCAGGCCAAGCGCCTCGGCGGCGTCAAGGATCATGCCCGGCTCCGGCTTGCGGCGGCGATCGGGGGGCTGGGATTTATCCGTCCCGGGAGCGTAGCACACTTCGATCCGCACGATTTCCGGCACTGCGGCCCGCAGGCGCGCGTGCATGGCCTCCACCTCGGCCCGGGACTGCGTGCCGCGGCCGACGTCAGGCTGGTTGGTTGCGACGACCAGCACGTACCCCGCCGCCGCCAGCCGGGCGCAGCCCTCGGCCACGCCGGGAAAAAGCTCGAACTCGGCCAGCGTTTGCGGCGGGTAGGGCCGCCCGTCGCGCACGATCTGGCGGTTCAGCGTGCCGTCACGATCGAGGAACACCGCCGGCCGGCTGAGTCGGGCATCCGGCCGGGCTGGAGCCATGGAGTTCAAGGCTTGGCCGCGACGCTCTCCCACTTGGTCTGATTCATTTTCAGCTCGGGGTGGGAGACGAAGAGATGCCAGATCACCGCCTGGAAGGCTTCGCTGTGGGGGGTGATGTTGGCCGGATTGACCACGGGGATGATGACACAGGCATGGGCGACCTTGGCCGTGTAGCCCCCGTCCTTGCCGACGATCCCGACCACCGAGGCGCCGACCTCCTTCGCCAGTTGCAATGCGAGGACCAGGTTTGGAGAGACATTCTTCTCGAGGTTGCCGCCGCCGACCGAGAAAACCAGCAGGCCGTCCCTGGCGTTCAGGCGGGAGCCGCGCAGCCATTCGGCGAAGACCGTGCTCCAGCCTTCGTCGTTCGTCCGGGCCGTCAGTTCGGATACGTTGTCCGTCGGCGCGTAGCATTCGAAGCCGCCGATCTTCCGGAAATCGTTCACCGCATGCGACGCGTTGGCCGCGCTTCCGCCGACCCCGAGAATGAAGAGCCGTCCGCCGCGTTCGCGGACCGCTCGGAGTTCGCGGACGCATTTTTCGCAGTCGTCAGGGTTCAACCGGGAAACGATCTCGACCGTCTCCTTCAGGTGTTGGGCGGAATATGACATCAGGCCAAAAAAGGGAAAACCTCCCGGCGCGTGAAGGCAGAAATGAACCTGCCGTCGTTCCTCCCTTACTCCCTCACTCCCTTATTCCCTCACTCCCTCACTCCCTTCAACAACGCATCCAGCTCCTTCAGCCCCTCGTGCGAACCGATCTCGTAGAAGCGCTGCGTGATTTCATAGCCCGCGAGCTGCTGTTGGGCGACGAGGGATTTCTGCACCTCCGCCAGGTCGACCACCGCGTCGCGGGGGAAATCCGCGAACGCCGATGCCCGGAACACCCCCAGCCCATAGTCGATGTGGCGCATCTGCGGCAGCCGGACCTTTTTGTCGTACACCCGGATCGCATTGTCCTCGAACCACACATTGCTGGTGTCGTACCGGTCGTGGTTCGCGTAGACCGTCATCAAGCCCTGCTTGCCCGACGCAAGAAAGGACCCTCCCACCGCGAGGTAATCGATCGGCAGGTAGCTGTCGCCATAGAGGACGTAAAACGCTTCCCCCAGCCGGGGCATCGCCTGGATCAGCGCGCCGCCGGTGCCGAGAAGTTTCGGGCCATCGAACACATACTCGATCTTCATGCCCCACGCGGCGCCATCGCCGTAAACGTCGACGATCTTTTCGCCCAGGTAGCCGACGCAGAGCACCAGATGCTTCAATCCGGCTGCCTTGAGCAGCCGGATCTGGTGGGAAAAGAACGGCTCGCCCGCGACCTCCACGAGCAGCTTTGGAACTTTTTCGGTGATCGGACGCAGCCGGGTGGCCAGACCACCGGCCAGGATCGCGACGGGAATTTCAGCGGCAGTCATCGGAGAACGCGCGCGCGGCGAAACGATCCTGGGATCAGTTCTGGGCGACCACTTTGGTGCCCTCGAAGTCGAAGCGAAAGCGAACCTCCTGCAGCCCTTTTTGGCGCATGGCGTGACGAAGCTTCTGCTTGTCGCTGGCGTAGAACATCAGGAAACCGCCGCCCCCGGCGCCGATGAGTTTTCCTCCGAGGGCCCCGTTGGCCATGGCGTAGTCGTACCAGTCGTTGATGTGGGCGTTGCTCATCCCGGAGCTGCGGGCCTTCTTGCGCTGCCAATGCACGTCCATCAGCCGGGCGAACTCGTCGAGATTGCCCCCTTCCAGCGCCGCCAGCGACTGGTGACCGAGATCCTTGGTGAAATGCAGGTTGTCCAGCATCGCCGCGTCGTTCTTCTTCGAGCGCTCGTTCTGATCCTTCAGGATGGCCGAGGCGCTGCGGGAATAGCCGGTGAAGAACAGGAGCAGGTTGTCCTCGAGATTGAACAGCGTCTCCTCCGAGATGTTGCAGGGGCGGTACTCCACGCGGCCATCCCGGTGGAACGTGAACGCGGTGATGCCGCCGATGGCTGCAATGTACTGATCCTGTTTCCCAATCGGCTCGCCGAGCTTGTTCAGTTCGATGTCGCACGCCTGCTCGGCCAGCTCCGCCGGGGAAACCAGGTTCTTCTTGTAGGTGTGGAGCGCCTTCAGCAGCGCGGTGGTGAAGCTGCCGCTCGAGCCGAGGCCCGTTCCGCCGGGGATGTCGGCCATCGAGGTCAGTTCAATATGTGGCGCCGTCACGCCGACCAGCTTCAGCGCCTCCCGCACAATCGGATGTTCGATGGCGTCCACCGAGGTCACGCGCTCGAGCTTGGAGTACTTCACGATGATCTCCTGCTGGAACGTGTGGTGCTTCGTGATGTAGACGTACTTGTCGATCGCCGCCGCCACCAGGAAGCCTCCGTATTCCTGGTAGTAGGACGGCAGATCCGTGCCGCCGCCGCCAAGCGAAACCCGAAGAGGAGAACGAGTGATGATCATCGGAAAGGGAAAAGGGAAAGTGAGAGTGAAAGTGGGAAAAGAGGCGAGGACTACCGCTTTTCGCGCAGGGTCCGGATCGAACGACTCAGGATACCGATGATCTCTCCGAGCAAAGCGGTGCGCCGCGCGACGACCTCTGCCGGCAGCCAGTGCCCGAGCCTTTCCACTCGGCCTGCGGTCTCTTGCGCGGACCCGCGCGCAATGGCGAGAAAATGAGCGTAGTCTCGGGGCGACCCGCGACCAAAGCCTTCTTCGATATTCGCGGCAATGGAGTCCACCGCGGCCAAGTGCTGACCGACCAACCGCCAGAGCCGCGGTTCCGACCGCAGCGCGGTGACGTCCGCAACGGTCAGATCGAACAGCTCGCGAGCCTTTTGATAGGCTCCGAAACTATGCAGCTTTGCGTTCATATTCCGGCAATGTGGGCGGGGAAGGAGGCCCTGCAAGAATATACGTAAGCTAATAAAGAGCACCTTGTGTGCACAGGCTCACTTTCACCCTCACTTTCCCTTTCCCATCACCCCGCATCCGACACCGGATACCCGCTGTGCCGGTAGATCTTTTCCACGATCTCGAGCGTGCGGATGCCTTCCGTCAGGCCCGGACTGGGGTCGCGGCGCTGACGGACATCGGCAATGAACTCCTTGAGTTCGAGCGCCCACGACTCATCGCCCCGCGGATATTCGTAGATGGTGGTTTCCGGCGGGCCCATCTGCGGAAGCATCCGGTAATACGCCAGGCGCTCGATGCCGTAACTGCCGCCGAGGCCGTCGATCGCCAGTTTCGCCTCCCGTCCGTAGATTTCGCAGGAGAACAGGTTCTTCCACTCGGTGCAGCTCGCGTGCAGCCAGGCGGTCTGGCCGCCCGCGGTGCGCAGCGAAAGAAACGCATTGTCGTCCACCGGCATGTCCCAGAAGAGCGTCGAGGCGTGGCCCTCGACGACGTTGAAGTCACCGAGAAACCAGCTCGCGAGGTCGATCAGGTGCACCCCTTGGTCGATCAGTTCGCCGCCGCCGGACTGCACCGGATCCGCCCGCCATTCGCGGTCGTAACCCTTGCGGCCGCCGTGTCCGTAACGCGCCCGCAGGAACATCAACGGGCCCAGCGCGCCCTGGTCAATCAGCTCCCGGGCCTTCTGCAGCGCCGGGTGGTAGCGGTGGTTGTAGCCGATGCGCACCCTCGCACCCGTGCGCGCGGCGGCTTCCTGGATGGTGCGCAGCTGGCCCGCGTTCAGCGCGCCGGGCTTCTCGACCAAGACGTGTTTCCCGGCGTGCACGGCCGCGAGCGTGATCGGGGCAAGTGAGCCATTCAGCGTGGCCACGACCACCGCGTCGACCTGCGGGTCCTTCACGACCGCGCGGAAATCGGTGGCCGCGCCGCAGCCGCGCGCCAGCTGCGCACTGTCGGCCGCCCGGATCGCATCGAGATCGCACGCGAAGCGGACGCTCGCGTTGGGGAGGGTCGACAGGGCCGTGATGCGTTTCCGTCCGATCAAACCGCAGCCGATGACGGCAAACCGGAGCGGCGGTTCGGTGGGGATATGAGTCATGCTGGGGAGTCCGACGGAAGCGCACCGCATGGACCGGCGGGTGGCAAGGCTTTGCCGGCATCCTTCGCCATATCGTTCGGACCTGATTCGGATTGCTTCACCCGTCCGAAGGCCGTTTCCAGTCCCCATGTCGACCGAGTCCACGCCCGCCGCCCAGCGCACGTCCCGGCGCCTGCTTCGGTTCCTCGTGGTCGGTGGCACGGCCTACGGGGTGCAGTGGCTGGCCATGGGCGCCTTTCTCCGCTGGTGGCCGGAGAACGTTGCGTTCCTCCTGGCCTACGTCTGCTCGGTCACGACGCACTATCTGCTGAACCGCTTCTGGGCTCTGCCCAGCACGCGTCGTGACACCTGGCGCCAGTGGCTGGAATACCTCGGCGCGTTCGTCGTCAGCCTCACCATCAATTTCCTGATGTACCGGCTTTGCCGCGACGTCTTCGGGCTGGGCGAGCTTTGGTCCACGGCCGTCGCGGTTCCGCCTTCGACCGTGGTCGTGTTCCTGCTGCTGAACTACCGCGTCTTCCGCCGCTAACCTGCGGGCTATTCCCAACGTTTTCCCCGCTCTTCCGGCACGATCCGCCGCAGCGTGTAGATGTCCGTTGCCGCCAGTTCGCCCGAGCGGGAGCCGAGGGTCGGCCATGGATCCCAGGGAGCGCTGAGCAAGCGTCCGCTGATGCCATCGCTGGCGGCGGAAAGGAGCCATTCCACGAGCCCGAGCGCTTTGTCGAGCGAGGCGCCTCCGGTCGCGAGCTGCTTCTGCGCGGCGGCATACTCCGCCTCACCGACGATCGCCGGCCCGAGGGCGAGGACTTCATCGGTCAGGCGCGTGTTGATCGCGCCCGGGGCGATCGCGTTGATGTCGTACGCCCGGCTGCGCTCCTCCTCGGCGATCGTCTCCACCAGCCGGACCACTCCGGTCTTCGCCACGCCATAGGCCGAAAAATTCGTCCGGGGCTTGGTGGCACCGCCGCCGGAGAAGCACACCACCTTGGCGCGCCTCCCCGCGCGCGCGAGCAACGGATCGAACGCGCGGATTGCGTAATACGTGCCGTCGAGATTGGCGCGGACCGTCTCCGACCAGCGCACCGGATGGGCGGTCACCGCCCGGCCGACCTCGCCCTGGATTCCGGCGCACGTCACGAGGGCATCCGCTCCGCCCCAGGTCTCGCCGACCGCCCGCGCCGCGGCCTCGACGGCCGGCCAGTCTGCCACATCGCAGCGCGAGGCCTGAAACCTGCCGCCCGCCCGCCCGAGCAGTCCGGCCTGATCGGAACGCGCCAGGCCCCAGACCTCGTGCCCCCGCGCGAGCAGCCGTTCGGCGAGAGCGCGGCCGATGCCGGTGCTGGAGCCGGTGAGGACGATCTTCATGGCTCAGCGGCGGGCCTCGTACACCCAGCGATTGGCTTCGAGCCAGCGCAGTGTGCGCACGATGCCCTGCTCGATCGTCAGCTTCGGGCGCCAGCCCGTGGCCTGAATCTTCTTCGTATCCAGAAAAATGAACGGATTGTCCCCGATCCAGCCGCGGTCGCCGCCCGTGTACTCGAGGCGCGGCGTGAGTCCGAGCGCCCCGCAGATGAAGCGAATGCTGTCGTTGACCTGCACAAATTCAGGCGTGCCGAGGTTGTAGACCTCGGTGTGGTGCTTGGCTTCCCGCGCCGTGTGCCGGCGGGTCACGTGCAGGATGGCCTCCACGCAGTCCTGCACGTAGAGGTAGCTCTTCCGTTGCTGCCCGTCGCCCAGTACCCGCAAGTGGTCCGGATGATCGATGAGCTGGCGATAGAAGTCGAACACGTGGCCGTGGGTGTAGCGTTCGCCCAGGATCGACACGAATCGGAAGAGATAGGCCTCGTCGATCTGCCCGCCCTCGGCGTAGGCCGCGATCATGCCTTCGCCGGCGCTTTTCGACGCGCCATAGAGCGACGTCTGGATGGGAAACCGGTCGTCTTCGGGCGTGGGGCGCTCCGGCGTCACCAGGGCTTCGCCGTACACCGAACCCGTCGAGGAGAACCCGATGCGCTTCACGCCGTTGGCGCGCATCGCCTCGAGGACGTTGAACGTCGCGATCGTGTTTTGCTGGAGGTCCTTTTCGGGATGCTGCCAGCCGTCCTTGATGTCGGCATTCGCCGCGAGATGGAAGACGAAGTCCACGCCCTTCATCGCGCCCTTGAGCGCCGGCAGGTCCAGGTTGTCGCCGTGGACGAGGCGGAAATTGGGATGCTTCTCCGCGGCCTCCAGGAAGCGGCGCTGCCCGGTGGAAAGGTTGTCCCAGCCGGTGACCTTCACGCCGTCGGCCAGCAGGCGGTCGACGAGATTGGAACCGATGAAACCGGCCGCGCCGGTGACGAAGACATGGTGCATAAAAACGATCGAGATGACGCGTTCGCCCTCCGGCCGCAATCGTGTTCCGATCAACCGCGCGGCGGGTGCGATGACCCGGGGCCGCGTCGACCCGCTGGCTCAGCGCTCAAAGCCTTCGCTGCGATCCACGATGTACTTGGGCCGGGAACGCACCTCCTCGTAGATGCGCCCGATGTATTCGCCGAGGATCCCCACGCTGATGAGCTGGATCCCGCCCATGAAGAGAATCAGGATCACGATGGTCGGATTGCCGGAGGCGAACGGGAACCAGCCGAAGATCTTCGCCATCGCGTAGAGCAGGGCGCCGATGAACGAGCCTCCGGCGAGCACGAATCCGAACAGCGTGCTGAGGGTCAGGGCGTAGGTGGAGAAGCAGAAGATGCCGTTGAACCCGATCCGCAGCGAGCCGAGGAAGCGGTTGTAGTTGGTTTCTCCCGCATACCGCGCCGGACGGTCGAACGGGATGATGGCCTGCTTGAATCCCACCACCGCCACCATGCCGCGAAGGAAACCGTGCGACTCCTTCAGCCGGACCACCTCGGTCACGACCCGTCGGGACATCAGCCGGAAGTCGCCCGTGTTGGGCGGAATGCGGACATCCGCGATCTTGTTGATGACCTTGTAACCGGTCTTCGCCACCAGCTTCTTGACCCACGGTTCGCCGGTCCGCTGCCGCCGCTGGGGCAAGACCACGTCGTACCCCTCGCGCCACTTGTCCACCATGTCGCGCAATAACTCGGGCGGGTCCTGCAGGTCGACGTCCATGACGACCACCGCCTCGCCGGAGGAATACTGCAGCCCCGCCAGCGTGGCCATGGGCTGGCCGAAGCGCCGCGAGAATTTCAGTAGCTTGATCCGGGCGTCGTGTGCGCGGTGCTCCAGAATGACCTCCTCGGTCCGGTCGGGTGAGGGGTCCAGGGAGAAGATGATCTCGTAGTCCTCGGTGACCGTCGAGAGGATGGGGCGGATCCGCCTCAGGAACTCGGGAATGTTCTTCTCCTCTTTGTAGACGGGGACGACGATGCTCAGCAGCATGGAGGTCAGGTCCATAGCAAATCCGGCCAACGAATCAGCATTAAAGTGACCCTGGATCAGCGGCGGATCCCCACCGCATGCAGCCGGGCGGTGATCACCCCCTGGGTGCGCATCCGGCGCGCCTGCATCTCGATCGCGGCGGAATCGTCATGTCGTTCGCCGTGGAAACGGAGTCGGATCCGGCGCATCTCGTCGGCGCCCACGCTGTGGATCGCCTGCGAGGTCTTCTGTTCGGAGTGGACCCGAAACGCCCCGAGAAAGTACGGCAGTCGCACCATGCGGCAGCCGGCCTGCTGGAACCGGGCGAGCAGGTCCCAGTCGAGGGCGAACTGGAAGGTCGGATCGATGCCGCCGACGAGGTCCCAGCTGCGTTTCCGCCAGAAGAGCGTCTCCTGCGGCACATAGTCGACCCACTCCAGGGCATGCGGGTCGTGGGGCGGAAGGATCCAGCGGCCCACCTCGCGATCCTGTTCGTCGATGACGATGCGATGGCCGTAGACGACGTCGACCTCGGGGTGCGTCGCGAAATACCGGGCGACCGTGGCGAGCGCACCCGGCGCCAGCAGGTCGTCGGAATTCAACCAACCCATGAGGTCCGTGGGTGCCAGTTCGTCCTTCAGGCGGTCGAAGCCGCGCCGGATCGCGTCCGCCTGCCCCTGGTCGGGCTCGGAGGCCCAGGCGGCGAGCTGCGCGGCATGGCGCGCAATGATGCCCGGGCTGCCGTCCCGGGAGCCGCCGTCCTGCACCACGTACTTAAGGCGCGGATACCGCTGGTCCAGCACGCTGCGCAGGGTGCGTTCGATGAACGCCTCCTGGCCATAGCTGGGGGTCACCACGCCGATGAAGGGGGCGTCCGCCGGCACTTTGGCGGCGGCTTCCAGCCGGGCATCCCAGCGAAGGGCGCGCGGCGGATGCTGCCGCAGCACGCCCAGCTGCATCCAGTGACCCTCGATCCAGGTCTGGCGCAACCACGCCGCGAGCGGCCGCTGGATCCGGGCTCGCGCGAAGCCGGTCGCAGCCCGCCCCATCTTGGCCAGCGCGGACCCCACCCCGGTCGACTCCGCCAGCAGTTGCTGGATGACCGCCTGGCGTTCCTGGCAGGCGCGGTTCAAGTCCTGGATGACGGCCTCCTTTTCGGCGAGGAGGCGGCCATAATGCTTGGCCTGCTCCAGGTCGTGCAGCCCCGCCTGCCGGTTGCTCGCCACCGCCTTGAGCTCGTCAAGTTCGCGGCCGCGCAGATGGAGCAGCGCCTCCAGGTTGCGGATGTGGGTGGCCTGGCCGGCCAGGGTGGTGGCGGCGTGCGCCTGGTCGGGAGGCAGCTGCTTCACCGCGTTTTCGAGCAGCGCCTGGTCGGCGCGGACGGTCACGATCTCGGTCCGCAGCGCAGTGATCTCGCGGTCCAGGGTCTCGATCAAAGCCAGTCGTTCGTCGCAGGCCGTCTTGAGCGCCTGGATCTCGTCCTGCTTGGCATTGATCTCCGCCTCCTTCTCGCGCACCGCCGCGTCCTGGACCTGCAGGGTGGCGGCGTTGTCCTGCAACGCGGCCTCCTTGCGATCGATCTCCGCCTCTTTCGCGCGGATCTCGGCTTCCTTCCGGTCGATCTCGGTTTCCTTCTCGAGAATGGCGGCGTCCTTTTCGCGATCCAGTTCGGTCAGCTCCTCCAGCTTCTGCTGCCGCGCCAGATGGTCCGCGCGCATGGTGCGGTAGGTCGTGGCCGCCTTGTCCATCATGACCAGCGTGGGGGCGGGGAGATGTTGCACCGCGGTGATCCGTTCCGTGGCGCGTCCGGCGAGCGTCCGGTCCACCGCCTGCAACACGTCGTCGAGCGTGATCTCCTTCAGGCACGGTGCATCCCCGAACGCGCAGTCCCAGCCGCAGCCAAAACAGGGCAGGGGATGCACCACCGCGGTGCTGGCTTCCCCCTCGGGCACAAACCGTGGCCAGGTGCCGCCGCCAAAGACCGCGACCAGCGGTGTGCCCAGGCTCGCCGCGAGGTGCATCGCCCCCGTGTCGTTGCCGACGAAGAGCGCAGCCCCGGCCACCAGGCCGGCCAAGCGCGGCAGCATGCCCGTCCCGCCGCACCATACCGCCGCGCCGCCGGCCGCACGGCCGACCTCTTCGAGATAGGGGCGTTCATCCTCGCTTCCGATCAACAGAACGGGGAGACGGTGCTGCACCTGCAGGTGCCGAATCACCGCGGCGAAGCGATCGGCCGGCCAGGTCTTCAGCCGCACGTGGGCGAAACCGGCCGCCGCTACCACCGCATAGTGTCCGGGGTCCAGGCCCAGGGAGACTGCAATCTCCCGGGCGCTCTGCCGGCACGTGTCGGGCAGCATCAGGCGATCACCCTGACGCGCGAGCGTCCGTCCGCTGGCCGCTTCCAGGAGGCGGAGGTTCCGCGCGAGTTCGGGCTCCCCCGGGCTGTCCGGGAGGTTCCGCGTGAACGGGGCGAGCGCCGCGCGTCCGAGGGTACGTTCGAGTTCCAATCCGAAGAACACATCCGCCGGTCCGTGGCCGATCCGGATCCGCTCGGTCGCGGCGCTCTTGACGGCGACCCAGCTATCCAACCAGTTGGGACGCCCGGTCGCCGCCACCAGCAGATCGGGTCGCAGGGTCGCCATGACCTCCGCGAGACGGGCCAGTTCCGTTTCGTGCTGCGCCGGCCCGGTCGTGAATGGATCGAGGGAGGTGGTGAGCCACTCGACGCCGGGCGCGAGGAGCGGCGCGAGGTCTCGATAGGCGCCGCGGATCAGCACGACCCGGCGGGCTTCCGGCCAGGCGACTCCGAGCGCGCGGAGCGCCGAGGCGAACAGGATGAGGTCTCCCAAGGTGTCGACCTTGGTGCACAGCACCACGGGTGACGCGGCCGGCGGCACGAGTCCGCTCATGGCTTTGCCTCGAACAGCCGGATCGCCGCGATCCGCAACGCCCGGCGGCGTCCGTCCGGGTCCGGGAGCACGACCTGGGCGTCCGTCGCGAGACGGAGCGTCGGGAGCCCTGCTCCCGCGGGGAGTTGGATCCGGAGGTGGGGCCGTTCGCCGGGCACGAGGGGCACGGTGCCCGTCGCTCCGGCGACGTTCCAGCGAAGGGACGCCGGCGTCGCGCCTCCCCACGTGGGGTACTCCAACTCGAGTTCCAGCTGCCGATCCCGGTCGGAGGAGGGAAGCGCCAGCGTCACCTCGCCCGCGGCCCAGCCATCGCGGTCGAGCCCGGTGGCCCCGAAAACCGGGTCCATTTGCAGCGGGAACGTGAACGCATGCTCCCCGGCCGGTTCCTCAATGCTGATGTGGTCGAGTTTGGCGACGATGGGACGCTGGTCGTGGCCCGGCAGCACCACCGCGGCGCTGGAGAGGAGCTCGACCGTCGTCGTGTCGCCCGCCTCGGGGATCGGCAGCAGCCAGTCAAACGGGCCCAGACGCAGATCCACCTCCGCGGCGTTCCGCCCGTTGATGCGGGCCGTCAGTCGGGCCGTCCCCGACGCGCCTCCGGCGACTTCGGGCACGTAGCCGCGCAGCCGCAGCATGGCGCCCGGACGGGCGTGACCCAGCTTCAGCCGCGCATGCCGGGACATCCATCCGTCCTCGAAGATGCCGGCAAACTCGAGCGTCGACGCGCGCGCCAGGTCGGCCGGAAATCGCGTCACCGCGCGCGGTCTCGTCATCGATTCGTACTCCGCCTCGCTCAATGCGGAAATGTCCCGCGCCCAGCCGACAATCCGGCGGTAATCCATGGGCACCTTCAGATTGTAGAGCCGTTTGAGCCCCGGGCGGTAGTCCAGGATCTGTCGCGGCTCCTCCGCCAGATCGATCGCGACGTAGTGGCTTCCCTGGTACGACACCGGCTCGAGCGGACCGACAAAAAGGTTGAAGGCGCCTTCGCCGACCGCGCCGAGCGGCCGATCCTGCACCCCGTGCACCACCGCCTCCGGGCTCCACGACGTGCGGCCCGTGACGTACGACCGGGTGGCGGCAAAGCGCAGGTAGATTCGCGGAGCCGGGTTCTCCACCCGCAGCAGCATGAAGCGCCCGATGGCATTGAAGTGCGCCCCCGGGCTGGAGAGGTCGCGTTCCTGCTGGAAGGCGGAAATGCGCTGCCGATCCCCGAGGTAATAATGGTTCCCGCGGCTGGAATGCACGAACACGACGTGGTTGCGCACGTCCTCCGGCTTCGCGATGGAGAAGACGCTTTGCCCGGGCGCGGGGGAGTCGGGGGCATGGAGCTTGTTGAACAGCGACAGCTGGGGGTCGAGCGTGAGGTACCCGTCGGGCGCTTGTTTGAGCACGGGCTGGCGGAAATGCGAGTGCCACAGCTCGCCCTTGCGGATCGTTTCACGATTGCGCTGTTCGATCAGGGGCACGGCCTGCGCCATGTTGTCCAGGTTGGGATTGAGCCGCAACGGCCACATGGGATGGGCGTAGTCGATGCGCGTCACGGGGTCCCAAAAATCCCGGGACAACAGCGCGAGATAATGCCCGCGCGTCTCCGTGGCCGCGAACTTCGCGGCCACCACATTCTCGAATGGGCCGATCAGCTGGAGCGACTGGCCGGCGGGGGCGTCGATCGCGATCCCCTGCCGGGAGGCGAGGCGAAGCTCCGTCATGCCGCCCGCCTCGAGCCCGCGCGATTCCAGGGTGTAGTACAATCCGGTCGGGGCGGTGGTGACGAAGAACAGAACCAGGACCGCTGCCGGGAGGACCCGCGGACGGATCGGTGGCCGCTGGGCCCCGGCCTTCCCTTCCGGCCGGCGTTTCCGCCAGCGCTGCAGCCCAAGGACCAGGGCGGCCAGCAAGGCGCAGATCGCCGGCTGCATCCACATCGACATCTTGTAGACGCCGAAATCGTTCACCGAAACGAAGAGACGAACCGCCACGGCGAACTGGATCAGGAACAGGACCGTGATCGGCGTCAGGCGCCAGGCGTCGCGCACCGCTCGAACCAGCAGCACCACCGTGAGCAAAATTCCCGCCGCGATGGAAAGCGAAACGACCGGTTCCGGGAAGTCATGGCCGAGCGGCATCCAGCCGTACAGGTTCGAAAATCCCGTGGGCACCATGAAGAACGGGAACAGCGAGAGCAGCAGATTGGCGCGGTCGAAGGCGCCGGCAGCCTGGAAAAAGAACACCACGACGTAGCTGACGAAATTGTGCCGCAGGATCAGCAGGGCGAAGACGATGGTGTAGGCCGCGACGGCCAGGAGCCCTCCCGGCAAGGCTCGATGGCGGAGGCTCCACAGCACCGTGTAGGTCAGGACCGTCAGGGCGGCGAAGGGCGAGACTTCGGGATAAAAAACGCACAGGGCCGCAGCATGCAGCGCCGTGAGCAGCCCGTAGCGGATCACAGACCGGCGCCGAAACGTGATCCATCCTTTGACCATCAGGGCGATGACGCTCAGGAGCAGCGCCACGCCGCCCACTTGGGCGATGAGCTGGTACAGCATGCCGAGCATAAACAGCGGGCTGAAAGCCAGCAGGAATGCCGTCAGTTGCGCCAGCCGGCGGTCGCGACCGCGATGCAGCGCGAGCCCGCAGGCGGCAAACAGCTGCACGAGCCCCAGGGCCATGATCGCCGGCATGAATGCCTGGGTCGCCTTCAGTTTCGCGAGGCCCGCCGTCCACGCTACGGTGTGTTCCGCACCGAACCGCATCATGTCCGCCACGTGCATGAAAAAGAAATGCGTGGCGTAGTCCCGGCCCCACAATTGATCCAGCGTGGGGACGTCGTAGAAACCGTTGTCGAGGAAGCGCTGCGCCGCCAGGCAGTAGTTCGCCATGTCATCGTTGCCGTAGCTGACCCAGTTGAAACCGAGTTCGACCGCCGGCCAGCCCGCCCAAACCAGCGCCGCCAGTGCCGCGACGAAAAACGGCGCGGTGGCGCGAACGGCCACCCGTGGGCGAAGGATCCCGAGAGTGATGACTGCCGCGACCGCCAGGCTGACCGTCAAAGGGAGGGCAAGGCTGCGAATCGGGATCCCGGCCTGATTAAGGATCATGATGCACAACGCCGAGGCACTCAGCCCCGTGGCGGGGGCGAGCAGACAGGCGCGCAGAACCCCGAGCCGCGGGAAGATCACGGCAATGATCGCCCGGCCAAGCACCGTCCAGTACGCGAAAAGCAGAAACGTATACGCCAGTAGCAACATGAACCCCGAATTCTCGGACGAAAGCGTGGGGCCCGACCAGCTTGTTTTTCCCTAACTCCTTTCGAGCCAGTCCGCTTCAGGCCCTGGTTTGCCCCCGGATCGCCGACACCAGTTCCCGCACGCTGGCACGGGCCGTCTCGGCCGGCGCCAAAGGCCGCGGTGCGGGCGCGCTCGACCGGAGCGCCTGCTCGATGGTCGCGGCATCGGCGCCAGCGGGAACCGCCGCCAAGCCGAGTTCGTCCGCGACGCCGTGTAGTTTCTCGTTGGTGACATACACCAGCACGCGGGAGCCCGCCCACGCGCCGGCCATCGCCGCATGGAAGCGCGATGTCACCAGCCACTCTGAGCTGGGCCAGTGTGCCAGCACGTCACTCAGCGGAGCCTCGGGCCGGTCCGCCTCCCGCAGGTGCCATCGCTTCTGTTCCTCCGCCGGGAGTGAGCCATGCAGCGCTTTCTCGCCGCCTGGCAGCAGCCGGCTCTCCTGCGCCAGCCAGATGCGGTCGCGCGGAGCGAGCGCGGCAACCGCGCGCGTGACGGTGGATGCATCCCACTCCTCCCGGTGGTCGAAGTTCAGGACCACGGTCACCGCGCCGGGCTGCAGCGGTGCGGGTGACCACGCGGCCAGCAGCACCTGGGCAAGATCCGCCGCCGGTCGAACGCGCGCGGGTGGCACCAAGGCGGCGAGCCGCCGGGCCGAAGCCTGGTCACGAGTCCAGATCGCTGCCGCCTGGGCGCACACGACCTGGACCTCCGGCACCTGTAGTTCGCGCTCTTCCTGCACGCCCACGCCGAGGAAATACATCGGTTTGGCGGCACGCGCGCACCACGCCGACTCCTCCACCAGGTGATCGACGAACCAGCGCGACTGGGCCGACTGAAACGGAGAGCCACCGAGGCCCACCCAGGCGTCGCACGCCGCGATCGCCGCGGCGCGGGCCTCGGGCGTGCAAGCGAGCCATTCGATCTGGGGAAAGCGTCGCCGCATCGGCGCGAGCGGGAACGGGGAGGCGAGGGTAAAAGAAGCCTCCGGCGCCGTTGCGGCCATGGCGGCCAGGAATCCGCCCAGCATGAAATCGTCGCCGACATTGCCAGCGCCGTAGAAATGATGTCCGAGGTGGATCCGCACGGCGCGGGGTGGCCCGAAGCTCAGAACGCGAGCACGGCCCGGACGTGACCCTGGCCCGAGCGGGTGTTTTTGTAGACCGCCGGCAGTTCCCGCAGCTGGACGCCGTAGTCAAAGTTCAGACTGAAGTTATTGGCGACGTTGGCCCGCAACCCCACGCCCACGCTGGCCAAGGTCGACATCGGGACGTCGGACCGGAACGAATGGTTCATGTAGAGCCGGGCCGCATCGAAGAACACCGCGAAGCGCGTTTGCAGGGCGGGTAGCTTCGAGCTGACCTTTGCCAGGGGTACCGACACGGCGGGGGTCAAGAGATCGCTGCTGAAGATGAGCCCTTCGTCGCCCGCGTAGATATTGGTCGTGTAGCCTCGAACGGACGTCGCGCCGCCCGCCGTCAGCTGCTCGCCTACCAGGTTGGTGCTGGAGAGCTGCCCCACCAGACGCAGAGAAAGGTCCCAGCCCTGGCCGAGCGCCTGCAGCCGCTGCAGGGAGACATTGCTGAACACGTAGTGGGGTTTCGCCCCGAGCCGGGCGTTGCCGTAGGCCCTGGCATCATTCCGCTTGTTCAGGTAACCAGGGCTCGCGTTCGCCGCACCGGTGAATACCCAGGCGCCTCGCTTGTCACGACGGACCCAGGTGCCCCCGACCGTGAATTGAATGGTGTCGACGTCCGTGGCGTACACGGACGTGCCGGCGAATTCCAGGTTGTTGTTTCCCCGGCGCAAATCCATGCCGCCGAAGATTTCGATTGGACTATCCCCGCTGCGAATCGGCACCCGGTAACGCACTCCGGCGCCCTGACTCCGGCCTTGTTGTGCAAAGATGTTTCCCGTGCCGAACGTCGGATTCACCTTTGCGTACGAGGCGGTAAACTCCAAAAAATGCCTCCATCGCAGGGGAATGCGATAGCTCATGGCGTGGGCTTGATAGAGGTCGATGTCATCCGTCGTGACGAATTGATAGGACGCCTGGTGGTCGCGGCCCCAAAGATTGCCCGCCTGCACCGCCATGGCGTAGTGCCATTCTCCGAGCACCGCGTTTCCATAGTTGTCCACGATTGCCGACAACCGCCACGGCCACCGTTCCTGCACCCCGACGAGAAGGTTCGCTTTCCCGGGCTGGTTATTGATCGGGTCCACCAAGACCTTGATCATTCTGAAAGGGTTCGTGTTGGCCCAGTTAACCGCGTCCTCCAGCACGGACAGTCGCACTTCGTCACCCGGTTTGATTCCCAGTCTTTCCTCCAGCAGTTCGCGGCTGAACCAGCGGTTTCCCCGAAAGGCGATGTCGCTGTAACGGCCAAACACGACCACAAGCCGGACCGTCCCGTCGGTGACGTTTTGGTTCGGGATCAGCACCCGCGTGATGAGCCGGTCGTGCTCGCGTGCGTACTTGGCGATGGCGTTCCCGACATCGTTCAGCAGTTCAGTGGTGATTGGGCGCCCGACCAAAGGGGCGATCACGGACGGAAAATCCGGCGCATCGAGCAGCGGGAGATTGACCGGCCTCACGATCTCGAAGTCAGGCGGGGCCGCCAGCGCTGCCTCTTCAGTGTCCGCAAGCACCAGCCTTTGCAGCGCCAGGGGTGTTGGCTCCGCGGCGTTAAGCGCGAGAGTCAGGACGAGGAAAACCGCGATACGAAACAACATGAGAGAGGAGATGTGAAAAGGTTAGCGTGGGACTGGGCGAGCCCGGAATTGTTCGACATTTATGTGGAGCTGGCCGAAGCGCGGAGTTTATCCGGTGATGCCTGCGACGCGGACAGTTGGGGAAAATTGCCCACAGATCCTTGCCCGGTTTGGGGATGGTGCCCAAAGGCGCAAACGCCATCCGATGGCAGATAGGGTCTCCACCCCCCTGTTGCCCAGCGCGTTATGCGCGAACGCTGAGGTTGGCACGACGTGTGCCAAGAAAACCGTTCCAGTTCTTCGGATCGTTGTTTCGGGCTCTTCCGTCGCGGCTTATCGGGTGCAAACCGATGATGGGCTGCGTGTAAAAAGTGCTTGCCAATAGCGACCTCGGAGAGCTTCCTCGACCCTGAATTGGCGTATACCGTCTTGTTCAACAACACTCGTCTTAACCCATGAAGAATAAATCAATCGCGAGACTGTCGCTTCGGAAGCTCCTGCTTTCCGCTCTTGTGGCAGCTCCTCTGGCTACCCTCCCGGCGCCGCTCTGGGCGTTGCCTTCGCAGGCGGACCTGACGGCCTCGATCGCCTCCACGTCTGCTGGAGTCACGTTCGAGCTGAATTCGGCGGACAAGATCCTCAATGTCGCTAGCACGCAGAACATTTCCGTCATTCGGTGGAATGAGTTCGGTAGCGGCGCGATGACGATCACCAACGGTGACGTGATCAACTTCAATCAGCCCACGGCGTCGTCCTCGCTGCTGAATCGCATCGTCGGAGCCAATCCCTCGACGATCGACGGCCGGCTGAATTCGAATGGTATCCTCTACGTGATGAACCCGAACGGCATCACGGTCACCACGAACGGCGTGATCAACGCCGCCGCGGTGGGTTTGACGACGGTGGTTGAGAATGACCTCACTTTCGAAGGTACGGGCAGCCTCGTCTACCCGACCTCGGCCACGCCGACGGGTGACATCACCCTCGCGGGTACCGCCAGCATCCAGGCGGCGTCCGGTTCGGGCAACGTTTGGATCGTTGGTCAGGACATCGCGCTCGCGGGCACGGTTTCCGGTGGCAACGTCCTCGTTCGTTCCCTGAACAACGGCAACGTGCTCCTCGGCGCCGGTGCGGCCCTGACCGTTGGCGCTTCGGCCAGCCCGGTTGCGAACCTCACGGTTACCACCGCTGGCACGGGCACGATCACCTTCGCGCAGACGAACAACGTTATCGTGAATGGCCCGTCCGTCTCTCTGACCACGGGCAACGCTGCGATCAACCAGGGTACCGGTTACCTGCAGATCGGCAACACCACGGGTACCCTCACCACCGCCTCGGGCACGGCTGATACCGTGATCTCGGACGTCCGCACCAAGGACACGGCGGGTACCATCACGGTGAACGCGACTGGCGCGAACCTGAGCATCGCCAGCTGGACCGGTGGCAGCAACCTCGCGGTCGGCGCGACGGCCACGGGCAACCTCGGCGTAGCCACGAACAATGGCAACATCACCCTCAACACCACGACCGTCGGTGGCATTCTGAATGTCATCAGCAACCGCAACATCCTCTCGGGTGGCACGGTTACGGTTACGGGTGCCGCCAATCTGACGGCTGCCACGGGCGCGAATGTCGCCTTCTCGGGCAAGGCCGCCACGATCGGCGTCCAGGGCACGGGTGCGACCGCTTTGGGCGATGTCGTCCTGAACATGACCGACGCGTTCGCGATCGGCCCGGTGAATGCGGGCAACCTCACGGTTTCCGCCACCAAGGACCTCACCCAGGCCCCCACCGGCACGCTGACCGTCACAAACAACACGAACCTGTCCTCCACGGGCGGCAACGTGACTCTCAGCCAGAACATCACCACGACCAATCTTACGGTGACGGCCTCGAACGACGTTTCGCACACCGGCGGCACCCTGTCGGTGGCCACGGACGCTCGCTTCACGGCTAACGGCGGCAATCTGACCCTCGGTGCGCTGAACACCGGCGGCCCGGACAATGTCTGGGGCACCGCTGCGAAGAAGGTCACCCTCGGCGGCGCGGTCGCCGTTTCCGGCAACGCCACCTTCAGCGCCGGCACCGATCTCGCGGTCAACGCGAATCTGGACGCCGCGAAGGTGAGCCTGACCGGCGGCAACGTCACCGATGGCGCGGGTGCGATCATCACCACGCCTTCGCTGAGCGTCGTTGGCAGCAACTCGGTTGTGCTCGATAACGCGCACGCCCTCACCGACCTCCTGGTGACCGGCGCGGCGGGCAACATCACGGTGAACGACGCGGGCGGCTTGACCCTCGTGAAGGGCACGAACGTCGCCGGCAACCTGAGCATCACCTCGACCGGCGCGATCGCGCTTGGCGTGCAGGCCACCGACACCATCACCGTCGGCAAGAAGCTGGCGCTGAACGGCGTTGGCGTCACCGATGCGACCGACAACATCACGGTTGGCAGTGAACTCGACATCACCTCGACGGGCGCGGTCGTGATCAATGGCGGCGCGGGCACCGTTCCGGCCGACCTGAAGAGCTCCTTCGGTACGGTTCATGTCAATGCGGCCGGCCAGGCGATCACCGTTTATGAAGGTGGCCTGCTGACCCTCGGCAATATCACCGGCCTCTCGCTGACGGCTTACAGCCCGGCGGGTATCGTTAACAGCGGTGCGATCGCGGTCGGCAACGTCCTCGTTGGCGCGGGTACGGCGACGGCTCCGGCCGACATCGTGCTCAACAGCGCGACGAACGCCATCACCGGCACGATCAACATCATGACCGACCTGCAGCTCAACCCGGGTGCGACGGGCCACTACCTGGTCCGCGACTTCACCTTGGTGAACTCGAGCTCCGCTGGCGTCTTCTCGGTTGGCAATAACATCTACAACCAGGGTCTGACGGGCAACGTCAGCCTCTCGGCGGTGGGTGGCGCGAACCTGACGGTGGGCGAACTCGTGACCACCGGTCCGGTTTGGCTCTCGAGCGCGACGGGCTTCATCGATGCCGACCATGCGAACAACACGTTCAGCACGGTCAACGTGACCTCCGGCAGCACCAGCGGCACGGCTAGCTCGATCGCCAGTTCACAGGCCCTGACCGTGAACGCCACCCTCGGCAACGCCTCGGTTGCTGGCGGCGGCGCGACGGGCGCGTTCAACTTCGCCACGGCCGGCACCAACCAGGACCTGACCATCGGCCAGTTCCGCAGCTATGGCACGGGCACGGTCGCGTTCAACGCCTCGGGCAACGTGGCTGATTCGGCCGCCGGTCTGCACATCTACGGCGGCACGTCCGTCACCGCTGACAACATCAGCCTGACGTCCGGCGGCAACTTCGGCCAGCTGACGCTGAACACCGTCGCGGGCAACGGTACCGTGACGATCGTCGAGAGCGGTACCTTGAACCTCCTGTCGGTCAAGACCGGCACGGGCGCCTTCTCGGCCACCAGCCAGACCGGCGGCATCATCGAAGCGGGCGGCGCGGGCGTGATCGAGACCACGGGTCCGGTCACCCTGATGGCGTCCAACGGCGCGATCACCCTGAACGGTGCGGCCAACAAGATCGGCAACATCTCGCTGACCGCCATGGGCAACTCGACCGTGAACAACACGACCGCCACCATCCTCGGCGCCACGAATGTCACGGCCGGCGGCCTTACGGTGACCCAGTCCACCGCGACCGACATCACGCAGCGCTCTGGCACCTCGATCAACATCACCGGTGCGGGCAGCTTCACCACCACTGGCACGGGTAACATCACCCTCGCCAACGCGGGCAATCAGTTCGGCCCGGTGACGGCTGTGACGGGTTCGGGCAACATTGCCCTGACCGAAGGCGGCACGCTCAACCTCAAGGGTGTGTCCACCGCGGGCAACCTCGTGGCCATCTCCTCGACGGGTGACATCATCGACTCCGGCACCCTCACCGTCGTCGGCAACGCTACGTTCCACGCCCCCGCCGGCAGCGTCATCCTCGATGATGCCGCCAGCAACTTCGGTGTGGTTGTCTTCGGTAACGCTACGACCGCGGTCGCCGGCAATGTCGCCGTCACCGACGCCGTTGGCGTGACCCTCGGCAGCGCGAATGTCGGCGGAGCTCTCTCCGTGACCGCCAAGACGGGCAACATCGGCCAGGTCGATGCGCTGAAGGTCTTCGGCGACGTGACCCTGTCGGCGAACACGGCCACGGCTACCCGCATCGAGCTCAACCACGCCGACAACGAGTTCGGTGGGGTTCGCTTCAATGTGGGTCATGGCGGCGCCTCCCTGCGTGAGAAGACGTCGTTCGTGTTGCTCCCGGGCAGCACGTCGGCGGCGGCTCCGATGGGCCTCCCGGCGAGCGCTGTGACGATCGTCACCGACGGCGACTTCGTGACCGCTGCTGGTGGTAGCAGCACCTTCAACGGTGACCTCACCATCCGCGCCGCTGGCACGATCATCCCGAGCGCCGGCTCCCTCCTGGTTGCGGGCACCTTCACGGTGATCTCCAGCAACACGGTGGACCTGAGCGCGCTCAGCAAGGCGGCGAACCTGTCCAGCAAGGACCCCGTGCACAACGAGGTTCCGGCCGACAAGTACACCGCCCCGTCTCCGTAATTCTGATAGTTGTTGACTATTAGGTAACGCCTCAAAGGGCGGCCGCTCACGCGGCCGCCCTTTTTTTGTCTTGGGTGGTTGAGCCCGGCCCGGCTTAACACTGGTATGGTTTCGCCGGCCGCTGCTTCGACTATGATCAAGCCCGCTTCGGAGGCGCCTGCCATTGAGGTGCGGGGACTGCGCAAACTCTACCAGCGCGACGTTTCCCTCCGCGGTGCCTTTGCCCGCGGGCTGGGTTGGCGGAACGACTCGCCCGGGTCGCCCCACGGCGCCGTGGTGGCCGTCGATGACGTGTCCTTCACCGTGCGCAAGGGCGAGGCGTTTGGCATCATTGGCCGCAACGGTGCCGGCAAGAGCACCGTGCTCCAGATCGTCGCGGGGACCCTCCAGGCAACGACCGGCACGTGCCAGGTTCATGGCCGGGTCACCGCGCTCCTCGAACTGGGGTCCGGTTTCAATCCGGAGTTCACCGGCCGCGAGAATATCTATCTGGCGGGCGCCATCCTCGGTCTGAACCGTGCCGAGATGGATCGGAAGTACGATCAGATTGTGGCCTTCGCCGACATCGGCGACTTTATCGAGCAGCCGGTTAAGACCTATTCCACCGGGATGATGATGCGGGTGGCCTTCGCAGTCGCCATTTCGGTCGAGCCGGACGTCCTGATTGTCGATGAGGCATTGAGTGTCGGCGACATCCTCTTCCAGCAGAAATGCAGCCGCCGGCTCCACGAACTGATTGCCTCAGGCGTCACGCTTCTCGTGGTCACGCACGACACCGCGTTCGTGCTGAATATGTGCCAGCGGGCCCTCTGGCTTGATCGGGGACGGGTCCGCTATCTGGGCGAGGCCGGGGCGTGCGTGCGGGAATATGTGGCCGCCATGGCCGCGCTCTCCGGCAACGCGCCGGCGCCGGTGGACCGGTTTGAGGCCCTCGAGGCCGCTCAGTTGCCCTACGCGCCCGGACTGGTGCTCGAGGGCAAGGAGCGCCTGGGTGACGGGGGCGTGCGGGTGGAGCGGGCGTGGGTCCTCCACGCGGACGGCTCAGCCACCACCAGTTTCCGCACGGGCGAATGGATCAATACCCTTATCCTCATCGAAGCGACGCGCGATATCCGCGCGGTGAGCGCCGGCTGTGAACTCCGCAACCGGCACGGCCAGGTGATCTTCGCCACCGGCCTCCGGGTGGTCCAGCGTCTGATCGCCGAAATTCCCGCCGGCAAACGGTGCCTGGTTCGGATCCGCTTCCAACTCGAGATCCAGCCGGGTCAGTACACCCTGGATCTCGGATGTGGGGCCGGCTCCGATGCCGACAATACCTGGGATCGCGTGCTGAACGCCGCTGTCGTCGAGGTGTCAACGACCCCGGAACAGGAAGTCGTCCACGGGCTGGTGCGGCTGCCGTCCGAAATCGGCGTCGGCCGCCTGGATTGACCCAGCCACTTTCACTTTCACTTTCACTTTCACTTTCACTTTCGCTTCCCAGTCAGATCACCTCGGCGAACGACTTCCGCAAAAGCATGAAACAGGCGTAGCCCGCTACGAGGGACACGAGCGCGACGGCATAGACGAAGCCAAGCACCCCCCAGTCCATCGGTTGGTGCCACAAAACCACGCGACGCCCGAGGTCGAACAGCTGCAACAGTGGATTGAAGCGCAGCACCTCCCACGCGTGGGGCAAATCACGAATGCGTTGTGGGGCGAACATCACGGCGCTGGCGAACTGAAGTGCCGTCGAGATGAACGGAGTCAGTTGCGTGATGTCGCGCACGAATACGCCAATGGCTGAAAGCGCCCACCCGATGCCCAACGCGATCATCAGCAAGGGGAGGACCAACACGGGCAGCCAGAATACGCTCCAGGACAGTCCCGCCGTACCGAAAATGCTCCCCACGATCACCAGTCCAAGACTCACGGCGAGGTGGTAAGCGGCGTCGCCGACCTTTGCCACCGGCAGGACTTCCAGGGGGAAGACCACCTTCTTCACGAAGTTCGGGTTGTTCGCGATGACCAAGGGGGCCCAGCCCAGTGTCTCCGAGAAGACGTGAAACATCGCGAGCCCGAGAAACATCGCCAGGACGAAGTCAAACTGCGTCTCGCCGGGCAGAACTCCAAAACGGCTGCCAAAAATCACGCCGAAGATGAACCAGTACAACGCGAGCATCGACAGCGGATTGACCAGCGCCCAGATCGCACCCAGCCGGCTTCCGCGGTGCCGCAGTTCGATTTCGCGCAGCGCAAACTGCCACGCCAGTTCGCGGTGTCGCCAGAGATGGCGCAGGATGTGCCAGGGATTCAGCAGCGACCAGGGAGAGGAGTGACGTGCAGCAGCCACGATTGCCTTCTGTTGTCGCGGAGTGGGCGCCAAAGGCAAGGAGGGTTCGCAGGCGGCTGTGAGCGTGCCCCCACGCAGGCGGTGCCTTAGCCCGTCTGAAGCGTCGCCCGCACCTCGGCGTCACTGAGCGTCGCGATCGCGCATCGCTCATCGTCGATACCGAAACTGATCACCCAGCGTCCGTCGTGCCACGCGGCGCCTGAAACGTACACCACCTCGCCGACCGCCGGGTTGAGCTTTGGCAGCTTGCGCCGGGCCGATTCCGGAATCGCGAGGGGCAGCGGTTGCGCGGGGAGTTGCAACGGCAGAAAGGGAGGGGTGGCGGCGAAGCGATACACGGCTGCCACATAGCGGTAACCCTGAGGGTCGTTTTCGATGGAATGACAAAACGAGACATAGCTCTCGCCCTGCCGTACCGGCGGGGATCCCCCGCGCAGCCCTCCGTTGGCCTTGGCATACCCGCCTGCATTGGCCACCGGCTGGCCGACGTCGGCGAATTCGATGGCGCCGTGGCCGGCGAGCGACGCGGTCATCACCCGATGCGGATTCACGGAGTACACCGCGAACACATCGCCGCCATGTTCGAACAACGCCCAGTTCTTTTCCAGTTTCTGCCGCGCACCCCACAGCGTGAGTTCGCGCGGCGCACCGACGGGGCAAAGGGTCACCGGGTCGAATTCCTGGAGAAACTGCGCATTGCGTGGCTCGTGCCAGCCCGAGTTCCAGTAGACGAAGCAGCGTCCCTGGAGGCGGTATAGCCTTGGATCGGCAAACCAGGTCGTCGCCTGGGCAGGGTACAGCTCCGGCTGTTCAAAACGGATCTGATCGGAAAAAGGGACGGCCGTTCCCGCCACGACTTCGAACTCCTCGTTCAGCCGACAGAGGGCGATTCGGCGGTGCTGGTCAGGCTCCCCGACGGAACGGTACGCCAGCAGCCATCCCGCCCCGTCACGCATCAACCCCGGGTTGAAGATGCGGGTCAGCGCCGGGTCGGAGTGGGAACTCCACTCCGCGGGCAGAAGTTCGTGATTGGAAAAAACCCGAAGCATGGAACGACGACGTCAGGCCGCGTAGAACTGTCGGATCACGCTGCACACTTTTTCGATTTCCGCGATGCTATGATGCGGGCTCATGGGCAGGCTGAGCACGTCCTCTGCCAGCGCCTCCGCAATCGGAAAGGCGCCCCGTCGCCACCCTGCGGCTTGGTAGGCTCCGGAGAGGTGGGGCGGAGTGGGGTAATGGACCTGCGATCCGATTCCGGCGGCGGTGAGGTGGTCCCGCAACGCCGCTCGGCGTTCGGCCCGCACGACAAACAGGTGCCACACCGGTTCAGCCCAGGGCGCTACGGTGGGCAGCACGACTCCCGGGACGTCTTTCAGCTGGGTCAGATAGACCGCCGCCAAGGCGCGGCGTCGCGCGTTCCACTCCGGCAGATGGCGGAGCTTCACCCGAAGAAACGCCGCCTGAAGTTCGCTCAATCGGGAATTATGCCCGGCCACCTCGTTCCGATACCGTTCCTTCGTCCCATAATTGCGGAGCACGCGGATTTTTTCCGCCAGGGGGCCGTCATCGGTCGTGACTGCCCCCGCATCGGCCAACGCGCCCAGGTTCTTGCTGGGATAGAAACTCACGCCCGCCGCGTGTCCGAGCGCGCCCGCCTCGCCCCAAAGCACCCCGGCTCGCGTAGGTGTGCGACACCGGGCGCCATGCGACTGGGCCGCATCCTCGATCACCCGCAGGCCGTGCGCGCCGGCGATCGCGTTGATCTCTCCCATGTTCGCAGGGTGTCCGTAGAGATGAATGGGCAGCACGGCCCTGGTGCGTGGCGTGATGCACGCCGCCAGCCGGGCGGGATCAAGATTGAAGGTCACCGGATCCGGCTCACACGGAACGGGAGTGGCGCCCGCGTGAGTGACGGCGAGCCAGGTGGCGATGTAGCCATTCGACGGCACGATGACCTCGTCGTCCCGGCCGATCCCCTGGGCCATCAGGATGAGTTGCATCGCCTCCAGGCCATTGGCCACGCCCACACAATGCTTCACGCCCACCGTTGCGGCGTACTCGTTTTCAAACGCCTCCAACTCCGGTCCGAGCAGGAACCAGCCCGAGTCCATCACCCGCCGGTACGCGGCATCCAGCTCGGCGCGCAGTTCCGCCGTGGCGGGCTTGAGGTCGAGAAGCGGGATTTGCACGGGAAAAGTGAAAGTGAAGGTGACGGCAAGGGATCGAGGGTTTGAAGGGCGAGTGACCGATCCCTCATTCACTCCCTCACTCCCTTTCTGTCCTACACAAATTTCAGTTTGCGGGCGGCGAACAGCACCATCCGCAACAGGAGCCAGCCGTGGCGCCACCGCTGGATGTTCGTGGTTCCGTACGTGCGTTCCCGATACCGGATCGGCACGTCGGCGATCTTTAGATTCTGCTTCGCGGCGCCAAACAGCAGATCGAAGTCTCCAAAGGGGTCAAAGTTGCCGAAATAATCCCGATTGGCGGCGATCTGATCGTAGTGCGCGCGGCTCAGCACTTTCGTGCCGCAGAGTGTGTCCTTCATGGACTGGCCGATCAGCCAGGAGAAGATCAGGCCGAACGCCTTGTTTGCGCACAGATTCGCGAACTGCATCGCCTCCTGATCCATCGGGTACACGAGGCGCACGCCGTTCGCGAACTCGGCGCGTCCGCTGGCAATCACGTCGTAAAACTTCGAGAGCTCTTCCGGCGGCATGGTCAGGTCGGCGTCCAGAATCATCAGAATGTCGCCGGTCGCGACGGCAAAACCTGCCCGGACCGCATCGCCTTTCCCGCGGCCCGTCTGCTGGAGAATCTTGATCTTCCGTTCAGGGTAGGCGGCGGCGACGCGCTGGATCTCCGCCCAGGTGTGGTCCTTGGAATGGCCTTCGACGAAGATGAGTTCCGTGCCCGCGCCCAGCTCCGCGGTCCGGGTGACCGCTCCCTCGATATTGCCCGCCTCGTTGCGGGCGGGCACCACCACCGAGACGGTCAGCGGCCGGTCGCCGGCGGGCCGGCGGGGCCGGGCCACAAAGAAGATCGTCAGGCACAGCCCTTCCAGCAACGGCGCCAGCCAGCGGTTGACCAGCGTCCCAAGCCCCAGCGCGCGAAATGGCACTAGGATCCGGCTTTGGCGCGTCACCACTTCCCATTCGGCCAGGTGAAGGAGATTCGCCACATCCGATGACGCGAGCCAGCTGTTCTGCGGCTGAGGCGCTTTCAGGCCCAGTCCCCGGGCCGCTGACAGCAGCGGACGCCACAGGGTATTCTGAAAATTGATGAGCAGCCGGGTGTCTGGCCGCGCGACGTGGTGCAGCTGTTGCAGCACGCGCTGGACGTCGGCGGCGTGGTTCAGGGTGTCGGAAACCACGATCACGTCGAAACACTCGTTCAGCTCGAGGAGCTCGGCCGCTCCCACGACAAAGGTCGCTTCCGGCACGCGCTGGCGCGCCGCGGCAATCTGCACTTCGGAAAGGTCCAGGCCCGTCCTGCGGCGTGCGCGCAGCAGGCCGAGCAGTTCCCCGGATCCACAACCGACCTCGAGCACGCTCGCCGCGGCCGGGATCAGGAGATTGTAGTAATGCGCGAGCAATCGGCGGTACTGCCGCGCGCCCCAGGTATGCGTGGTCGGAGCCTGGTTGTAGAAACCGCGGACGCGATCCAGGTGTTCGCTGGCGAGGGCTGAAATCACAGGGGGCATGCGCTGCGGCTAGCCAAACGCCCGTCCCGCCGCGCGCAAGGACAACCCCTGCGGGGCACCGCCGATTCAGGCACGAAACGCCTCGTGGGGGGCGGGACTTATGGATTGCAATTGCCGCGATTTTTAAGCGGTCTGACCCTCTCATTCTGTCTCTCCATGCTTCTGTTCGCCCAGAGGTTTCTTCGCGCTGCGCGCGCCGTTCTCGTCACCCTCGCCGGGCTGGTTGGCAGCTGCGCGGTCCACGCCGAGACGGTCGCCGTGACCGGCACCCTGCCCGAAGATTATCTGCCGGGGTTGCGCGCGGTTCTGGAAACAGCGATGCGCCAATCGCCGCAGATGTTGCTGCGGCAGTTGGAGGTGGATCGGTCGGAGGCGCAGGTGATCATTTCGGACGCAGAACGGCTTCCGCGGCTTGGGGGCGACGTGCGGTTCAATTCGACGCGCACCGCCGCCACGCACAGTCAGGCCACGCGGGACAACGGGCTTTTCTACAGCATCGGTGCCAACCAGGCGGTGTTCCACTGGGGCGCGATCAAGAACCGTCGGGCCATGGCGCGCATCAATCTCGCCATCGCGGAAAAGAATTACGGCGAAGCCTACCGGCTGCTCGCGGTGCAGCTGCGGCAGTCGTACCTGCAGTTGATTGCGATGAACGCGATGGTTCGGCTCCATCGCTTCACGGTCGATACCCAGCAGTCTGACCTGGCTGTCGCCCGCGAGCGGCTTGGACTCGGTTCGACCTCCGCGGCGGAGATTGCGGGCCGGGAACTTGATCTCAGCGAGGCTGAGCTGGTGCTGGAGCGCGCGCAGAACGAGCTCGACGCCGAACTGCAGCGCTTCAGCCGGCTGGCAGGTTTGCGCCCGGGTTTGACCCCCGACCAGTTGCCGGTGGACATCCCGCTGCCCGCGTACGATCCGGCGCTCGCGGATGAAATCCTCGCGGGCTTCCTGCGCGAAGGGGGGGCGACCACGTTCGCCGCCCAGGTGGCCGAACTCAACCGCCAGCGCGCAGACCATGCCTATCGCATCGCCCGGGTTCGGTTGCTGCCGCGTTTCAATACCGGCCTCGTTCACTCCCGGGAAAGCACCACCAATGCGACCGCCACCCAGGTGGCCCAGGTTGCGATCACCCGGCAGGCCTTGGAACTGCGGGGCGACTGGGACATTTTCGACGGGTTCGCGACGCGCGGCGCGAAGCGGGACGCGCTGGCCGAGCGCCGCGGCGCGGAAAAGACCCTCGCGGTGGAGCGTGACGCGGCGATGGACGAAATGCAGCGACGGCGCCGGACCGTGAACTACAACGCGCGCGCCCAGGACATCGCGGAGCGGCGTCTCACCGGCGCGGCCGTGATGGTCAAAGTGGCGGAGGAGGACATGAAGGTGGCAGGAACAGGTTCCGAGAGCGCTGTGCAGACCGCGCGGCGCAACCTGCTTGCCGCGCAGTACAACGCCGCGCTGGCGCGGGCGAACTTCCTCGGTGAATGGTCCGCCTTCGTTTCCCTGGCCGCGGCAGACCCCGTCGTGCAGACTCTTTCCCCCCGTTATGTCCGCCTCTCCCGGTAAATCCCGTCTCATCCTCCGGTTCGCCGTCCTCCTGATGGTGGTGGGCGCGATCGGCATTGCGGTCTCGTACCAGTTTCGCGACACCGCCACCGTTGCGGCGGTCGAGCGCGGCACGGCGGTCGATCTCGTCACCGGCAGCGTCGTGGTGCACGCCGACAAGGATCTGCAGGAGATCAAGAGCGAGCTCGGGGGACGGGTGGTCTGGATCGATCCCCGCCAGCTCGGGGAGCCCTTTGCGGCCGGCGAACCCATCGTCAAACTTGATGCCACGGAGCTGGAGCGTCTCAAGGAGCAGGCGGCGCGGGACTTCGAAGCCGTCGTCCAGCGGCGGAAGATCCAGCAGCAGAACGACCCGGCCCTCCAGGCGGCAAAGGAAGCCCTCGCCACGGCGGAACTCCAGTTCAACCGCCGGAACATCTCCGAACTGCAATGGAAGAACGCGCAGCGCGATTTCCAGCAGGTGGAAACCAAACTGGCGCTGGAGGATTATGACGCCCAGCAGGCCCGCGTGAAGTTTGAGAACCAGCAGGCGGAGCTGCAGCGCCAGATCGACAAGATGGTGATCCGCGCCCCCATCGACGGGATCGTGCAGTCGGTGCTGGTGGGTCCGGGCGCGCTGATCGGCCCGACCACCACGGTGGCGACCTTCTTTTCCAACGCCCGCGTGGTCATCGCCAAGGTGGGTGAGGAAGACGTGGGCAAGGTTCGCGTGGGACAGCCCGCGCGCGTGAGGCTGCTGAATCTGCCGGGCGAGACGTTCGACGGCAAAGTCACGGCGATCCTTCCGTTCGCGGAGGAGCAGACCCAGCGGTACAGCGTCTATCTGGACGTCAACGCGGAGATCCCGAAGCTCAAGCCGTTCAGCACGGGCGAGGCCACCATCACGGTGGGCGAACGCGCGAATCAACCGCTGATTCCGCGCCGCGCCATTTTCAATGACGACGTCGTGCTGGTGGTGAAAGACGGGAAGGTGGAGAAGCGGACCGTGAAGCTTGGCTTCAAGGCGCTCAACTTTGCCGAAGTCACGGGCGGGCTCGCCGAAGGCGAGCAGGTGATCATCGACAACGTGGATCTCTACCGGGATGGACAGCGGGTGCGGACGGTGACCTCACCGTAAGCTTCCAACGCCGACGCCGTGCCGATGTCGCCCAACCTCCGGATCGCGTTCCGTTTCCTCACCGCGAAGAAACGCGCCATGGCCATGAGCCTGTCGTGCACGGTGCTGGGCGTCGGGCTCTTCGTCGTGACGCAGGCGACGACCAGCGGCTTCGAACAGTTCTTTATCCGCACGATTCTGGGCACTGACGGCGCCATGCGCATCGAAGATCGCATCCAGGATACTCTGCGCAGCATGGACGCCAGCGGCGGCTCGCAATTCCAGGTGCGCCAGAAGGACGGGGTGAAATACATCGAAGGCGTTGAACAACCGGCCCTGCTCACGGATGCCGTGCGGCAGTTTGCCGCCGTCAAGGGGGTCTCGACTGTCCTCCGCGGCAACGTCCAGGTGTCGAGCTCATTCAAGTCCGAGGACGCGCAGGTGTTCGGCATTTCGCTCGAGGATCACCTGCGCGTTTCCGATCTTGGACGGCAGATCGTCTCGGGCAGCCTGGCCAACCTGGCGGAGTCGCAGTCCGCGGTGATCGTGGGTCGGGTCCTGGCCGACCGGCTGCAGTTGGCGGTCGGCGATTCCTTCGTCATCAACGCCCGCGGCGAGTCGCGGCGTTATCGCGTGGGGGCGATCTACGAGACCGGCGTCCGCGACATCGACAAGCTGCGGGTTTACATGGGGTTTCGAGAAGCGCGCTCCCTCCTGCGGAGGCCGACGGGGGCGACGTTCATTCAGATCAGCCTGTTCGATCCAAATCGCGCCCGGTCCGTCGCCGATCACATGGAAGGCATGCTGGGCTACAAGGTCACGCCGTGGCAGGACCGCGAGAAAACATGGCTCGAGGTCTTCCGCGCACTCCGGATCTCCTCTGCGATCACGGTGACGGTGTTCACCGTCATTGCCGGCCTGGCAATGTTCAACACGCTGGCGATGATCGTCCTGGAGAAGACGAAGGACATCGCGATCCTGCGTTCAATGGGCTACGAGCGGCGGGATATCACCCGGATCTTCCTTTGGCAGGCGGGCATCGTGCTCGCCATCGGCTCCTTGCTGGGCGCCGCATTCGGCGCCACCGCGACCTGGCTGGTGGAGCGGATGCCGCTCTCCATCACGGGGATCTTCAAGACCGAGCACTTCATGGTGGCGTGGGATCCCAGCCACTACGCTTGGGCGGTGTTCACCGCGGTCGCGATGGTCATGTTCGCCAGCCTGATCCCGGCGCGCCGGGCCGCCCGGCTCGAACCCGGCGACATCATTCGGGGGACCGCACAATGACCCCGGGCCTGGACTCCGCTGGCGCTGTCCTGCAGTGCCGCAACCTGCATCGTCATCTTGGACATGACGAGGGACGGGTGCACGTCCTCAAAGGGGTCTCGTTCGAGGCCCACCGCGGACAGGTTTACGCGATTGTCGGCCCGTCCGGGTGTGGGAAAAGCACCTTGTTGTACCTGCTGGGCCTGCTCGACCAGCCGGATGAGGGCGAGATCATGATCAATGGCCGCGTGATTTCGAATCGCGATGACGCCGGAAGGACCGCCACCCGCGGACAACACATCGGGTTCGTTTTTCAGTTTCACTTCCTGATGCTGGAGTTCAGCGCGCTCGAGAACGTGATGATGCCCATGCGAAAGCGGGGACGTCTCTCTCCGGCGGAGATGGAGGCGCGGGCCCACGCCTTGCTCGGGTCCGTCGGCCTTGGGGCGAAAACGCATCGTCTGGGCACGCAATTGTCCGGCGGCGAACAACAGCGGGTGGCGATCGCCCGTGCTCTCGCCAACGAGCCGGCCCTGCTGCTCGCGGACGAGCCGACTGGAAACCTCGACGCGAAGAACGCCGGACTCGTCTTCGACCTCCTGACGCGTCTCGCGAAGGAGAGCGGGCAGGCGGTGGTGATGGTGACCCACAACCCGGAGATCGCCAACCGGTGCGATCAGATCCGGCCTATGCGCGATGGGGTGTTCATCGGCTGAAGCGGGCGCGGGTGCCGTCAGGGGGTGGCGGGCCGGAGGCAGTCGGCTCGCATGAAAGGCGCTGCGACAGTCGGACGCTGGCGGCGCGGCCACTGGCGCTACTGGGCGGTGATCGGCCTGGTGCTGGCGCTGGTCGCCGCGAAGTGGCAGCCGGAGACGGGGTTCACGGCGTTGCTGCGTTTTGGCGAGCCGTGGCACGAACGACGGCTGGAGACGCTCCAGTCGCTGCCGGTTGCCGTGACCCCCGGATCGCACGGTTACGACGGTCAGTTTTATGCGCAGATCGCCACGGACCCGGCGCTGCGCTCGCCCGAGTTGGAACGGGCGCTCGACAATCCCGCGTATCGCTCCCGTCGCATCGGCCTGCCCTGGCTCGCCGCGTTGCTGGGGGCAGGCAACACCTGGTGGACGCTGAACGTATTCGCCCTCCTCAATGTCGCATTCTGGCTCGCCCTCGCCGCGCTTCTGTATCGCGAGATTGGCGATGCGACGACCTCAGGATTCGCCCGGTGGGCCGGCTGCGTCCTGGCGCTCGGGACGCTGGAGAGCGTGAGACTTTCGCTCGTCGACCTTCCGGCGCTCGTATTGCTCGTGGTCGCGGTGCGCGCGTGCCGTACCGGGGCAGCTCGTTCCTCGCTCCTCGCGGCTGCGGCGGCCGTACTCACCAAGGAGACGACCCTCCTGGGGGTGGCGGCCGGGCGAACGTGGCGCGGCGGGGCAGGGCAGTGGCGGCGAAATGCCATCACTCTCCTGGCCGTCGCCGCCCCGTTGGCGCTTTGGCTCGGCTTCGTGCAGGCGCGTTTCGGGCCGGCGGCAGAGACCGGGTGGAGGGGCAACCTCACCCTTCCCGGCGCCGCGATGGTCACGCAAGTCTCGGAGTGGATTGCAGCTTGCTGGCGTTTGGAGGCCAGCGATCGCGTGCTTTTTGGTCTGCTGGGCACATTCGCTGCGGGGGTGCAGGTGACGGTGCTGGCAACCACGGTCAAGGAACGGTCATCTGCCTGGTGGCGGATCGGGATGGCCTACAGTGTCCTTCTCTTCCTGCTGGGGCCCTTGGTGTGGCAGGGACACTGGGCTGTCGCGCGCGCCATCCTTCCCCTCACCGTGGCGTTTAACCTTCTGCTCCCGGCCGGGCCGCGGTTCTGGCTCGTTTGGACGCTGGGGAACCTGGCGGCGGTGCATGGCCTGGTCCGGTTTCTTTGATGACTTAAGTCAGGTTCCTGGCCGGTTTTGGACGAAATGGGTCGTGCCCGGAAATAAGCGGTGCTCGTTTTGAGCCAATCCATCCCTAATTCTTCCACTAAGGAAGTTTCTTACCCAAAATTTGGTTTACATCAGAAATGGCGGTGCGTTCCCTCGGCAGCGATTTTCTATTGCCCACCGCGTTAGAGCAGTTCCCACGTCTGTTCCCGTGACCCACTACCCATCGCGAAAGGAGTTTTTCGCAAGGATGGCCGCCTTGGCGGCCGCTTTGCCCATTTGGCTGCGTCCGGCGTTCTCGCCGGCGCCGGCCGCTCCCTGCCTGGACCTTTCCCGCGCGCCTGCGCACCCCTTGTCCCACCCGGGCCCGGGGGTGTGGGGCCGTGACTGATCCCCGGGCCGCTCCGCGGACCTTCTCTCGTCATGTCGAAACTTTTCCCCAAATCGGCCAACAAGCTGCCGCTGCAGATCGTGATCTACCTGGCGGTGCTCGGCAGCATCGCGACCGCAGCGGTCACGTACTACATGACGCCGAAGTACACGCGCGTCGGATACGCCCCGGTTCAGCCGGTGCCTTTCAGCCACGCCAAGCATGTGGGCGAAATCGGGCTGGATTGCCGTTATTGCCACACGTCGGTGGACAAGTCGTACCACTCGAATGTGCCGACGGCGCAGACGTGCATGAACTGCCACAGCATCGTGAAGAAGGACAGCCCGCTGCTGGCGCCGGTGCGTGAAAGTTACGAAAAGGGAACGCCCGTGCCGTGGGTCTGGATTCACACCACGCCCGATTTCGCCTACTTCAACCACGCCATCCATGTGAACCGCGGCGTCTCCTGCGTCGAGTGCCACGGCAAGGTGAACGAGATGGACACGGTGGTCCACACGCAGTCGCTGAGCATGGAGTTCTGTGTCGACTGCCACAAGGACCCGGCTCCCCGCCTGCGCGATCCCAAGGACGTCTTTAACCTCGATTCGAAACGACTGGTCGACCAGGGCCCCGAAGGCGCGGCCAAAGCGAGACAAATGGTCGACCACTGGAAAGTCATGCCTCCGCAAAGCTGCTCCGGCTGCCATCGATGAAACGCAAATTTGAACATCCTGCTCCCACGCAGCGCGAGTTGAGCGGTCCGAAGTACTGGCGCAGCCTTGACGAACTGGCGGAGACGCCGGGCTTCAAGGCGCAGCTCGAACGCGAATTCCCCGAGGGTGCCTCCACCCTCGACGGCGTGGATCGTCGCCATTTCATGAAGATCATGGCCGCGTCGTTCGCCTTGGGCGGCGTCGGTCTCGCCGGTTGTCGCCGGCCGGAACGTCACATCCTGCCGTTCGGCAAGTCGGTCGAGGGGATCATCCCCGGCCTGCCGCAGTATTACGCGACGTCCATGCCGCGCCGTGGCAGCGCCATCCCGCTCATCGCGGAAACGCACCAGGGCCGTCCGACCAAGCTTGAGGGCAATCCCGCGTACGCACCCTATGGCGGCCGGGCCTCGATCCACGCCCAGGCTTCCCTTCTGGATCTCTACGATCCGGACCGCGCCCAGGCCCACACCAAGGGTGGCGCGACGCTGACCGCCGCCGCCGTCACCGCGCTGCTCACCGATCTTAACCGGAATTACTCCGCGGCCGGCGGAGCGGGTCTTGCCTTCCTCGCCGAGGAGTCGTCGTCCCCGACCCGGGCGCGGCTCGTCCGCTCGCTCCGTGAACGCTTTCCGCGCGCGGTTTGGGCGGAGTATGAGCCGGTCCGTGACGAGCCGCCGCTGCAGGCCGCGCAGGCCTCCTTCGGCGCGAGCGTCAAGCCGGTTTACCACTTCGCCAAGGCCAGCCGCATCCTCTCGCTGGACTGCGATTTCCTGCATGCCGAGGCGGGTTCCCTCTATTACGCCCGCGGCTACAGCAACGGCCGGCGCCTGACCTCCGCTCAGGATCAGATGAACCGCTTGTACGTGGCGGAAAGCACGCTGACCCTGACGGGCAGCATGGCTGACCACCGCGTGCGCGTGGCGACCGCCAACATGCTTGGCTTTGCCTCCGCGCTCATCGTTGCCTTGGGCGATCGGCTGCCGGGCGCCGCGGAAGTCGTGCAGCCCTACGCCGAGGGCCTGGACGTGGCTCCGGAATGGATCAAGGCCTGTGCGGACGATCTCGTCGAGCACGCCGGCCGCAGCCTGGTGGTGGCCGGTTCGCACCTGCCGCCCGTGGTTCACGCCGCGGTGCACGCGCTCAATTCCGCCCTCGGCAACATCGGCCAGACGGTTGATTTTGTCACGGTTGACGCTCCGGTGGCCGCGTCGATTCACGATCTTGCCGGCGCCATCAAGCGCGGCGAGGTGAAGTCGCTCGTGGTGCTCGGCGGCAATCCCGCCTACAATGCGCCCGCCGACCTCGACTGGCCGGCCCTGCAGCAGTCGGTGGGCGATGTGATCCGCCTTGGCGGGTACGTGGACGAGACGTCCGCGCTCGCAGGCACGCACCTCGCGGCCGCGCATTATCTCGAATCGTGGGGCGACGCCCGCACGGTCGACGGCACGGTGGTGCCGATCCAGCCGATGATCATGCCGCTATTCGGCGGGCTGACCGAGATCGAAGTCCTGGCCCGCATCCTGGGCGAGGAACGCGCCGAACCTTACGAACTCGTTGCGGCGACCATCACCGGGCTGGCTGGCGCCAGCAATACCGGCGCGAGTGCCGAGAAGGTGATGCGTCGGTTCCTGCACGACGGCCTGCTGCCGGATTCGGCCTACCCGAAGGCGCAGGTGTCGTTTGACGGCCAGCGCGCGTCAGCCCTGCTCGAAGGGGCTCCCCGCGTCACCCGGTTCGACGCGGCCAATCTCGAGGTTCGGTTCATGCCGGACTACAAGATCGACGACGGCCGGTTTGCCAACAACGGCTGGTTGCAGGAGGTCTCGGACCCGATCACGAAGATCGCGTGGGATAATGCGATCCTCGTCAGCCCGGCCTTCGCCAGGGAGCTCGGCATCTACCCGAAGGGCTCGCTGCTGCAGGTCGCCCGCGTCGAGGGGGACATCAACGAGATTTCCGGCGAGCGCGCCAAGTTGGGCGAACTGGTGCTCAATGGCCGCAAGCTGACCGGCCCGATTCTGATCCAGCCGGGTCTGGCCAACCACACCGTGGTGGTGACCCTGGGATATGGCCGCACCCGCGTGGGCCAGATCGGCAACCAGGCCGGCTACAACGGTTATGCCCTGCGTGAGAGCCGGGCCCCGTACTCGGCCCCCGGCGGCAAGCTGACCGTCAGCAGCGACATCTTCCTGCTGGCGAACACGCAGGTGCACTGGTCGATGGAAGGCCGGGACCTCGTGCGTGAGGCCAATTACGAGGAGTTCGCCAAGAACCCCGCGTTCGTCGACCAGGTGGGTCTCGAGGCGCATTCCCCGTCCATTCTCGGCGAATACGGCGAGAAGATGACCCCGGCGGAGCAGGCCACGAAGATTCCGCGCGGCAACTCGCTGTATCAGACGCCCAACGCCACCCAGGAAAAGGGCGGCTTCGACGGCATCCACCAGTGGGGCATGTCGATCGACCTCCAGACCTGCATTGGCTGCAACGCGTGCGTCGTCGCCTGTCAGGCCGAGAACAACATTCCCATCGTGGGCAAGGAGCAGTCGCTGCGCGGTCGCCAGATGCACTGGATCCGCATCGACCGCTACTACTCCGACGGCAACATCGACGCGGCGGCGTTCGGCGGTGAGGGCAACAAGGCCCTCCCTGAGAATCCGCAGGTCTCGCTGCAGCCGATGGCGTGCGTGCACTGCGAACTCGCTCCGTGCGAGACCGTGTGCCCCGTCAACGCCACCGTGCACGACGAGGAGGGTCTCAACACGATGGCCTACAACCGCTGCATCGGCACGCGGTACTGTGCGAACAACTGTCCGTACAAGGTCCGCCGCTTCAATTATTTCGATTACAACGAGCGGCGTCTCGACAGCCTTTACATGGGCCCCGCGGGCCCGCAGGGGATGCCCGAGCTGGTCAAGATGGTGAAGAACCCGGACGTCACGATCCGCATGCGCGGCGTGATGGAGAAGTGCACCTATTGCGTGCAGCGCATCCAGGCCGGGAAGATCCGGCACAAGGTGGCGATGGCCCAGGCCGGCACGCCGGGCGAGGTCTCCGTCCCGGACGGCACCATCGTTCCCGCTTGCGCCCAGACCTGCCCGGTGGACGCCATCGTCTTCGGCAACATCCTTGATCCCAACAGCGCGGTCTCGAAGGCCAAGGCGCGGGAGCAGGATTACGCCCTCCTCGGCTACCTGAACATCCGGCCGCGCACCACCTACTCCGGCCGCGTGCGCAATCCGAATCCCAGGATGCCCGATTATCAGCAACTGCCGCTGAGCCGCATCGAGCACCAGAAGAAGAACGAGCCGAAGGGCGCTCACGGCGATGGCCACGACGCGCACGACGCGCACGACGCGCACGACGCGCACGATGCCCACGGTCACGAGGGACACGGCCATGAGCACGGCGACGGCAAGGCCCACGAACCGAAGAAAGCCAACGGCGGTCACTCCGCCATCATCGACGCGATGAAACGCCTTGGAGGACTTAGCTAATGGCCCACGCTGAACATGGCGCTGACGCGCCGGCGATCCTGCGGGAAGTCAAACCGGCGGTGCTCCCGCGCCCCGTGCTGGTGAACAACCACCGGGACTTCCACTGGATCACCGAGAAGATCTGCGGCATCATCGAGGGCAAGACGCCCGTGTGGTGGTGGTGGTGCTTCATCGCCGCCTGCTTCATGGCGTCGTTCACCGTCGCCGGCATCACCTACCTGGTTTCGACCGGCGTCGGCGTCTGGGGTCACCGCAACCCGGTGAACTGGGCGTGGGACATCGTGAACTTCGTCTTCTGGATCGGTATCGGCCACGCCGGTACGCTGATCTCGGCCATCCTGTGTCTGCTGCGGCAGAAATGGCGCACCTCCATCAACCGCGCCGCCGAGGCCATGACCATCTTCGCGGTGGTCTGCGCCGGCATCTTCCCGGTCTTCCACGTCGGTCGCGTCTGGTACGCCTGGTTCCTCGCGCCGTTGCCGAACTCGAACGCGATCTGGCAGAACTTCCGCTCGCCGCTGGAGTGGGACGTGTTCGCGGTGTCCACCTACGGCACCGTCTCGGTCCTGTTCTGGTACGTCGGCCTGGTGCCCGATCTCGCCGTGCTGCGCGACCGGTTCTATGCCGCGGGCAAGAAGACCCGCTCCTTTGTCTACGGCCTCTTTGCCATGGGCTGGCGCGGCTCCAACCGCCACTGGAGCAACTACGAGATGGCGTACCTGATCCTCGCGGGTATCGCGACGCCCCTCGTGCTTTCGGTGCACACGATCGTCTCGTTCGACTTTGCCGTTTCGCTGATCCCGGGCTGGCACACCACCATCTTCCCGCCGTACTTCGTCGCTGGCGCCATCTTCTCCGGGTTCGGCATGGTGCTCACGCTCATGCTGCCGTTGCGGGCCATCTACCGCCTCGAGGACCTGATCACGCAGTATCACATCGACTGCATGTGCAAGATCACCCTGGCGACCGGCACCATCGTCGGGTACGCGTACGCGATGGAGTTCTTCATCGCGTGGTATGGCGCGAACCCGTATGAAGGCTTCACCTTCATCAACCGCGCGTTCGGCAACTATGCCTGGGCGTACTGGATCATGATTTCGTGCAACGTGATCACGCCGCAGTTCTTCTGGTTCAAGAAGGTCCGCGAGAACACCACCTTTGTCTGGGTGCTCTCCATCTTCGTGAACGTCGGCATGTGGTTCGAGCGGTTCGTCATCATCGCGACCTCGCTCGCCCGCGACTTCCTGCCCTCCAGCTGGGGCAACTACTCGCCGAGCATCGTCGAGATCTTCACCTTCTTCGGCACGTTCGGCGTCTTTTCCGTCCTCTTCCTTCTCTTCATCCGCTTCCTGCCCGTCATGCCGATGGCGGAAATCAAGGCCGTCACCCCGCAGGCTGACGTCCACGGCGGTCACCACCACGGTCACGACGAGCGCACCGGCTTCGGCGATCCCGTGATCCGCGAATCCCACGACTAATTCCGACCATGGCTGAACCAACCTACGGCCTGATCGCCACCTTCGAGCGCACGGCGGACCTCTACCACGCCGCGGAGAAAGTCCGCGACGCCGGTTACCGCCACTGGGACTGCATCACCCCGTTTCCGGTCCACGGCCTCGACAAGGCCATGGGGATGCGCCGCTCCATCGTTCCCCGCATCTCGCTGGCCGGCGGCATCACCGGATTCTGCACGGGCATGTCGCTGATTTACTTCGCGAACGCGTATGCCAACCGCCTCGTCGTGGGCGGCAAGCCGTTCTTCAGCCCGATGTTCGCCTTCCCCGTGAGCTACGAGCTGACGATTCTCTTCACTGCGTTCGCCACGATCATCGGCATGTTTGTCCTTAACGGGCTGCCGATGCATTACCATCCGGTCCTCAAGTACGACCAGATCGGTCGCGGCATGGACGACACCTTCTTCATCGTCATCGAAGCCCGCGATCCGCGTTTCAATCTCGCGAACACCAAGGCCCTGCTCGAGAAGGCCGGCGGCAAAAACATCCAGGAGCTCGAGGCCTGAGCCATGCGCAACGTCTACCTCGTCACTTTCCTCGTCTGTGCGCTCCTGGTTTCCGTCCTCGGATTCCGCGGCCGCATCTTTACGAAGCCTCCGGGAGACGTGTTCCCGGAGTGGGCCTTTCCGGGGATGAAGTACACCCCGAAGCTGCGGCCGCAGGCCGCGAGCAATTTCTTTGCCGACGGCCGGGCGGACCGGCTCCCGCCGCCGCACACCGTCATGATCGGCGCGCTGCAGGAGGATGATCACCTGTACCGCGGGCGCGACGCGAGCGGCCAGTTCGCCACCGGCTTCCCTGCGGGTGTCAAGGTGGACGTTCCTTTCATCAAGCGCGGGCAGGCCCAGTACAACATTCATTGCGCCCCCTGCCACGGTCTCACCGGCGCCGGCGATGGCATCCTGTCGAAGTACGGCATGGGCACGCTGGCCGGCAACGGCAACTATCACACCGACCGGTTGCGCGCGATGCCGGACGGCCAGATCTACGACACGATCACCCATGGCTCGCAGAGCAAGGTGATGTTCCCGTACGCGGACAAGATCGCGCCGGTCGACCGCTGGGCGGTCGTCGCCTACGTGCGCGCGCTTCAGCGTTCGCAGCAGGGCACGGCGGCGGATGTGACCGACGCGCAGGCCAAACAGAATCTCGGAATCCAATGAGCACCCACGCTGCAACTGCCTCTCCGGCGCCTCGCGCCGGGAACACGGCTGCCCCCGCTGCGGGCCCGGCTTTGATGGTCGGACTCATCGGCATCGGCGTCACGGCGCTGGGTCTGCTCGTTTCTCCGCCGTCGGTCGTGGCGACCTCGTGGCTCGTGGGAGTGACCTACTGGACCGCGATCGCCATCGGCATGCTGATGATGATCATGATTCATCACATCTTCGACGCCTCGTGGTCGGTCGTGATCCGCCGCCAGTGGGAGCATGGGCTTTCGGCTTTCGGCTGGCTGGGGCTGCTGTTCCTGCCGCTGATCCTGGCGACGGCCTTCTACCAATGGGACCTCATCTGGCCCTGGCTGAATCTGGATCACCAGCTCCATCACGGCGGTCACACCGTCGGCCATGATCCGCTGTACCTCAAGAAGTCGGCGCTGCTCAATCCGACCTGGTTCATCGGCGGCTACCTGGTCTTTTTCCTGTCGTGGATGTGGCTGTCGGCCCGTTTGCGGAAGGCGTCCTTCACCCAGGACGCCGACGGCAATGCCGGGTGGACGCTGCAGAATCGCGTCACGGCCGCCTTCGGCATCCCGATCGGGGCGCTCACGCTGACCTTCGCGGCCATCTTCTGGGTGAAGAGCCTCGAATACCACTGGTTCTCCACCATGTACGGCGTGTGGTTCTTCGCGAACTGCGCGCGCGGTGCGCTCTGCTGCGGCGTGCTGATCATGGTCTGGCTGTATGCCCGTGGCGACTACAAGGGCATCCTCAACACGAACCACTTCCACAGCATCGGACAGCTGATGCTCGCGTTCACGGTGTTCTGGGCGTACATCACGTTCTCCCAGTACTTCCTGATCTGGAATGCCAACGTGCCCGAGGAGACTTTCTGGTACAATCTGCGCGAGTTGAACCATGACGGCAGCACCAACCAGTGGTGGTGGGTGGGCCTTGTCATCCTTTTCGGCCATTTCGTCATCCCGTTTGTCCTCCTGTTGTCCTACCGCTTCAAGGTGACGCAGCCCATCATCCGCCGGATCGCGCTGTGGATTCTGGCGATGATCTTCATCGACATCTGCTACAACGTCCTGCCGGTGCTGAAGGACGCGCACGGCGACCCGCTTCCGTTCCTGTCCTGGAGCCTGCTTTGGTCCGTGACCTCCGCGGTGGGCGTCGGCGGCATCTGTGTCTGGGCGTACCTCCGCAGCTTCCCCACGGCCAAGCTGATTCCGATCCGCGACCCTCGCATCACCGAGAGCCTGACCCACCATGAGTGACAAGATCCCTCCTCGTCCTGTTTCGCTCTTCACGATCGTCTTCCTGTTCGTGCTGTTCGGGGCGGCGTTGTTCACGGCGTACCGGTTCTACGCGCCCGCTCCGGTGCTGGCGCAGGAGGCCGCCCCGGAGAATATCACGCCGGAGCTCGCGTGGCGCGCCTCCGCGGCGGATCGCCGGCAGACCTTGAACGACCTCGTTGCGTCCCAGCGCGCGCAGGAAAACACCTATGCGTGGATCGACCAGGGCGCCGGCGTGGTGCAGCTGCCGATCGATCGCGCCATCCAACTGACCGCCGAGAAGTACGGCGCGAAGCAATAACCTCCGATGACCCACGTTCCGACCACCGACCGTACTGAGCCTCGCGCGCAGGTCGCGGCCGACGTGACCGCGATCGACGTCGCGGCGCGCTCGCCCGTGCTGCTGCTGCTCGGTTCCGGCCTCGTCTGGCTGATGATCAGCGGCGTGCTGGCGCTGATCACGTCGATCCAGCTGCATTCGCCGCAGTTCCTTTCGCAGTATTCGTTCCTGACCTACGGCCGGGGCGAGGCGATGCGCGAAACGGCCTTCATCTACGGCTGGGCCGGCAACGCGGGCCTCGGCGTCGCGCTCTGGCTGCTGGCCCGCCTCGGCGGCAACCCGCTGCGCGGGCTCAACTGGGCTTTCGCCGGCACGTTGTTCTGGAATCTCGGCCTGCTGCTCGGTCTGATCGGGATCGGCGCGGGGGAGATGACCTCCTTCCCCCTCTTCCAGCTGCCGGCCTACGTGCAACCGTTCATGGTCGTGGCCTACATTGCGATCGTGATCCCGGGCGTGCTCGCCTGGATGGGACGGCGCACCGACACCACGTTTGCCGCGCAGTGGTATGCCATCGCCGCGCTCTTCGTCTTTCCCTGGCTGTCCTCGATCGCCCAGCTCGTGCTCCTCTGGACCCCGCTGCGCGGGGTGTCCCAGGCCATCGGGGCGGGCTGGTTCGCCCAGGGGCTCTGGACGCTCTGGCTCACGCCGCTGGCGCTGGCCGCGGCCTACTACGTGATTGCCAGGGCGAGCGGTCGCGTGCTGCCGAATTACGATGCCGCGCCCCTCGCGTTCTGGACGTTGATCGTGGTCGGAGCCTGGACCGGCGCCCGCCACCTGATTGGCGGTCCGATTCCGGTTTGGATCGTCTCCACGGCCATCGTCGGCGCGGTGGTGCTCCTCGTGCATTACGCCATCGTGGCGATGAACCTGCGGTCGGGATTTGGCGTGCGTGGGACCGGAGTCGGACTGGTGCGTCTCGGCGTGCTGGCCTACGTGCTCGCCGGGGTATTGGACGCCGTGACCGCGTTCCGCAGCGTCGCCGTCCTCACGCAGTTCACCTTCCTGGGGACCGCGCTCCAGCAACTGGCGTTGTACGGTGGCATCTCCGTCATTCTCCTTGGCGCCATTTACTTCATGGTGCCGCGTTTGACCGGCAGCCCCTGGGTCTCCGCCACCCTGGCCGTGGGCCACCGGTGGTTGCTCCTCCTCGGTCTCCTCGTGCTCCTGGCGGCGCTGGTCGCGGCCGGGGTCCTTCAGAGCGCCGACCTCACGAACAAGGACGTGCCGTTCTCGGACCTGGTGCAGCACATCAAGACTCCGCTCATGATCGCGAGTGCCGGCCAGCTCACGCTGCTCGTCGCCAGCATCCTCCTTCTCGTCAACTTCCTCCAAACCGCCAGTGCGAGTGTCGCCGCCGACGTCGCCGCGTTGAATCCCATCCGCGAGGCCAAGGAGGGCGCTGCGTCATGAAAAACGGTCCGCTTTTCTTTCTGGGCATCTTTGGTGCGCTGACGCTTTCCTGGGGAGCGATTGTCCTCGGATCCCACGGTCAGCTGGGCGCGCTCACGGCCTATTACGACGACACCGAGGGAGACTCCTTCCCCCAACGCACCAGCGGCATCGCCGCGCAGGGCGAGCGCGTGTACGCCGACCTCGGTTGCGCGTCCTGCCACACCCAGCAGGTGCGCCGGCCTGGTTTCGGCTCCGATCAGGAGCGCGGCTGGGGCGACCGGCAGAGCGTGGCGCGTGACTACATTTACCAGTTCCGCCCGCAACTCGGCACCCTTCGCGTGGGGCCCGATCTCGCCAATTTCGGCGGACGGAAGCCTGCGCCGCCGGATGAGGAGGATCTGTTCAAGCTCCTTTATACCGGTTCGCCGAGCCATCCGGGTTATTCCTTCCTCTTCGCCGAGCGCCCGATCGTGGGCGAACGTTCGGCGCAGGCATTGAATCTTCCCGCGGACTACGCCCCGGAACGTGGGCACCAGATCGTGCCCACGCCCCGCGCTCGTGCCCTGGTCGCGTACCTTCTCAGCCTCAAGCAGGGGTACGAGTACCCGGAGGCTCGTCCGACGGCTGCCCCGGCCACCGCAGCGGCACCGGCTGTAGCGGCTCCTGCGCAGCCCTCGGGGCCCGCGGCCGCCAACACCCAGCCTTCACCGGAAAGCGAAAAGTCGAATCCGCCCGATAAACGCCCGGAGCAGGCGATTCCTGCCGCCGCGCCTGACGAGAACAAGAAGCTCGAGACGAAATGAGCACCCCTTCGAATCAAGACCCGCGTCTGGATCCGGTCGCGACCTCCGATGACCGCGTGCTCAGCGAGCACGAGAAACTCATCGGCAAGCAACCGGACGAGCGCGGTCACTTTCGCCTCACGCCGTTGGCGATGCTGTTCATTTTCGCGGGGTTCGTGTTCTTCGGCGCCACCTACCTGGGCCGCTTCTCCGGCAAGTTTGATCCGCGCATTTACGACGAACGGGTGACCCAGGTCGGCGCCGCCAAGGCCTCGGGACCGGTTGATCCTCTGGTCCTGGGCGAGAAGTTGTACAATCAAGCCGCCTGCAATACCTGCCACCAGGCTACGGGTGTCGGCGTTCCCGGCGCGATTCCGCCACTGGTCGGATCGGAATGGGTCACCGGCAGTGAAGAGCGCGTCATCCGCGTGGTGCTGCACGGCCTGACGGGCCCCATCACCGTTGCCGGCAAGGAGTACAATTCCGCCATGCCGTCCTTCGGCCGGGTCGCCGGCAGCGGGTTCAATTGGACGGATGAGAAGGTCGCCGCGGTGGTGACCTACATTCGCCATGCCTGGGGCAACAATGCCGCGCCGGTCACGACGGCGAAGGTCACCGAGATCCGGACCAAAGAGGGTGACCGCAAGCAGTGGACGGCCGCTGAGCTGGAAAAGATTCAGTAAGCCGTTTCGGGCACTAAAAGCCGCATCCTTTGCAGCCGCCCAACTCCGGGCGGCTTTTTTCGGCGGGCTCCGGCGTATTCAACCCGCCGGGTAAGCCGCGGAGGTGGCGACTCTTCGGTCGCTTCGCGGTGCACGGTCTGGACTGTAAATCCAGGTTCGATTTCGTCGGATTATCTTACAGTCGAAGGCCGTTTTCCTTCTGCAAATCGTCTGTATCGCTTTTTGTGATATCCTAAGCGCCTTCCCAATCGTCGCTTCTGTCTGGACTAGGTAATTTTCCCGAGGTCGGCAGGGTTAATGCAGAGTGCATGGCTCCATGAAAACGCTGTCGACCCTCGTCGCTTGTCTCGCCCTGTGCTCTGTGGCCGCCGCCACCCCCATCGTTGCGATCTATGGATCCGGTAATCCGAACACGGGTTGGACTGCGGAAACGGAAAACGGGATCACCTTGGCCCTGCGCGCCAAGAACCGCACGAACGGCTCCACGCCGACCGACGGACTCGGAACCTACAGCTTTGCGAATGCTCCGGGCCCGCGCGGTCTCTGGAACTACGAATTCTCGATCAACTCAGGCACGGCCATGCTGACGGCGTTTACCTACGTCCTCCGCGTCGACCGTGATCCCTCCGCGGGCATCCTGTATTCGAGCGTCGATCCGCTGAGCTATTGGTGGGACAACTCCTACGGCGTCGCGGGCACGTTGAACGGCCAGGGTGTGGAGGGGCCGTCGTTCATGCTGGCCGGCAGCAATTCGATCGTCCAGAACTCCCAGAACATCACCTTTGGCGGCTACCCGGGCGGCGCCCTCGCGTTGGAGCAGAACGCCACCTACAATTACCAACTCGTGGCCTTCAATGGCCAGGGCCAGCAGGTGGCGGATGTTTCGATGCGCGTCGTCGTGGGTCAGGGCGGCGCCGCAGTGCCCGACACCGGTTCGACCGTCGCGCTGCTGGGCTTGAGCATGCTGGCCTTGGTGGGCTTCCGCCGCCGGCAGGCCCGCTAATCGCCTCTCCTTTTCGGGTTCTGAAACGCGCCGCGCAAACGGCGCGTTTTTTTATTCCCAAAACCCAAAACCCAAAACCCAAAACCCAAACCCCAAAACCCTACTCCGCCTCCCCCAGCTTTCTGCCCGGCACCAGGTAGTTCTGCACGTAGTCCCGCACGGCTTCGGCTAATGGCGTCATCGCCCGCTCGTAGCCGGAGGTGCGCAGCTTGGTGACGTTGGCCTTGGTGTAATACTGGTATTTTCCGCGCAGCACCTCAGGCATTTCGATGAAATCGATCTTTGGCTCGCGGCCGAGCGCATCGAAAATGGCGCGGGTGAGGGTCAGCCACGTGTTCGCTTCGCCACTCCCCAGGTTGAACAGACCGCCGGCCTCGCGACCCCGCGGGTCTTCGGCGAAATGGAGCGTCATCTCGACCGCGTCCTTCACGTACAGGAAGTCGCGCATCTGCTCCCCGTCCTTGTAGTCCGGCTTGTGGCTCTTGAAGAGCTGCACCCGGCCGGTGCCAAGAATCTGCTGGTAAGCCTTGTTCACCAGCGAGCGCATGTCGCCTTTGTGATCCTCGTTGGGGCCGTAGACGTTGAAGTATTTCACCCCGACGATTCGCTTCAGCCAACCCTCGCGTTGCGCAAACAGGTCAAACATGTGCTTCGAGTACCCATACATGTTCAACGGACGGAGCCGGTGCAGCGCGTCGTCCTGGTCGTCCATACCTTGGGCGCCGTCGCCGTAGGTCGCGGCCGACGAGGCATAGACGAAGCGGGCGTCCTGGGCCAGGGTCCACGCAGCGAGCTCCTTCGTCACCGCATAGTTGTTGTCGATCAGGTACGCGGCATTTTTTTCCGTCGTGGCCGAGCAGGCCCCGAGATGAAAGACCGCGGAGAACCGGCCGAGCGCGGTGGCATCCGCTCCGATCCGGCGTCGAAAATCGTCCGCCTCGAGGTAGTCCGCATACTTTAGCGGCACGAGATTCCTCCACTTCTCGTCGGACCCCAGGAAGTCCGTGATCACGATGTTGGAATACCCGCGTTGATTGAGGGCCCAAACCAGCGCGCTGCCGATAAAGCCGGCGCCGCCGGTGACGAGAATGCGTCCGTTCATAGAAGTGAGGGTGAGGGTGAGAGTGAAAGTGGCGGCCCTCAATCCCTCAATCCCTCAATCCCTCAATCCCTCAATCCGTCCCATGAAGCCTCGCGCAGAGTCCGCAGAGCTCCGCTCCGGACTAGTCTTTGGAGAGTTCCTCGGACCGGGACTTCGCGGCGGCGACCGTCTCCTTGATCACGCCGCGAAAGTTGCCTGCGGCCAGGCGCTGCAGACCCGCGAAGGTCGTCCCGTTTGGCGACGTCACCTGATCGCGCAGCACTTCCGGATCGATCGCCTTGCGCGCGAGCAGCCGGGCCGCGCCCAGCAGGGTCTCGACCGACAATTTTTCCGCCGTCGCCCTTTCGAGCCCGGCGGCAACGCCAGCGTCCCGCAGCGCCGCGGCAAACTCGAACACGTAAGCAGGGCCGCTGCCGCTCACGGCGGTCAGCGCGTCCATCTGCGGCTCAGGCACCTCAATCGCGGTGCCGAGCGCAGTCAGCAGCTGCTCGACCAGGGCGTGGTCGCCGGGGGTGAGCCGGACGTTCGTGCACCAGCCCGTCACGCCGGCGCCGATCTGTCCCGGGGTGTTCGGCATGGTGCGGACGATCGCACGCGCCCGCGGGAAATGCCGCGCCAGCGTGGCCACCTTCTTTCCGGCCAGGACGGAAATCACCAGCTTGCCCGCGGTGAGGTCGGCAAGTTGGGCGTCGGAGCTCGCGAGATGCTGCGGCTTGAAGGCGATGACGACGGCATCGGCGGAGGTGCAGAGCGCCGCCAGGGAAGCGGCGTGAACGATGCCGGTGCGATGCGCGAGCGTTGCGGCGGTCCGACCGGAGCCGCTGAAGCACGCGAGGGCCGTCTTCTCGACCCCTCTGGCAAGCAGCCCATCGACCATGGCGGCGGCCATGTTACCGGCGCCCAGGAAAGCGATGTTCGACATAGAAAAGGGGAGGCGCCGCGACGCGGCCGGCCGCGCGCGGCCGTCAGCTGTCGTTCTGGCGACGGGTGCGTCGGCTTTCGACGGGGTGTTGGAGAACGGCGGTGGCGCCGCGGCCGGGAGTGTCCGTCATCGTCACCTCGCCCGCGAGGTTGCGCAGGGCATGGCGGGCGACGGTGAGTCCCATTCCCACTCCCACGGTATTCTTGGTGCTGACGAACGGTTCGAACATCTTGTCCCGGACCTCCTCGTCGATCCCGCGCCCGTGGTCGATGACCCTCAGTTCGACGAACCGGCCCTCGTCGGGTTTGTCGACGGTCCGGGTCTCAATTGTGATCGGCCGGGGATCCGTGGGCTTGTTGTCGTACGATTCCCAGGCGTTGATCAGCACCTTGGAGAGCACTTCTTCGAAAACCTCGAAATTAGTCTCGATCACGAATTCGCCGAGCGGGTTGTCGACGGTAACCGGCGCCGCGATGCGAAAGTCGTGCTGGAATCGGGCGATAGCCCCCGCCAGGAGCGTTCCCAGACCGGCCTTGACCAGCGGTGGCCGACTTTTCACGACCAGCGTGCTGAGCTGCTTGATGATCGTGACGATCCTTTGCACCGCCTCTTCGACGTGCTGGGCGTTCTTTTTCACCTGCTCGGGCTTGTCGTAATAAGCCTTCACCAGATCGAGATATCCGATCACGACCCCGAGCAGATTGTTCAGGTTGTGGGCGATACCCTGGGTGACCGCGCCGATCGTGGCGGCCTTGCGCGATTCCTCGAGCCGGCGCTGGAGATCGATCATCTGGCGGTTGATCGCGACAAAGCGCAGCTGCGTCTGCACGCGCGCCAGGGTCTCGTCGAGGTCGATTGGCTTCGTGATGTAGTCCACCGCGCCCACCCCGAGGCCCTCGATCTTGCTCTCCTTGCCCGTGCGGGCGGTGATGAAGATCACGGGGATCCCGCGGGTCTCCTCGTCAGCCTGCAGACGCTGGCAGACCTCGATCCCATCCATGTCGGGCATCATGACGTCGAGCAGGATGAGATCGGGCTTGTCCTTCGCGACATGCTGCAGCGCTTCCACGCCATTGTAGGCTGCCGCGACGCGGATGCCCTCGCGCTCCAACTTGCGCTTCAGCAGCTGGACGTTGATGGGCTGGTCGTCGACGACCAGGATCGAGGGGGCGGACATGAAAGGACTAAAAGACTAAACGGCTGAAGGGCTGAAGGAGAAAACGGCTTGAGGAGCAAAAGGCTGAGAGACGGTTGATCGGCCGTTTCATTCAGCCCTTCAGCCTTTTAGCCCTTCAGTCTTTTTTCAGGCGGTACGCTTTCACGGTATTTTGCATCAGCATGGCGACCGTCATCGGGCCGACCCCGCCGGGCACGGGCGTGATTTGCGCACACCGGGGCGCCACCGACTCGAAATGGACGTCCCCCACGAGCTTGTAGCCGGTTTTCTTGGACGCATCCGGCACGCGATTGATCCCCACGTCGATCACCACGGCCCCCGGCTTGACCATGTCTCCGCGGACGAACTCGGCGCGCCCGATGGCCGCGATCAGCACGTCCGCCTGGCGGGTGATTTCGGGCAGATTGGCGGTGGCCGAGTGACAGATGGTCACCGTGCCGTTCGCCCCGGCCCGCTTTTGGAGCGCCAGCAGGGCAACCGGCTTGCCGACGATGAGCGAGCGGCCGAGCACGACCACGTGCCGGCCCTTCAGGTCCACGCCGCTGCGACCGAGCAGCTCCATGATGCCGGCTGGCGTGCAGGCGACGAACCCCGTGGGATCCTCCTGGGCCACTTTGCCCAGATTCACCGTGTTGAAGCCGTCGACGTCCTTTTCGGGCGCGACGCGTCGAAAGACCGCCACTTCGTCGATGTGCTTGGGCAAGGGGGACTGGACGAGAATCCCATCGACGCCGGGATCGGCGTTCAACTCGTCGATCAAGGCGAAGAGTTCGGCCTGGGAAATCGTGATCGGCGGCAGAATCACCCGGCCTGTAACTCCGATTTCGGCGGCGGTCTTCTCCTTCTTTTTCACATAGGAGACCGAAGCGGGATCTTCGCCCACCCGCACCAATGCCAGACAGGGTTTGCGGCCGGGGAGGGCGGCGACCTCCGCCTTCAATTCGGCCACAATGGCTGCGGCGATCTGGTTTCCGTCGATCAGGGTCATGAAATTAGCGCAGGAGGAGTTGAAGCGAATCGGTCTGAATCACGATGTCCTTGCCGTCCGGCGTCGGCTTGGCGGCGCCGAAAACCACGACGAAGTGGCCGACATACTTGTCGATCTGCTCGGTCAACAGGAGCTTGGAGGTGTCGACATAGGCGAACCGGCGACCGTTGTTGTCCTCGAGCGCCCATTCGTAGGGACGGCGCGGGCGCAGCGGATGGCGGGTCGACACAAAGCGGCCCGTCAGTTGCCGGGGGAGGCTGGCGGTGTCGGCGGCGCTCGCCGCGGGTGCGGGTTGTCCCGCCATGGTGTTCGGGGACGCTGGCGCGGTCATCGCCGGCGCGGAAGGCTCGGGCGTGGCCAGCGGGAAGGAGGTGGTGGCAACGGTGCTGCTGCTGGCCGGGGTGGTGGCCACGGGGGGAAGGTACCCCGGCGTCGAGCCGACGTGGATGTACCCGACGATCGGGCGATCGAGGCTGACTTGTGTCCAGCGTCCCTGGAGGCCGGTGATCGTCGTTTTCTCGCCGCGCTCGGCGATGGCCAGAACGCCCGCGTTCGCCTCCGGGCTCAGGCGGATCGGAGTGCCGGGCTTGGGGTCGAGGCCCTTGGTAAGGTCGCGATTCTGTATCCAGCCTTGGAACGGACCCGGCATCTCGACCGCCATCCAGCCGGCCGGCGTGGTGCCGAGCTCGGCGGCCGCCGGCGTGGGCTCCGTGCCGGCTTTCAAATAAGTGAACGCGGGCGAAGAAGCGTCCGGCTTGGTGTGTACGGCGGTCGTGCTCGTCAAAGGCGCGGCGAAAAGCTGCGCCGCGCAGAGCAGCGCCGCCAAAACGGGGAGTTTAGTCTTCATCGGGAGCGGATTCTTTGGTGACCCGGACGCGGGCCTCAAACGTGGCGCGCGGCGTGGGTGGGTTCCGAAACAGAGAGTCGATGTCCTTGTTAGAAAGGACCTTCCCTGCGCGCAACGGGATTCCCTTCACTCCCAGGGCCCCGATTTGGTACCGGCGCAATCGTTTGACCTCGTAACCCAGCGCCAGGAACAGCTGCCGGATTTCGCGCTTTTTGCCGTGGTGCATGTGCACGTCGAGGTCGTACGCGGCATTGTCGGCCTTGGGGTTGACGAGGGCGGCTCGCTCGACCTGGAGCCGCTCGCCTTCGATCACCACGCCACGAACCAGCTGGATGAGTCGAGCAGCGGGGAAAGGCTTGGCGAGGGTGACGTGATAGCGCTTCACCACCGTCTGCGACGGGTGCATGAGCCGATGGGCGAGGTCTCCGTCCGTTGTGAGCACCACCAGACCCTCGCTATCGAGGTCGAGCCGGCCCGCGCAGAAGAACCGGAACCGGGCATACTCCCGGGGCAGCAACTGGAACACCGTGTCCGCATGGTGCGGATCGTCATTGGAACAGACGAGCCCGCGGGGTTTGTTGACCACCACCGTCACCCGGGGTTGCTGGGTCGTACGCACCGGTTTCCCGCTGACGGTGACCTTGTCGACACCGGGGGTCACCTTCTGCCCGGGCACGGCGGCTTCGCCGTTCACCCAGACCTCTTTCTGGAAGATCAAAGCCTCCGCGGCGCGACGCGAACAGACCCCGGCATCAGCCAGGAATTTTTGGAGTCGGATCGGTTCGCCAGAGGCCATCGGTGCAATAAAGGGGATGCGGGGGAGAAAGGAAAAGGCAAAGTGAGAGTGAAAGGGGGAGTGACTGTGAGGGGTGCGAGTGGGGTAGGCGAACGATGCAGGATACAGGGTACAAGATGCAGGATAACGGCCAGGGGACCTCGTGCGTCAGGTCCGGTACCTGCATCCTGGGATCCTGAATCCTGCGTGGTGTCGTAACAGGCTCCAAGGTTGCCTCACCCCACGTTTCGCGCTCAATCTCCGCCCCCCCCACGCATGTCTACTGGTTCTCCCACGCCCGCCAGCGCTTATTCCAAGGATTTGCCGTTCCCCGCCCACGTCTCTGAAAACCGGTTGTTGAGCAAACCGGGATCCACCAAGGAGACGCGCCACTTCGTGGTCGATATCAGTGGCAGCGGACTGCACTACAAGGCGGGGGATTCCCTGGGCGTGTTCCCCTCGAATCGCCAGGGCGACGTGGACGCGGTGCTGCGCGCGTTGGGCGCGACGGGCGATGAGCTTGTCTCGCCTGCACAGCTGAAGCTCGCCGCGCCGATTCCGCTGCGCGAAGCTCTCACCTCGCGTCTCGCACTGGCGAAGCCCGCCCGGAGGATGGTGGACACTCTGGCCGCGAAGGCGACCGATTCGGCGGAGCGGGCGAAGCTGGAGGGCCTCCTCGCCCCGGAGTCGAAGGATCTGCTCACCGCCTGGCTGGAGGAAAGGGAGTTTATCGACCTGCTGGAGGAGAACCCGAGTGCGCGGCTGACGCCGCAGGAGTTCTGCGACCACCTCCGGAAACTGATGCCGCGGTTGTACTCCATCGCGTCGTCGTCGCGGCTGCATCCCACCGAAATTCATCTGACAGTGGCGGTGGTCCGTTATCAGACCAACCACCGGGAGCGCATCGGGGTCTGTTCGACCTTTCTCTCCGACCGGGTGCAGGTGGGCTCGACCGCCGTTCCGGTCTTCGTGTCCGACTCGCACTTCGGGCCTCCCGCCGACGGCGCACGTGATTGCATCATGGTCGGGCCGGGAACCGGCATCGCTCCGTTCCGCGCGTTCCTGCAGGACCGCGCGGCTGCGGGAGCCCCGGGGCGCAACTGGGTCTTTTTCGGCGACCAGAAGCGGGCCACCGATTTCCTCTACGAGGAGGAGTGGGCCGACTGGCAGGCCAAAGGCGTTCTCACCCGTTTCGATACCGCCTTTTCCCGGGACACGGCGGTGAAGGTGTACGTGCAGGATCGCATGCGCGAAAACGCCGCCGAACTCTGGCGCTGGCTCGACGCGGGCGCTCACTTCTACGTCTGCGGCGATGCCAAACGCATGGCGAAGGACGTCGACACGACGCTGCACGACATCATTGCCGAACAAGGTGGGAAGGCCGTCGAACAGGCCGCCGAGTACGTGAAGCAGATGAAGAAGGACAAGCGGTACATGCGGGACGTATACTGATTTATGATTTACGAATTACGATTTACGATTTGCCGGAAGGGGCGGACAATTCGAGGGCCGGTTCGCAAGGCCTCGCAATTAACGGACCGTTGCACCGCTTGACGGGTTCTCGTTCGTTGCTCGTACTTCCTCGCTCATACCTGTTCTCGGCGAGCCGCCAATCATACCTCGTAAATCATAAATCGTAAATCGACTTCATGCTCACTTTCAACAATCGCACTGCTCTCGTCACCGGTGCCGGTCGCGGTATCGGCAAGGCCATTGCTGAGACCCTGGCCCGCCATGGTGTCACGGTGATTTGTGTTTCGAAATCGGCCGAGTCGTGCGGTGCGACCGCGGCGGCGATCACGGCGGGTGGCGGCAAGGCCCGGGCGCTCGCCGTCGATGTGGCGGACGGCGCCGCGATTGCGAAGGCGTCGGAGGAGCTGCTGAAGGAATTTCCGGCCATCGATATCCTGGTGAACAACGCCGGCATCACCCGCGACGGCCTGCTGTTCCGGATGACGGATGCGGATTGGAACGACGTGCTGACCACGAATCTGACGAGCTGCTTCCATTGGACCAAACTGATCGGCCGGCCGATGACGCGCGCGCGCTGGGGCCGCATCGTCAACATCGCCTCGGTCAGCGGGATCATGGGCAATGCAGGGCAGGCCAACTATTCCGCCGCGAAGGCAGGCATGATCGGCCTGACCAAGACGCTCGCCCGCGAATTCGCCAGCCGCAGCGTCACCGTGAACGCCGTGGCGCCCGGGTTCATCAAGACCGACATGACCACGGATTTCGTGAACAATCCCGAGGCATCGACCAGGATTCTGGAGGCCGTTCCGCTGAAACGATTCGGCGAAGCGGCCGACATCGCCAACATGACGGCTTACCTCTGTTCCGAGGAGGCCGGCTACATCACCGGTCAAGTTTTTACCGTTGACGGCGGGATGGCGATGTGAAGGCTGCGAACTTCGTTTTCTCCGCAAATGGCTGACCAAAAAACCATCGAACAACGCGTCAAAGAGATCATCGTGAATCAGCTCAACGTGAATGAGGAGCAGATCACGCCGCAGGCCTCTTTTCTGGACGATCTTGGCGCAGATTCGCTCGACACGGTCGAGCTGATCATGGCTTTCGAGGAAGAGTTCAAGGACGAGATCAAGGGTGAGATCCCGGAGTCTGATGCCGAGAAGCTTCAGACGGTCGGCCAGGTGATCGACTACATCAAGTCGAAGTCGGGTCAGGCCTGAGCCAGTCTGGTTTTCGATTTTCCGGCGTTCTGCCGCTTTTCCGACAGGAAATGGCTGGCGGAACGCCTTTTTGTTTTTTCAACTCCGGGCCCTCTTTGCCGGCGTAATGCCGGCTCCTTGCGCCACTACCATGGATAATCCTCCGTCGACGCGTCGGGTCGTTGTCACCGGGCTGGGTGCGATCACCGCGCTGGGCCATGATGTGGATGCCTTTTGGGCCAGCCTGGTGGCCGGCCGTGGTGGCGTGCACCGGGTCACGCATTTCGATCCGAAGGATTTCGCGACCCACATGGGCGCCGAGGTGCGCGGCTGGGATGCCGCTCAACACATGGACCCGAAGGAAGCGCGGCGGAACGACCGCTATACCCACTTCGGTTTCGTGGCCGCGAAGCAGGCGGTGGCGGATGCGAAACTCGACATGACCCGCGAGGACGGCGATCGGGTCGGCGTGATGATCGGCTCCGGCATCGGCGGGATGTACACGTACGAGTCCCAGCTGAAGGTGCTGGCGGAGCGTGGTCCGCGCAAGGTCTCGCCGTTCACCATTCCCGCGCTCATCGGCAACATGTGTTCCGGGATGGTTGCGATCGAGCTCGGGGCGCGCGGTCCGAATTTCGGCGTGGTATCGGCGTGCGCAACAGGCACCCACGCGTTGGGCGAAGCCGCTCACGCCATCCGTCGGGGCGATGTCGACGTGATGGTCGCGGGCGGAGCAGAGGCGGCGATCACGCCCTTCGCGTACGCGACCTTCAGCGCCATGAAGGCAATGAGCACGCGCAACGACGAGCCGGAAAAGGCCAGCCGGCCTTTCGACAAGGGCCGCGACGGTTTCGTGATGGGCGAGGGGGCGGGCATCCTTGTCCTGGAATCGCTGGAGCATGCCCAGGCGCGGGGCGCCCGGATCTACTGCGAACTGGCGGGCTACGCCGCCACCTGTGATGCGTACCATATCACGCAGCCCGATCCGGAGGGCAAAGGGTTGTCGATGGCGATGAAGCGCGCGCTGGCCAGCGCCGGGGTTGCCCCGGCGGAGGTGGATTACATCAACGCGCACGGCACCTCGACCCCTTACAACGACAAGTTCGAGACCCTCGCGATCAAGCGCATCTTCGGGGAGCACGCGGCGAAGGTCGCGATCAGTTCGACGAAGTCGATGACCGGGCACCTGCTCGGTGCCGCCGGCGGGATTGAATCGGTGATCTGCGCGAAAACGATCCAGACCCAGACCATCGCTCCGACGATCAATCTCGAGGAGCCCGATCCGGAGTGCGATCTTGACTACGTCCCGAATCAGGCGCGCCGCGCCACGGTACGGACCGTCCTGAGCAACAATCTCGGCTTTGGTGGCCAGAACGCCGCCGTGGTGTTCCGGGCGGTGTAGGTTTGGGTAAGTAGTCCGCCTTTAGGCGGAAGGCCTTGGCTCCATCCAGACTCCCACGTGAAGTCGGGACCGCCACGCAAACCGCCGGCTCGCGACCTGCGCTCCGCGATTGTCTCCGGCGTGCGAGTGGCTTGTGTATGGCCGTGAAAACCCCGCTGCTTGCCGTTCTGGTGCTGTTGTTGGCCACCTGCGTGGGTCGTGCCGAACGCGTGTACATCCTCCACGATCAGGATGTCCCCACCTCCGCCTACGCGGCGCGTAAACTCGGGGAGGTCCTCACGGCCGCGAAACACGAGGTGCTGGCGGAGCGCACCGATTATGAACGCTTGATCAGCCTCGCGGTTCATTCGCACCGCCTGGCCCCCGAGGCATTCGCGATCGTGCCGGACGGAAAAGTGATCACGGTGTATGGGGGTGACAAGCGGGGCCTCGTCTACGGTGCCCTTGCCCTCGCGGAGAGTGTGCGCAATGGCACGGCGTTGTCGGCGATCGGCCCCTCGGAGCAGAAACCGCATCTGCCCTTCCGGGGGATCAAGTTCAACCTGCCGTGGGAGACTTACCGTTCCAGTTCGGCGTTGGACCAGCACGTGGCCACGGCCAAGGACGTAAAGTTTTGGGAGGGGTTTCTCGATATGATGGTCGAGAACCGGTTCAATGTCGTGAGCCTGTGGAACATGCACCCATTCACGTTCATGGTGCGGCCGAAAAATTTTCCGGAGGCGAGCCCGTGGAGTGACGCGGAGCAGGCGCAATGGCGCGATCTCTACCGTAATATCTTCCGCCTGGCGAAGGAGCGCGGCCTCGATACCTACATTGTCCATTGGAGCATCTTCGTCAGCCGCGAGTTCGCGGCGGCGCATGGGGTCGCGAAGCAGAATTTCTATCCCCATTATTACGTCGATGGCGACACGTCGGAGATCGTCCGGCGCTACCTTCGCGAGAGCGTCACCCAGGTGCTGAACGAATATCCCGACCTCGACGGGATCGGGCTTTCGCACGGCGAAGGCATGGCCGGGATGACGCCGATCGAGCGCCAGCACTGGATGGACGACGTGATCATTCCCGGTATGCTCAATGCCAACCGCCGGGTGAAGTTGATCCATCGCGTGCCGTTTTCGTCCGGCCTGGGATCGGAGGGCGGGACCAGTGCCGATGTGGAGAAGGTGACTCGTGCCGCGATGGAGCGGCTGGGCGACCGCTTCGACGGCCCGATCTGGGCGGAGATGAAGTTCAACTGGTCCCACGCCCACAGCACGCCAAAGCTGGTGAAGGTCCACGGCGGGAAGCTGGGCGACACGTACTTCGTGCCGGCGCCGAAAAACTACAAGGTGACGTGGATGGCGCGAAACGAGGATTTCTTTGCCCTGCGCTGGGGTGTGCCGGACTTCATTCGCCAACACATCGCGAACAATGGCAGCGCGGACTACGTGGGCGGTTACTTCATCGGATCCGAGTGCTACATTCCGGCGCTGGACTACTTCACGGCAGTGCAGGACCCCGTGGCCTGGAAGTGGGCCTTTGAGCGACAATGGCTGTTCTATCAGCTCTGGGGACGGCTGCTGTACGATCCGAAGACGCCGAATGCCGTCTTTCAGGCTGAATTCAACCGCCGGTATGGATCCAAGGGGGATAATCTGCTGCGCGCGTTCGCGCTGGCCTCAGCCACCCAGTTGCGCCTGAACTCGCTTTACGACACGCGCTGGGATTTCACGCTGTATGGGGAGGGGTTCCTCTCGCTGCAGGGCGAGGTCACAAAATACATCGGCGTCGATCACCTGATCGGGCACCCGACGCTGGACCCCGACTATGTGTCGGTGAAAGACTATGTCGACGAGGAGTACCGGCAACCGGGCGGCGTCGCGATGGCCGCTCGCATGACCCCTCCGCGGCTGAGTGACTGGCTCGAGCGGGATTGCCGCGAAGCGCTCCGTCTGGTCGAAGGCATCGACGTATCTGGGAACGCCTCGCTGCGCTATGAAGTCGCCGACGTGCGGACCTGGGCTCATCTCGGGCTGCACCTGGCGGAAAAGTTGCGCGGTGCCGTGGCCCTGCAGCGATTCCGGATCACCGGGGAGGCGGAGCAACAACAGGCCGCGATCCGGCACCTCCAGGGCGCCCTGGCGGAGTGGGACGCGGTGGTGCGAATCACCCGACCCTTGTATCGCGACATGCCGCTGACCCATTACAACCATAACGCCTTCGTGGCGAACCCGGACAATCGCTTCCACTGGGCTCTGATCCGGGACGAGGTCGCGCAGGACGTCGAGGTGGCGCGTGCGGCTCAGAGGAGGGAGTGAGGGAGTGAGGGAATGAGGGAATGAGGGAATGAGGGAATGAGGGAGTGAGGGTGGTGCTTCCTCCCTTATTCCGACACCTCCAGTTCCGCTGCTCCCAACCGGAGGGTACCGTCGCTGATAATGCGCGCGCGCAGCCCGCCGCAACCGCGCAGCCGCGCTTCGGCGCCAGGTCCGACGGCGTGATCCATCCAGTAACAGGGTCGGCATTCCTCCGTTCCGGCAAAACGCACGCCCTGCACGCTGAATTCGACCCCGATCAAGTCGGACAGCGAAACCCCCTGCGTGAAGACGTTGCGGCGGACAGCGGTCAGCGGGATCGCGTCCAGCCCGAGCTCACGCCGGATCCGGTCGAGCGTTTCAAGGGCGAAGAACGTGATCTGGCCCTTGTAGTCCCGTTTATAGTCGTAGAAGCGGTCCCCGACGATGCCCCGGCCGGCATGGCATTCGATTTCGGCCCGCTCCACGACCGGGTGGGCGCCAGCGGCCTGACCGTGACGTCCGAAATAGTTGTGGCCCGGGGAGATGGCCAACCGCTCGATGGAGGCCGCGGACGCACCCCGGGTAGCCGTACTCGAGCGGGGGGAGGTGAGCGGATCCATACGCGACGGAAGCCCTTAGCAGTTTCGGCGCCAGGGGAGCAAGGCGTGAGCGGTGTACTTCGGCATTGCCTTGGCCGCTGCGATTCTATCAACTCTTCCTCTTTTCCATTACGCCTGCCCTCAATTCCGGGGCGACAGGGGGAACGAAATCCATGAGCCAACAGTTCACGCTAAACGTCGCCGCGCGCGCCGAAACCGGTCGCAGCGCTTCCCGCCGCCTCCGCAAGGTCAATCGCATTCCTGCGATTCTTTACGGAAAGCACACCAAGCCGGAGTCCCTCGCCATCGAGGTGCCCGAATTCGTCAAACTGCTGAAGTCCGTCGGCGACCGCGCCGTCCTTCTCCAGCTGAAGGCGGACAACGCCAACAAGGGCCTCTCCTTCCTCCAGGAAGTGCAGCGCGACCCGATCACCGACAAGTACCTCCACGTCGATCTTCAGGAAGTGAAGGCCGATGAGAAGTTCGAGATCCGCGTCCCGGTCCACCTGACCGGCGAATCCTTCGGCGTGAAGAACCAGAACGGCGTGTTGGAAACCGCCACCCAGGCTCTGCGCATCCGCGTGTTGCCGAAGGATCTTCCGGAAGCCATCGTCGTTGATGTCACCGAGCTCAAGGTCGGTGAGACGATCAAGGTGGGCGGCCTGAAGGCGATCGCCGGGGTCGAGTTCCTCGATCCGAAGGGTCAGCCTGTCGTGGCCTGCGTCGAGCCGGTCGCCGAAATCGCCGCCGCCGAAACGACGGCCGCCGCCGCGCCTGCCGAGGGTGCCGCCGCCGCTCCTGCGGCTGGCGC